>CAUJJW010000016.1 GCA_963205105.1 Verrucomicrobiota bacterium | reverse complement strand
AGCGCTTCCAGCCGGGGCGGTTCCGAAACCACCGAGTCCGTCTCGACCCGGTAGTTGTCGAAGACCATGAAGTTATCGCCGGGACTTCCCGGAGTCCGGATCGCCCAGACCGCATCGACGTCCCCAAAATCCAGGGTGGCCCCCTTGGTGGTGAGGGGAAGATTGGTCACCAACCCAAGGCCGCCCAGCGATGCCGACCAGCGATTGGCCGAGAAATCCATGCGAATATCGAGCCGGTAGGGCTGTGAGTTGGTGAAACTTCTCCCCGTGGACACGAAGTTTCCATCGTCCAACAGGTAGTTCACGCCCAGCGAGTCGTTGTCGAAGTCCACCGACAACAGTCGATCGCCCTTCACGTTGTAAACACTCCAGCGGAAATCGTCCCGATTGGCCCGAGCCGACGAATCCTCAATGGACAGGAGCACGGTGAAACGGACCTGAGGCGGGTTGGTCGGCCCAGGGGTGTAGTTGAGCGGCCGCCAGACGTTCAGGAAATCTCCGTTGTTTGTGGGAGCCACAAAACCCACGAAGGCGTTTTGACCTTCCCCGGCAAAGAAATCGCTCACCAGCCCATTGCCGCCCGACCCGAACCCCACCCACCCACCCTGTCCGATCAGGGTGAGTGTTTCGTCGAAACCTTCGGATTTCTCGAAGCGGGTTTCGTACAGGACACGGGTCGCCGCCCCAGCGGTCAGGGCTCCCACCATCCACCAAACCCACCAACCTCCCCACCGCATCCACCGTGAAGCGCGCATGACGTGATTGAAATCCAACCGCACCCCGTTTCAAGCCATGTCACCCGGATCAATTCAATTCGCCTGAGACCTTCCACCATTGCCACCTCCCGCACGCGCCGCGGGACCGGCCGCGGCAGGTGACGGCGCGGAAACACTGGGCCTCGGCGCACTGGGAGCTTGCATCACCGGCGACGGCGCCGAGAACGACTGGCGCGGCGCGGTCGGAACAGTCATCGCGGGCGACGGAGCCGAGTAAGATGGACGCGCAGCGGGCGCGGGAGCCGAGTAGGAAGGCCGTGACGCCGGCGACGGTGTGGAATAGGAAGGCCTCGCTGCCGGTGCGGGTGCGGAGTAGGCCGGCCGGGATGCGGGCGACTGGGACCGCGAATAATCCACTTTGGGCCCGGCCTGCGGCGCTGCCGTTCGAGGAGCCACGCTACGCACTGCTGGCGAATAGCCCGAACTGTTCGGAACCGTCGGAGACTGCGAAGCCCCACGCGTTTCGTAGTTCGGCTTGGTCGTCGGAGCCGGCGTCGCCGACCTCGGCAAATAGCGCGAAGGATCCGCGAGCGGCACGGGAGTGGTCTGGCGCGAGGGCCCCAAGGTTGACCCGGCAGACGGCGTCGCCGTCGCATAAGGCGCCGTAGAGCGCGTCTGCGGCTGGGTGGAACGACCATCGACCGCCTTCGGAGCCGACGTTCCAAACGAATTGGGGCTTGGGGTACGCGACACGGACGGAGTCCGGGTAGGCGCCGCCATGGGTCGGCCTCCCGCCGCGTTGGGCGCTGTCACCGAACCAGGCCGAGTGCTGCCGGCGATCCCGCGGGATTCCATCGGTTTGGACGATGGAGCCGTCGGTGAGTTGGCAAAGCGCGAATCATATCCAGGCCGTGAAGGTACAGCGGAGGCTCCCCGCGTCGGCACGCCCGAGGCGTTGAGACTTGCGCTTGCCGAACTCGGACGCGCTTCGGCACGAAACGCGGTGGGCCGTCCGCCAGCCTCGGCGACCGGCGTGGGTCGGTAAACCACAAGGCCGTCTTTGGAACGTTCCATCCGATCCACCCGAACCGGTTGATCCACCGAGGAGGGCAGCGGTTCGATCCGTGCCTTCGGGATCTCCGAGCGCGACTTGCTCGCCACGGTTTCGTACCCGACCCCGTTGTTGATGATCGTGTTGTTGTTCCCGTGGATGACGTTGTTCACCACCGTCGAGTTGTTGTAGACGGTGTCCACGTGATCACGGCGCAGGGCATGATGCGCAACATTGCGATGACAGAAATTGCCGTAGGACACGAAGGTGTAGCAACTGGAAGCCAGCCCAAACCCGAAACCCACGGAAACAGCCCCACCGTGCCAGGTCAGGCCCACTCCCGAGCTCCACCCGCAGTACGGAGGCAGCGGTGCCCAGCCCACATAGGTGCCATGATTCCGCCAGGTGACCCAACTCGGACCCCACACCGTGCCCGGCACCCAACACCATCCCAGTCCAGGGTAGGTCGCCCACCGTCCATAGTGAAATGGCGCCCATCCCCAGGAGTATTCCGACGACCAATACCAACCCCAGTCCGACCAGACCCAACGCCCGGCGTGGCGGTAAGGCGCCCAACCCGTGTTCACCGTCACCACGCTCGGTTGCCAAACCCACCCGTAGCTCGGGACCTGGTACCAGGAGCCATACGGCGATAGGGTCTCGTAAAAAGGCTGCACTTCCGTTGGCGCATCCACAGGCACCGATGCCGCAGCCTGGGGAAGCGGCGCAGGCCCGGGGGTTGCTGAACCTTCAACCACCCCAGCCGCCTCCGGTCCCGGTTGACCGTCAACCGCCGGTGCAGCGGATTCAGGTGCTCCCGCATCCCGTGACGCCAACGCCGCTTTGATATCGGCCACCGCTCCCACCAAATTCGTTTGCAGGGCCACCACTTCCGCCTGCTGCTGCCGCAGCTCTGCCCCTCGTCGCATCATCGCCGCCACCACACCGTCCGGAATCCCAACGTCCCGAAGGTAAAGCACATCATCCAGGGTCAGCTCATACGGTTCAGCCGATCGCGACACAAACGCACGAACCACCTCCTCGCCGGCTCCCGCCTCCACCAATTCGATCACCTTAGCAATCTCATCGGGGAACGTCCGATTCGCCCGCCCGGACCGCAAGGTGGGTGCCTCCGCCGTCGCCGAGGTCGCATCCACACCACCAGCCTCCGAGCCGGCCACCGCTTCCGCCGAAGCCACCCCCTGCGGCGCGTTGGTCGAACCGTCGGCACTGGAACCCTTCGGCTCGACACACCCACCCGTCAGTACGGTCATCGCCGCAGCCAACCAAGCCACGGTTTTGGTCAAGGGGGTCTTCATAGCTTCACTACGGTTGTAGTCCTTTTATTCGGGCAGGCAACCCCTGATTTTTGGCCTCAAGACGGGTTGTTTGCCCGTTCAATGGACTCTCGCCCCCGAGAGCGTATTCAGCAACCCCCCGTTCCAGGACGTAAGGAATAGCGCAAACCCTTCCCAGCCACTTCAGCCACAGCCGCTTGCAGTGTTTCCGCGTTTTCCAGCTCGATTTCGTCCGGCCTGTTCTCCAACCCAAGGGTCGCCTCGCGACTTCCGCCCGCCCGCTGCCTCCCTTAGGTTCGGGCCGTGTTGCCTAGTCTCGACTACCTCAACCGTTGCCGCGATCTGCTCGCCACCGTTACCGCTCAGGTCGACCCCATCCGCCAAGCCGCCGATTGGTTCGCCTCCACCATCCTTGCCGGTCGGATGGTCCATTTGTTCGGCTCCGGGCACAGCCGCATCCTGGTCGAGGAAATGTGGCCCCGTTATGGCTCCTTCCCGGGGTTCAACCCCATCGTCGAACTGTCCCTCAGCTTCCACAACCTCGTGGTCGGCGCCAACGGCCAGCGTCAGGCCATGTTCCTCGAGAACGTTCCCGGACTCGCAGCCCGGATTCTGCGGAATTTCGACCTCCAACCCACCGATTCCGCCCTCGTCATTTCGTCCAGCGGTTGCAACGTCGTCCCCATCGAAATCGCCGAGGGCTTCCGTCAACGCGGGGTCCGGGTGGTGGCCATCATCTCGCGCGAACATTCCCTCGCCAGCACCAGCCAGCGGCCGGACGGCCGAAAGCTCCAGGACTTCGCCGACCTCGTTCTCGACACCGGCGCTCCGGTCGGCGATGCCATGGTCCGCGTCGAAGGCCTCGACACACCCGTGGCGCCGGGATCCACGGTGGGCGGCTGCATGCTCGTCAATTGCCTGAAGGCCGAAATCGCTCAGCGCCTCACCGCGGCGGGGCATCCGCCCAAGGTGCTCTCTGCCAGTGCGGTGGTAGGCAAGGAACGCGCCACCGCGCTGTTCGAGGCCGCCTACGACGAACACGCCCGCCGCCTGGCGAAACTGTACCAGAACCTGGGACTCGAACCGTCCCCGACTTCACCCGGTGTGTGAAACAGGGACCTGTCCGCCATGCCGATTCACAAGCACCCCACGCCATCGACATCTCGGTCTGACCCGGGGTCGGACGCAACGCCGGATTCCCGGAGAGACGGAGCGGCCCGCTGCTTCAAACGCCCCTCGCGCTCCCCGAATGCAGGCAACCTGCTCTTGTCCTGCCTGTGCTTTGTTTGTCTCGCGTTGTTGCCCCGACCCGCTGCTGCTGCCACCAACGAACCGCTTGCCGCGTCCGACCTCGCCGGTGCCTTGCGTGTCAACGGCCTGCCCCTCACCGAGGCCGAGCAGACCCAGATGCTCGGCTCCGTCCAACGCTCCCTTGAAGCGTTCGCCACCCTTCGCCTTCGCCGGTTTTCTGACGCCACCCCGCCAGCGCTGCGGTTCGATCCGCGTCCCAACGGTTGGGTCCCACCCCAACCAGTTCCCTCGAATCCGCCGCCTGCCCTGCCCCGAATGCAGCGCCCAACCTCCGCGGATGACCTCGCCTTTCTTCCCGTCACCGATCTCGCCGCACTGCTTCAGTCCCGGCAGGTCACGTCCGAGGAACTCACCCGTCTGGCCCTCGACCGACTCCGACGGTACGGCCCAAGCCTGCATTGCGTCGTCACGTTGACCGAAGACCGTGCCCTGGCCGCCGCGCGCCGAGCGGACGCAGAAATTCAGGCGGGACGCTGGCGCGGGCCGCTGCACGGCATCCCTTATGGCGCCAAGGATCTTCTCGCTACGCGCGGCATCCCCACCACCTGGGGCGCACCACCGTTCACGAATCGGATCATCGACCTGGATGCCACGGTGATCCAGCGACTGGACCAGGCCGGCGCCGTTCTGGTCGCCAAGCTCTCCCTGGGTGAACTGGCGATGGGGGACACCTGGTTTGGAGGATTGACCCGCAACCCATGGAAACCGGACCAAGGCTCCTCAGGTTCCTCCGCGGGCTCCGCCGCCGCCGTCGCCGCCGGCCTCGTTCCGTTTGCGCTGGGCTCCGAAACACTCGGTTCCATCGTGTCCCCGGCGACGATCTGCGGCGTCACCGGGCTCCGCCCCACCTTCGGCCGCGTCCCGCGCACCGGCGCCATGACGCTCTGCTGGTCGCTGGACAAGATTGGTCCTTTGGCGCGCACCGCCCAGGACTGCGCCCTAGTGCTCGAGGCAATCCGAGGCCCCGACCTTCAGGATCCTTCCTGCATCGACGTGCCCTGCGAGCCACCCTCGTCGCGACCCCTTGCCCAAATCAGGATTGGTTTTCTCGAAATGGATCTGTCTCGGGACTCCATCAACGCGTCCAACCACCTGGCCACCCTGGAACAACTGCGCCAACTCGGCGCCAACCTGCGCCCGGTTCGGCTTCCCGACATCCCGTCGAGCCCGCTGTGGCTGATCCTCAACGCTGAAGCCGCCGCGTCTTTCGATGCTTTCACCCGCGACAACCTCGACGACCAACTCGTCCAGCAAGGTCCCGGCAGCTGGCCCAACTTGTTTCGCGCCGCCCGGCTCATCCCTGCCGTTGAATTCATTCAGGCGAATCGCCTGCGACAGGAATTGATCGAAGCGATGGGGCACTTCTTCCGGGACATCGATGTTCTCGTCGCTCCCGCCTGGACCGGCCAAACCCTGCTCTTCAGCAACATGACCGGACACCCCTGCGTCGTGGTGCCCAACGGGGACAAAACCGGAGGCGCCCCGGCCAGCATTTGCTTCCTGGGCGGACTCTTCCGCGAAGGCGACGCGATCTCGGTCGCCACGGCGTTCCAGCGGGCGACTTCCTGGCACCATCAAAGACCCGATCTCAGCCAACTGCCGCCACCTTGATGGGTGCGCCAACCCATGCCCAACCCTCCATCCGCTTCACGCATCCTCCTCGTCGAATGCGAGGATCGGCCCGGCCTCGTCCACGGCATCACCGGTGTGCTCTTCCGGCATGGCGCCAATGTCACCGGGAACCAGGAATTCGTCGACCGGCCGACCTCCCGTTTCTTCATGAGAACGGAGTTCGAGGGCATCGACGACGAGCCCGGTTTGCTCGCCGAACTGCGGGCCGTGCTGCCTTCCGAGGCCGTCGTGCAACTCTCGCGACTGGCACCCAAACGCATCGTGGTGCTGGCCACCCGGGAGCACCACTGTCTGGCCGACATCCTCATCCGCCACGAGTACGCCGAGCTGAATGCCCAGTTGCTCGCCGTGATCAGCAACCACCGCCACTTGGAACCGCTCGTCCGCCGATTCGATCTCCCCTTTCATCACCTCCCCCACCAGGACATCGATCGGTCCGCTCACGAATCGCAGCTCACCCATCTCATCGAGTCCTACGCGCCGGACTTCGTCGTGCTCGCGAAATACATGCGCATCCTCAGCGCCGAGTTTGTCGCCCTTTTCCCCCGCCGTCTCATCAACATCCATCACTCGTTCCTGCCCGCGTTTATTGGCGCCCGCCCCTACCACCAGGCCTTTGAACGCGGCGTCAAGGTCATCGGCGCCACCGCCCATTTCGTCACCGAACAACTCGACCAGGGCCCCATCATCGTCCAGCAGGTGATCCCCGTGGACCACACGCACACCGCCGAAGACCTTCAGCAATCGGGCCGGGACGTGGAACAGTTCGTCCTCGCCCGCGCACTCCGGGTCGTGTTCGAAGATCGCGTCTTCCTGTGCGGCAACCGAACCGTCATTCTCGACTGACCTCATTTCCCTCCAACCCTCAACGCCTACCCCGCCTGAACTCCCATCCCCTCCGAACCTCGGTCATCGGTTCCTACCCTTTCCCCGGCTGGCTGGAACTCGCCTCCCAACAACTCGACCGCTTTGGTCCCGACGACCTCTCCGAACTCCAGGATGACGCCGTCGTCACCGCCCTCCACGATCAACTGGCCGCCGGCCTGGACGTGGTCACGGATGGCGAGCAGACCCGGCTCGACTTCAACCTCTCCTTCTACGGGTACATCCAGGGCATCGACCTGGAATCGTCCCCACCCCGGCGCTTTGGCCCGCCCGCCCACGACCAGCGCGGCAAACACGCCGTGACCGGTCCGCTCACCGCACCCCGAGGCCTCGGAGCCGTCGAGGAATTCAAACGCCTCCAACGGCTCACCGCCCACCTCCCAACCACCCCCACCCTCAAGGCCTCCGTCCCGGGCCCCTACACCCTCTCCGGTCGTCTGCTTCCCAATCCAGCCCTCGGTTATCCCGATCGCTGGGCCCTGACGGAAGCTCTCCTGCCACTCGTCCGCCAGGAACTCACCGATCTGGTCGCCGCCGGGTGCACCGAGATCAGCGTCGATGAACCCAGCATGAGCTGCTACGCCTACCGCGAAGACACCCGACGGTTCGTCGACATCTTCAACCGCACCGTCGAGACCGTCACCGGCCGCACCCGCGTCTGCACCCATCTCTGCTTCGGCAACTACAAGGCCCGCGCCGTCGGTCCCCGCCTCATCGCGCCGATGTTCCCCGCCTTCCTCGATTTTCACTGCGACGAAATGCACGTTGAAATGGCCAGCCGCGAGTTCGCCGAACTCGAACTCATCACCCCCATCGCGCGGCGCACCGACGTCGCGGTCGGCATCGTGGACGTGAAGAGCTACTACATTGAGACCCCCGAGGACATCGCCCGCCGGGTGAAGCGCTGCCTCGACTTCGCTCCCGCCAACCGTCTGGTGTTCGCTCCGGACTGCGGCCTCAGCCAAACCGCCCGCTGGGCGGCGAAACGCAAACTCACCAACATGGTGGCCGGTGTGCGCCTGGTGCGCGACCAGATCGGCGCCTAGCGCCGCAAACCGTCCTCGCGCCCCACGGCAACGTCCATGACTTCCCCCATCCTCACCTCCCTCACCGAACTCCACCGCGAGGTGGCCCAACTCGCCGACGGACGAGTCGCCACCTACATCCCGGAACTGGCCAAGGCCAATCCCGACTGGTTCGGCATCTGCCTCGCAACACCGAACGGCGCCGTCTACGAGGTGGGCGACACCGCCATCCCGTTCACCATCCAGTCCATCTCCAAACCCTTCGTTTACGGGATCGCCCTCGAGGACAACGGACGCGCCTCCGTTCTGGAGAAGGTCGGGGTCGAGCCGACCGGCGACGCCTTCAATTCCATCAGCCTGGAACCCGGCTCGGGACGTCCCCGCAACCCCATGATCAACGCGGGAGCCATCGCCACCACCGGCCTGGTGGCCGCCCAATCACCCACCCACCGCTCCCAGCGCATCCGCGAAACCCTCGGGCGATATGCCGGCCGCGAACTCGCCTTCGATGAAGCCGTGTATGAGTCCGAAAACGAGACCGGCCACCGCAACCGCGCCATCGGCCACATGCTCCGGAACTTTGGCATCCTGGAATCCGACCCCACCGCCGTGGTGGAAACCTACTTTCGCCAATGCTCGATTTCAGTCACCTGCCGCGACCTCGCCATCATGGCCGCCACCCTCGCCAATCGTGGCATCCATCCCGTCACCGGCCGCCAGGCGCTCCGAGGCGAATACGTGGAGAGCGTCCTGAGTGTCATGGAGACCTGCGGCATGTACGACTCCGCCGGCCGCTGGGTCTATGAAATCGGCATGCCCGCCAAAAGCGGCGTCGCCGGCGGCATCCTCGCCGTCCTCCCCGGCCAGGTCGGCATCGGCGTCTTCTCCCCTCCCCTGGATGCGCAGGGCAACAGCGTCCGCGGCATCCGCGCCTGTCGCGATCTGTCCCGATACCTCGACCTTCACCTCCTCAATCACCCCTCCACGGGTCGCCAGGCCATCCGTCGCCGCCTCGCCGGATCGGAATTCGGCTCCAACCGGCTACGAACGACCCAGGAACGCAACCTCCTCCGTGAACGCGGCAACGCCCTCCAGCTGTACCAGCTCCAGGGTCACCTCAGCTTCTCCACCAGTGAGGTTGTCATCGGCGACCTGCTCGATCGCGTCCCCAACCTCCGGCATCTCATCATCGACTTCAAACGCGTGCTCTCCGTCGAGGAAAGCGCCTGCTACCTCATCCATCAGTTGCTGCTCCGCTTCCGCGAACAGGGTATCACCACCCTCTTCACCCACTCCCAGCATCTCCCCCTGCTCGGCCGGTACCTGCGCCGGAAGTTCGGCGACAGCATCGGCCTCTGGTTCCAGATCTTCCCCGACAACGATCGCGCGCTCGAATGGTGCGAGGACCAGCTCCTTCAACTCGACAACGTCCCCCAGTCCACCCCCGACCACATCACGGCCACCGAATTCGAATTGTTCCATGGGTTGTCCGAGACCCAAATCGATGTGGTTCAGTCCAAACTCCGTCATCGCCCCTTCCAAAAGGGTGAAACACTCGTCGAAATCGGCGCCCTGGCCGATGAGCTCTTCCTGCTGGAAGACGGTCAGGTCAGCGTCCTGCTCGGCGGACCGTCCGGGGCCGAAAGCCGGCTCGCCACCTTTTCCCGAGGCATGCATTTCGGCGAGATGGCGCTGCTCGACCGAGCTCCGCGCTCCGCACGGGTGGTGGCGGACACCGACGGCGCCTGCCGCATCCTGACCCGCCAGGATTTCGAGCAACTGGGCCGGGAACATCCCGAGGCCCTTCTCGGCGTCCTGCGCAACCTCTGCATCGGCTTCAGCAGCCGCCTGCGCAAGGCCAACGCCGAACGAGCCGCCCTCGACTGATCCGACAGCTTCAGGATTGGCCCCGATCCCCGATCCCCTCACACTGCGCCGGTGATCGCCTTGATCGACTATGGCTCCGGCAACCTTCGCAGCGTGCACAATGCACTGCTGCGAGTCGGGGCCCCCGTCCAGATCGTGCGCCATGGAGAACAGCTGGCCAACGCGCACGCCGTCGTCCTGCCGGGTGTCGGAGCGTTCGATGACTGCCTCCACGCGCTCCGGCAACAAGAGCTGCTCGAAGCCACCCGCGACTTCATCCGGGGGGGGCGTCCGTTCCTGGGCATTTGCGTCGGCTATCAGGCGCTGTTTGATCGGAGCGAGGAATTCCAGTCCTGCGCCCTGGGGTTGGGCATTTTCAAGGGACCGGTGGTCCGCTTCCCTCCCAAACCCGGACTGAAAATCCCCCAGATCGGCTGGAACCAGCTCCGCATCGCCCGGCCAAACTGCCCCCTCTACCAGGGCATTCCCGACGGCAGCCACGTGTATTTCGTCCACAGCTTCTTCCCGCGCCCCGACGACCCTTCATCGGTGGCCACATGGACCGATTACGGCGGGGAATTTGCATCGTCGGTCTGGAAGGACAACGTGTTCGCCACCCAGTTTCATCCCGAGAAAAGCCAGGCGGTCGGGCTGGCGCTTCTCCGAAATTTCACCCGTCTCGCCGCATGAAATCGTCACCGGAGCTCGCCACAGGCTGCTTGCCAAGGCGGGAAGCGGCTCTTCACACTGCGGAACCGACCCACTATGGCGCCTAGGGAACACTCACGCTTTGTCCACTTCCTGCTCCCATGGCTGATTGCCGTCGGGGGCGTGGCTCTTTACGCCGCCACCCTCAACCGCTGGGTCGCTCTCGCCGGTCTCGACGTCGTCTCCAAAGTTGCCGGTTGGGACTGGAACACCATGCAGCTCGGGCCGGTGACCCTGCTGCTGACCTGGCCCATCCGCTGGCTCCCCGGCAGCATGCAGCCCATGGCGATGAATGTGCTGTGCGCGCTCCTCGCCGGAACGACCCTGGGCCTGCTCGCCAAATCCGTCGCCCTCCTGCCCCACGACCGCACCCGTGAACAGCGCCAGCGGGAACGCAGCGACTTCAGTTTCCTCACCATCTCCAAGGCCTGGATCCCGCCACTCGGCGCCTCCCTCCTGCTCGCCTTCCAGCTGACCTTCTGGGAAAGCGCCACCGCCATGACCGGCGACATGGTGAACCTCACCTTGTTCGCCCTCTGTGTCTTTTGTTTCCTCCGCGCCCGAATCAATCAGGAAGACCGGTTCCTCGCGCTGCTGTCGTTCACCTTCGGCGCCGCCGCCGCCAACGACTGGGGCATCATCGGGTTCTGCCCGCTCTTCTTCGGCGCCATTCTCTGGGCCAAGGGAGTCGCCTTCTTCGAAGCCTCCTTCCTCATCCGCACCACCCTCGCCGGGCTCGCGGGAATCCTCTTTTACCTGATTCCTCCCATCGCCTTGAAAGCTACCGGACAGGCGGATGGTTCCATCCTGGAACTGGTGCGCACCCAGTTCGCCTTCCAGCGCGACTTCCTCCTCATCTTCCCCCGCGCCACCCTCCTGTTCAGCAGCCTGTCCTCCCTCCTGCCGATCTTCATCATCGGCATCCGCTGGCCGACCACCTTCGGCGACATGAGCGCCGCCGGGGCCGCGGTCACCAATTTCATGTTCCGCCTGGTGCATGCCGCGTTCTTCGTGTTCTGCGCCTGGGCCATGTTCGACCCGCCGTTCAGCCCCCGCCAACTTGGCTTCGGTTACCCGTTCCTCCATCTGTATTTCCTCACCGCCCTCTGCTTTGGCTATTTCACCGGCTACCTCCTGCTCGTCTTCGGTCAGGAACCCGAGCGCCGCATCAAGCGGATCTCCGAAGGCCTCCAAGCCCTGGCCCACCTCACCGCCGGCCTTGTCGCCATCGCCACCCTCGGAGCTGTCGCCGCCCTTGCCGTGCGCAATCTGCCCGCCATCCGCGGCCAGAACGGACCGCTCGTCCGCGATCTCGCCAACACCCTCTCCGCCGTCCCCGCCGGACCGACCGTTCTCACCAGCGATGACAACGTCCTGCTCATGCTCGCCGTCGGCACGCTCAAGGAACGGAATGCCGCCGAGAACATCATCCCCATCAACACAGGCTACCTCCGCCGCCACGTTTACCAGCGCCATCACGAGCGCCGCTACGGCTCCGCCTGGCCCGCGCTCGCCGTCGAACGTCTCAGCGACCCGCTGGGCGACGAGGTGCTCCTCCACCAGATGGCCGCGCTGACCGTTTCCAACCAGCTGTTCTATCTGCACCCCAGTTTCGGCTACTACTTCGAGATCTTCCATCTCGTCCCCACCAACACCCTCTACGCCTACACCCGGCAGACCACCAACAGCTTCCTCCCGCCCCCCCTGCCCGACGACCAGTTTGAGGCCGTCAACCAGCAGTGGACTCGCATCCGGGAGCAGTACGTCGACAACCCCGTCATCGCCCGCCTCAAGGAACAACGCGTCGGAAGCGCCGCCTTCGCCGCCGCCCATTTCGCCCGCGCCCTCAACACCTGGGGCGTCGCCCTCCAACGCCGCAATCGCCTCGAGGAAGCCGGCAAATTCTTCGCCGCCGCCAGGGAGCTGAGCCCCGACAACATCTCCGCCACCATCAACGCCAAGTTCAACGAGAACCTTCGCGCCGGCCGAACCGATTCCGTCGCCCTCAGCGAGGATATCTCCGATCAACTGGGCCGCTTCCGCGATCTGCCCACTTTCCTCGTCATCTGCGGCCCCGTCGATGAACCCTCGTTCTGCTACAAACTCGGCCGCATCTTCGCCGAGGGAAATCTCCACCGCCAAGCCGCCCAACAGTTCGCCCGCTCCGCTGAACTCCAGCCGGATTCCATTGAAACCAGGATGTGGCTCGCCAACGCATCCCTGAATGCCGGTTTCACCTCCGAGGTCCTCCGGATCGTCGACGAAACCCGGAAGCTGGGCCGGGATCTCACCCCCTCCCAGGCCAACGACCTCACCGGCCTGGAAGCCTGGGCTTATGCCCGCCAAAACAATTTCGCCAAGGCTGAAGGAATCCTCCTCGAAGCGGAAAGCCGTTTCCCCGACCGAATCGAACCCGTCCAAACCCTCAGCGACATCTACGTCGCCGCCGCCAGGACCAACCAGGCCCTCGCCTACGTCGATAAACTCATTGCCCGACTCCCCGGAGACCCACGGCCCCGCATCACCAAGAGCGCCATCCAAATGCAGATCGGCGCCGTCAACGACGCCGTCCTGACACTCACCTCCATTCTCAACGACGACCCGGCCTACTTCGCCGCCCTCGTCAACCGCGCCCTCGCCCTGACCCAGCTCGGCCGCCTCGACGAAGCCGAACGCGACTACCTCAAGCTGCTCGAACTGGCCCCCAAAATGCAGTCCGTGTACTACCACCTGGGCGAAATCGACTTCCAACGCGGCAAAGGCGCCGAGGCCCGCCGCCATTACCAGCGCTTTCTCGAAAGCACACCCCCCGGCACCCCCGAGGCCCGCACCGCACAGCAGCGCCTCGACGAAATCGCCGCCGGCAAAGCAGGCGGCTGATCCCCAACCCTCCGCACCGGGCTAGCCGCTCGCTCCATGCGGATCACCCACATCATCACCCGCCTCGTCGTGGGTGGCGCCCAGGAGAACACGGTCGCCTCCGTCCTCGGCCTCCGCCGCCTGCCCGGCGTCGAAACTCACCTCGTCAGCGGGCCCACCACCGGCCCCGAAGGATCCATCGAATCCCAGTTCGACGACTCCCCAGAAGCCCTCACCCTCCTCCCCTCCCTCGTCCGCCCCGTCCACCCCCTGCTCGACGCCCGAGCCTGGCTCTCCCTCTCTACCCTCCTGCGCCGCGATCAGCCCGATATCGTCCACACCCACAGCGGCAAAGCCGGCTTCCTCGGCCGACTTGCCGCCCGCACTGCCGGCGTCCCCATCGTTCTCCACACCATCCACGGCCCCTCGTTCGGCCCCTTTCAAGGCCCCGCCGCCAACGCCGCCTTTCGCTCCGCCGAACGCCTCGCCGGCCCCCTCACCTCCCACTTCGTCGTCGTCGCCAATGCCATGGCCCGCCAATACCGCGCCGCCGGCATCGGTCGCCCCGACCAGTTCACCCGCATCGTCAGCGGCTTCGATCTCCAACCGTTCCTCGCCGCCCAAAACGATCCCAACCTGCGCCAACGCCTCGGCATCCATCCCAACGATTTCGTCGCCGGCAAAGTCGCCCGCCTCTTTGAAAACAAGGGCCACGACGATCTCGTCGCCGCCGCTCCCGCCCTGGTCCGCATCCTGCCCCACCTCCGATTCCTCATCGTGGGCGACGGTGAACGACGCGCCGCCCTGGAAGCCCAGGTCGCCCAACTCCAACTCTCCCGTCACTTCATCTTCACCGGGCTCGTCCCCCCCACCGATGTCGCCTCCTACATGGGGATCATGGATGTGCTCGTCCACTTGTCCCGCCGTGAGGGTCTCGCCCGCGCCCTGCCCCAGGCTCTCGCCGTCGGCCGACCGGTCGTCGCCTATGACAGCGACGGCGCCAATGAGGTGTGCATCAACGGGCGGACCGGCTACCTGGTGCCCACCGGCAACCAGCATGCCCTTCAGGAACGGCTGAAACTTCTGGCCCGCGACCCCTCCCTCCGAATCCAACTCGGCACCCAGGGCCGGGACCTGGTCCGGGATCTCTTCCCGCTCCAACGCATGATCGACGACCTCCACGCCCTCTACCAACGCCTCATGCACTCCCGATCCCCACGACGCGTCACCTCCCCGTTCGCACCCAAGCCCTGACGCCTCGTGAGCTTCCCCTTCTCCCTGTACCTGGCCTCGCTCCTCGGCGCGTTCTTCGCCTCGTTCCTGTCGCTACCCGCCTGGCGCCGATGGTGCCTCCGCACCGGGCACGTCGACGATCCCGGCGCCCGCAAGATCCATTCGGAACCCGTGCCCCTCGCCGGAGGCCTCGCCGTCATCACCGGCTTTCTCGCCCCGATCCTCGCCGGCACCATCCTTCTGCTGGCCGCCCGTTCTTCGGGGCGCTTCCCCGGCCTCGACCCCGAGGCCTTCAGCCGGTTGGAGTACGGCTTCGGTGCACGCCAACTCGAACTCGCCGTCATCCTGCTCGGCGTCGTCGGAATGATGATTCTCGGCTGGCTCGACGATCGTCACGAACTCGCTCCCTCCGCCAAATTCGCCGGGCAGTTCCTGATTGCCCTGCTCGTCGCCGCCGGCGGGGTGCGCATCACCCTGTTCGTCCCCAGCCTCGTCTTCAGTTACACCATCACCGTCCTCTGGATCGTCGGAGTCACCAATGCCCTCAACTTCCTCGATAACATGAACGGCCTGTGCTCCGGCATCGGAGCCATTGGCGCCGCCTTCTTCGCCATCGCCGCCGCCCGCCACGGCCAATACCTCGTCGCAGCCATCGCCCTCCTCGGCTGCGGCGCCCTGCTCGGCTTCCTCCCCTGGAACTATCCCCGCGCCAACGCGTTCCTCGGCGACGCCGGCAGTCATGTCGCCGGTTTCCTGCTCGCCGTTCTCGCCATCCTCCCCAGTTTCTACTCCGCCGACCGCCCCAACACGCTCGCCGTCATCAGCCCCCTGCTGGTGCTGGTCGTGCCGCTCGCCGACCTCGCCAGCGTGGTCTGGATCCGCGCGCGTCTGGGTCGCCCGCCCTGGATCGGGGATACGAACCACTTCTCGCACCGCCTGGTTCGTGCCGGCTGTTCCAAGCCGCTCGCCGTCGCGCTGCTCTGGCTCGCCGCCCTCGCCGGTGGCTGCGGCGCCCTCCTGCTTTAGCCAAATCCTCGGACTTCCCCCCGACCAACCCTTTGAAGTAGGCTGTCAACCGCCATGAGGACTGCGTTTGACGGCACTGTTTCGGATCGGATTCGAACCCTGGGGCAGCGTGTTTTGGAGGGCGGACGAATCTCGCGCGACGAGGCTCTCTTCCTCTTCAACCTCGAATCGACGGCGGACATCTTTGACCTGCTCGCCTGGGCCAACCGCATTCGCGAGCACTTCAAAGGCAACCAGGTCCACCTCTGCTCCATCGTCAACGCCAAGGCCGGCGGCTGTTCCGAGAACTGCAAGTTCTGTTCCCAGTCCGCCGCCTACCAGACTGGGTCGCCCCGCTACGGATTCGTCGATCCCGAGCCCGCGCTCGAGGCCGCCTCCGAGGCCGGACGCAACCAGGTCACCGCCCTGGGATTGGTCGCCGCCTGGAAGGGGCTCAACGAAGGCCCGATGCTGGATGAAGTCTGCGACCGCGTCCGCGAACTCAAGGCCCAGGGACAGGTCCGCGTCGACGTCTCACTCGGCATCATCAAGAGCCAGGCTGTCGCTGAACGGCTCAAGGAGGCAGGCGTCGAGTGCTACGGCCACAATCTCGAAAGTTCCCGCCGCTTTTTCCCCGAGCACTGCACGTCGCACGGCTTCGAGGACCGCATCCAAACCATCCGCTTGCTCAAGAATGCCGGCATCCGCATCTGCTCCGGCGGCATTATCGGCATGGGCGAAACACGCGAGGACCGCTGTGACCTCGCCCTCGAATTGCGCGAGATCGGCGCCAACGTCGTCCCCATCAATTTCCTCAACCCCATCGAAGGCACACCCTTCGCCGAGGTCCCCCCCATCGCGCCGCTGGAAGCCTTGAAGACCATCGCCTGCTTCCGTTTCCTCCTCCCACGCCAGGAAATCATGGTCGCCGGCGGGCGCACCAAGAACCTCCGCGACCTGCAAAGCCTCATCTTCGCCGCCGGCGCCAGTGCCCTCATGGTCGGCAACTACCTCACCACCCTCAACCGCCCGGTCGAGGAGGACCTCAAGATGCTCGCCGATCTCGGACTCAGCCCCTCCTGGGAACACAATTTCGCGGATCAGGACGCCGCCGCCTGTGAATCCAACACCTCGTGCGGCTGTCACAAAACCTCGACCACACCCGAGGAACGCACCGTCGCCGCCCTCGCCACCGCCTGAGTCACGTCCCCTCTCATGAACCACGAAGTCCAGGATTTCGACCGGCAGGTCCTCCAACGCAGCCATCAGGTTCCCGTCCTGGTCGACTTCTGGGCGCCCTGGTGTGGCCCCTGCAAAATGCTCGGGCCGGTCCTCGAAAACCTCGCCAATACCGCCGGCGGCCGTTGGGACCTGGTCAAGGTCAACACCGAGGAGCAACAGGCTCTCGCCCTGGCCTACAACATCGCCAGCATCCCCGCCGTCAAATTGTTCAAGGACGGCGTCGTCGCGGATGAGTTCGTGGGTTTCCTCCCGGAGGACCAGGTCCGCCATTGGATCGAGATGCACCTCCCGTCCCCGGCCCAGGAGGAAATGGAACGCGCCGCGGAGTTCATCGACAACGGCCAACTCGCCGAAGCCAGGACCATGCTCGAACAAGCCCTGGTCAAGGACCCCGATCGCATCCCCGCCAAGCTGCTGCTCGCCGAGGTGCTCCTGGGCGACAACGCCGCTCAAGCCGTGGAACTGCTGGCCCAGGTGCCTGAACACGCTGACGAAGCCCCCCACGCCCACGCTCTCCTGCTGCTGGCCAAGGCGTCCCTGCGCACTCCCGAGTCCTTGCCCGAAGACCCGCTGAAGGCCCGACTGCTCGAAGGCCTCACCGCCATCCGCAACCGGGATTGGGACGCCGCCCTGGCTGGATTCGTGGACGTGGTCGAGCGCCGTCGCAGTTATGCCGACGGACTGGCCACCGATGCCGGCAAGGCAATCTTTCGTTACCTGGGCATCCGGCACCCGATCGCCGACAAGCACTACCGGCGATTCAGCAGCGCCTTGAACTCCTGAGGCGCCAGAAGAAAGCCGATCGGTAGTACAGCCGAACCCCGTAGCGGCGGGCGTCTCGCCTGCCGCAGAGGGGGGCGTCTCGCCTCCCGGAATCCCCGGTTCAAAGGCCGTGAGCAGGTCGGTTTCGAACAGGGGGCTATTCAGGAACCGTTAATCTCCAGCCCCGGACGGGGCGGCAAGCCCCTAGCCCACGGCGTGAGCCGTGGGGACACGGCCCCAAGAATACCAAAGCCCCGGAGGGGCGATCAGAGATCCAGGGGCAGGCAGAACATCCTGCGTTCTCGCAAATACCAAGCCCAACGCGGCCGATTCTGATCGCCCCTCCGGGGCTCGAAATACACATCAACACATCACCCATGGCTCACGCCATGGGCTACCGTTCTTTCGGCCCTCCGAGCCTCCGTAGCGGCGGGCGTCTCGCCCCCCGGAGTCTTCCCGGGTTCATGGTCGGTTGTCCTGGTGCTTGCGCCAACGCCCCTCGCCTCAAGGGGGCGGCATGATGAAACGACCTGCTCAGGTCGCGTCGGACGGGGCCTTCTCCTCCGGCGTCGCACCCCCGCGATAACTCGCCACCACCCATTCGCTGATCACCTTGTCCGGGCGCTTCACCGCCTCGATGTCCAAGAGAAATTCCTGCTGGCCTGAATTCTGGGCGATCAGTTTCAACCCGAACTGATAGTCCTTGAACTTCTCCGCACACAGATCGCGCACCGGTTTCCCGGCGGCCTGAGCCTCCTCCACCAGCGCATCCGCCGCCGGTTCCGTAAACCTCAGGTTCAGCCCGTGGGATTGGCGAAATCGATCGGCGAATTCGTGCAC
>CAUJJW010000015.1 GCA_963205105.1 Verrucomicrobiota bacterium | reverse complement strand
GTCAGCGCCAAGATCAAGGCCTTTGAACAGGACCGGGTGATTCTGGGTTACCGGACCGTGCTCAACGAAGAAAAGTTGGGGCGGGACATCGTCCGCGCCGTGATCGAAGTGAAAATCACCCCGGAACGAGGCGGGGGCTTCGACCGCCTGGCGGACCGGATCGCCAAGTATTCCGAGGTGGAGTCCTGCTACCTGATGTCCGGCGGTTACGACCTCCTGGTCATCGTGGTGGGCAACAACCTCCGGGAAGTCGCCGCGTTTGTGTCGGAAAAGCTCTCCACCATCCAAGGCGTGATTTCGACCGCGACCCATTTCCTGCTGAAGCCCTACAAGGAGCAAGGGGTGCTGACCTCCGGCCCGACCGTGAGCGACCGACTCCCGGTCACGCCATGAAGGTGATATGCTCCGTTGACGTGCCCCGATGCGCTTCCCTAGCGTGATCGCCATGCGCTTTCGCTCGTGGAGCGTCCTGATATTGGTCACCGCGCTGTGCCTTGTGCCACAGCGGTCGCCCGCTCCACTCATTTATCGGCCGGGTGAAGGGTGGTCCTATGAGCCTGAGGGGGGAGCCCGCTGGCAGCGGAATCGTGCCAAGGACCAGCTCGAGGTGGCGCAACAGGCCTTCGACGACGGCAAGTTCCGCCTCGCCACCAAGGCCGCGAAACGCGTGACCAAGGTCTGGCCCTTGTCGGATTTTGCCCCGCGCGCCCAATACCTCGTCGGTCGGTCCTACGAGGAGCGAGGTCGGGCGGACCGCGGATTCAAGGCCTTCCAACTGCTGATCGAGCGGTATCCCAAGCTCGACAACTACGACGAGGTCCTCCAGCGGCAATTCGACATCGCCACGCTCTACCTCAACGGCAAGTGGTTCTACCTCTGGGGTTTCATCCCTTCGGGACCCGACCGCGACAAGGTCGTCGAGATGTACGAAAAGCTGATCCGCAACGGGCCCTACAGCGAGGTGGCGCCCCAGGCGCAGATGAACATCGGCACAGCCCGCGAAAAACAGAAGGAATGGGAACTCGCCGTTCGCGCTTACGAACGGGCTGCCGACCGCTACAACGACAAGCCGCAGATTGCTTCTGACGCCTTCTACCGCGCCGGCATGGCGCATCTTCAGGAGGCTGAGGAGGCCGAGTACGACCAAAGCGCCGCCGGCAAGGCCATCAACGCGTTCACCGACTTCATCGCCCTCTATCCGACTGACGAACGCGTCGCCGAGGCCCAAACCCGGATCATCGACCTCTACCGTGTCCAGGCGGCGGGCAGTTACCGGATTGCGCGATACTACGAAAAGCGACGGCGCTACGATGGCGCCCTGATCTACTACAACGAGGTCGTCGACATCTACGCCCGCCTGGTCAAAGAGCCCACCGCCACGCTCGCCGAAGAAGCGCGGGAACGCATCACCACCCTCAGCGCCAAACGTTCCCGGCTCACCGCCGGCTCCCCCACCCCGCCGCCCATCCCAGTCTCCACCAACGCTCCCACGACTCCAACCACACCCCCGTCGCCATGAATTCCTGCGTGGCGAAGGACAGCGTGCCCCAGACGGAAACGCGCCCGCCGCTGCTGCGCGACCAATCTCGCGCTTCCCGACTCGCCTGGCCCTCCCTGATCGCGCTCGCCTTGGTCCTTGCGAATCCCGGCTGCGCCTACCGCCTCGGCCCCTCCAGCGGGGTCGAACCCGGCAGCCGTTCCATCGCCATCCAACCTTTCCAGAACAACACTCTGGAGCCTCGGGTCACTGAAAGCATCGCCACCGCCCTTCGAGCTCAAATCCAGCAGGAAGGCACCTTCCTGCTCGCCACCCACGGGGACGGCGACGTCGTGGTCTCGGGGGTGGTCCAAAACATCACCCGCGACGAACAAAGCTTTCAGGCCCGCGACACCCGCACGCTCCGGGATTACCGCTTCGAGATGACCGCCCACGTCACCGCCATCGAGCGGGGTTCCGGTCGCAAGATTCTCGACCGCGAGGTCCGCGGCCACACCATGCTCCGGGTCGTCAACGACCTGCCCAGCGCCGAACGGCAAGCCATGCCCCTCGTCGCCGCCAATCTCGCCCGCAACATCACCTCGCTCCTGGTCGACGGCGATTGGTAGCCGGTAGCCCCGCGCGACCCCATGGCACGCGAGTTCCCATCGTCCCACTCGCGCGTCCGCTGGATCGCCGCGCGTCTTTTGCGCCACTTCGGCCGCCTCAGCGCCTGTGCCTGGCTGGCCATCGCACCCGTTGATGCCGGCGACTGGCCGCAATGGCGCGGTCCCGAACGCACCGGCCACACCGCCCCGGACGAACCGTTTCCCGCGTCCCTTCCCGAGAATCTCGAACCCCGCTGGAGCCACCCCGTCGGTCCGGGTTTCGCCAGTCCCGTGATGGCCGGCACACGACTCTTCCACGTGGACGAACAGGGTGGCCACGAGACCGCTCACGCATGGAACGCCTCCACGGGGGCGGTTCTCTGGCAAACCCCGTACGCGCCCTCCACCGGTGACGAATGGGGCTCGGGTCCCCGCTGCACACCCGTCGCTGATGACGGACGGCTCTACGTTCAATCCCTCCAGGGCGATTTCGCCTGCCTCGACCAACAGGACGGACGCCGCCTGTGGGGTTTCAGTTTCTCCCGCGACTTTGGCGTGGGGTATCTCGGCGGCAGCGACAACTCGGACGCCGCCGCCCGTCGTCGGGGCAACACCGGCGCGCCGGTGATCGTGGGCGACCGGATTTTCGTCACTGTCGGCTCCACCAACAACGCCACGGTGGTCTGTTTCGACAAACGCTCCGGCAGCGAACGGTGGCGGGCTGGCACCGACGAGGCCGCCTACGCCGCCTTGATGTCCGGCCCCCTGGCGGGCCGTTCGCAGGTGGTGGCCTACACCGCGTTTTCCCTGCTCGGGCTGGACGTCGACAGCGGAGCCACCCTGTGGCGGATCCCGCTGAAGACTCATGCCAATCGTCATGCGGTCACCCCGGTGCTGGACGGCAGCTCCATCATCGTCTCCTCGCACACCCTCGGGACCCGTGCCTTCCGCGTCACCGGAGACCCAGCCCCCCGCGCAGCATTCAACGCATCCGAGGTCTGGTCGGAACCCGAACTCAAGACCAGCCTCGCCACGACGGTGCTCGTTGACGGCCACCTGTACGGTCAGGGACCCGATCGCGATTTCGTCTGCATCGACGCGGCGACCGGCGCCAAGCGCTGGTCTCAACGCGGGTACGGCGACAAGCCGCTGACCGGCTACTCCGCCACGCTCGCGTCTCAATCCCGACTGCTGGTGCTCAGCGAAAACGGGCAACTGACACTGTTGGAGGCCAATCCCACGGCCTACCGCGAACTGGGCCGGCAGCAAGTCTGCGGCAAGAACTGGAGCCACCCCGCGTTCGCCGGAGGCACGCTCTACCTGCGCGACCAACGCAACCTGATCGCCCTGCCATTCCCTCCGCCTTGATTCGACCACCGCCGGACCGCAGGGCCCCTAGCTCGAGGCCAAGCCCAACTCACTCACGATCTTGATTCCGGATCTGATCCAACTCCACGTCTCGGACAACGTCGCGGTCGCCCGTCGGGGATTGAAGTCAGGCATCATTGCATCGCTGGCAGCAGGTCACACCGGCCTGCCCACCCGCGACCGAATTCCTCCGCTGCACAAGATCGCCCTGCTCGATCTCGCCGACGGAACCCCGATCCGGAAGTACGGGCAGATCATTGGTTTCGCCCATGGGCCGATCCAGGCAGGAAGCCATGTGCACACGCACAACGTCACCCTCGGTGCCTTCGCCCGCGAACACGCCTTCGGGGCCGACCGACGCGACCTGCCCCCTCTGGATCCCGGCGAGGCTCGGACCTTTCTCGGATTTCCCCGCCCTGGCGGACGCGCCGGTACCCGCAACTACGTTGCGGTGATCTCCACGGTCAATTGTTCCGCTTCCGTCTCCCGATACGTCGCCGAACGTTTCCGGGGACCCGACTTCCAACGTGACTTTCCCCGCGTCGATGGCGTGGTCGCTTTCACCCACAAAAGCGGTTGCGCGATGTCGCCCGACGAGCCCACCCGCCTGCTCCAACGCGTGCTCGCCGGCATTGCCCGACATCCCAATATCTCCGGTTACGTGCTCATCGGCCTCGGTTGTGAAGTCAATCAGACCGCCGGCCTGCTCCGGAACGAACACCTGGCCGAGGTCGGCCCCGGCGAGATTCCGCCCACGGTCTTCAACATCCAAACCCAGGGAGGGGTTCGCAAAACGGTGGAAGCTGGCGTGGAGGCGGTGGCCCGACTCCTCCCCACCGCCAGCAGCCTGCGCCGCTCGCCCCAACCCGTGTCACGCCTCACCGTGGCCCTGAACTGCGGCGGCTCCGACGGCGCCAGCGGGCTCACGGCGAACCCGGCCCTGGGCTGGGCCTCCGATCTTCTGGTGCGACATGGTGCGGCGTCGGTGCTCGCCGAAACCCCGGAGATCTACGGAGCCGAACACCTGTTGACCCGCCGCGCCGTGACGCCCGAAGTAGGGCAGCGCATCGTCGATCTGATCCGGTGGTGGGAGGACCACGCACGGTTGCACGGCGCCTCCATCGACAACAACCCGTCCGTCGGGAACAAGGAAGGCGGGCTTACCACCATCTACGAAAAAAGTCTCGGGGCCGTCGCCAAAGGGGGACACGCACCGCTGTCGGCGGTCTATCGCTACGCGGACCCGATCACCCAGGCCGGCTTCGGTTTCATGGACACGCCCGGCTACGATCCGGTGTCGATGACCGGCCTGGTGGCCGGCGGATGCAACATCGGCGTCTTCACCACCGGACGAGGGAGTGTCTACGGCTGCAAGCCCGCGCCCTGCCTCAAAATCGCCACCAACACCCTGCTCTACGACGCCATGGCCGACGACATGGATCTCAATGCCGGCACCATCCTCGATGGCAACGAGTCCATTGAGGACGTCGGCCGGCGCATCTTCGACCAGATCGTCGCCACCGCCAGCGGCGAACGCACCCGAAGCGAGATCACCGGCATCGGCGACGAGGAATTTGCGCCGTGGATTTTGGGACCGGTTTTCTGATCGTTGAAACCGGGGTTTCAGCCCCGGCGAATCGCCTTCTAAAATCCTTCGCCCGACACGGTCACTTCGCGCCCACCCGCCCGAGCCGAGTCCAGACAGGCATCGATCAGCACCTGGTTCTTCCAGGCGACCTCCGCCCACGCCGATTCCACCGTTCCCGACAGTACCCGGGCCGAGAAGTTCCGGTACAGGTTCGCCTCCTGGGAGTCCGGAGTCCCATGGGCGGCCTCCACCACGCTTTCGCGTCGCACATGGGGTTCCATGCGGAAGTCGCATCCTTGAATGTGGTACTGGGGCTGCGAGGTCTCGAAGCTCAGTTCCCCGCCGACATACGGCAGCACAAAGTCGTCGATTCTCAACTCACCCCGGGTTCCTCCCACACTGGCCCACTGCTGCAACTCGGTGATGAAGGAACAGTAGAACGACAGGGTCAGCCCGCCTTCGTAAAACAGCTCGCCGGAAAATTCCGAAGGCACACCCGCCGCTGCCCCGGGATGACGCATCTCCGACAACACCCGCCCGGTGACTGAACGCGGCCAACGACCCGCCAACACCTCCGCTCCGAACCGCACGCAATACCAACCCAGATCCCCCAGGCATCCCGCAGGTTCCAAGGCCGCATCCGCCCGGATGTTACCCGCTTCAAAATCGTCGCCGGCCCGAAACGAAAACTGGGACGCGACACGCCGGATCTCGCCCACCGTCACCCCGTCCGCCACCTTCGCGCGCAGTGCCTGGAAACGGCGGCTGTGCACGAACATCACGCCGTCCATGAAGTTCACGCCATTGCGGCGGCACGCCGTCAGCATCTCCCGGAGATCGGAGGTCGACGGCGCACAAGGCTTCTCGCAGACCACGTGCTTGCCCGCGTCCGCGGCCCGGATCACCCATTCCTTCCTCAAGGCGGTGGGCAACGGCACGTAGACCGCATCGACCTCGGGCGATTCCACGACATCCCGGTAGCTGCCCAACGCCTGAGGCGCCGTCGGAAACGGAACCTCACCCTGACAGGCCTGCACGAAGGCACCGCTTCGTGCCACATCGCGGCTTCCCACCGCCGAAACCACCGCGTTGCCCGAGTTGGCGATCGCACGCCAGTTCTTCCGCGCGATGGTTGCCGTTCCCAGAATCCCCCAACGCACGTGCCGTTCGTTCATGCCGCAGCTTCGCCAAACGGACTGCGCCACTCAACGGGCTTGATCATGAAAAAGCCCCGTCACCGTGAGGTGCGGGGCGCCCGTCGAAATCGGCGGTGGCGGTTGCGTTGGACCGCGGGCTACTTCTTCTCCACTTCCCGCTTGGCTTCCCAGTCGCGGGATTGTTTTTCGCCCTGACGCTCAAACTCCATCTTCCCCTTGATGGTGTCGCCGGCGAGCTTGCCCTTGTAGTCCATGACGAACTTGTTTCCGTTGAACTCGCGCACGACCTTGAAGGCCACATCGTCGCCCTTGATGGTCCCCTCGGAGATCTCGGCTTCCATCGTCTGCCCCTCACGGCCAGGGGAGGAAATCTTGCCGGTCAACTTCTCCCCCTCGGCCTTGAGCTTCAGGGTGGACTTCCGCTCCGCTCCGCCATTGCGGCCGGGGGTGGTCCAGGACCAGGTGCCTGTCGCGGAGGGCTTCGGGTCTTCAGCCCGAGCACTCCATGGTGCCGAGGTTGCGAGAAGAGCCACCGCCGCGGCGGCGATCGGAAGAAACGACCTGAGGGTGATGTTCATGAGGGGGTCTGACTGGGGTTGATGGAACCATTCATTCCACGGCGCGTCCTGGCGGAGAAGACCCCAAATGGGGGGTAACCTCCCGCCCCGATTCGGAGCACGACGACTCCTCTCACGGGATGGACTGGCTGCGGAATGCAGGATGCCTCTCGCCGATCGCCCTCCAAGTCAACACCGTTTCTTGACCGCACCCGTTTTCGAATGCCCAAGACCAACGGGTTTGGCTCGACTCGGAAGTGTTCCCGCCAATCTCCGCAAGAATCCGACAAACACTCAGAGGTCGAGGGGACCGGCCATGCGTTCGCCATCCAGGGCGTAGATTCCCACGAGGTAGCCGTTCTCGTACATCTCACCGACCTTGAGTTTCCCGAAGAGTGTCACTGCCTGGTCCATCACCGGCTTCACCCCGTCGCCGACCATCTTCACGCTCACCCACTCGTTGATCTTGGGAACGGTTCCGTAGCAGCACATCGATTGGTCACGCATGATCAACAATTCGGTGACCAAACCCTTCTCCACTTTCAGCGGGAGCATGAACCCCTTCAGGGAAATGAACTGATCGTTCAGCGCTCGAATCGTTGTTGGGATCTGGTTCGTGGAGGCCACTTGAACCACCACGTTGGTGTCCACCGGACCATCAGGGAGCGCGTAGGCAAACGACGCCAGCTTGTCAAAACCAACGGTCAACGGGCTCGCGGGGGTGCCCACCCCGGCCGGGGCTGCAGCCTCGGCCTTCACCGTTGGGGCTGCAGGATTCGAGGACGCAACGGCAACCGAGCCACTTCCCTTGGATTCAGCCGGCGTGGCAGACCCGGTGGTGACGGCGACCGAGACCGCGACCTTGACCTCCACTCCGTTGCTGGCGACCGCCGCATTCGACGGGGCGGGCGTGACGGCGACCGTGGTTGCCGGCGCGGCAATAGGTTCACCGCGAATGGGTTCCCCACGGACCTCCGCCTGGGGCTGTGGTGACGGCGATTGGGCTTCCGGGCCACAACCCGCCAGGAACAATCCGACCGCCGCGAGACCTGCCGGGTCCGACCATTTGCGAATCGAACGCCAAACGCCGCTATTCATCGTGCTTCAAGCAATGGCATAGCCGGATCGCCGGCTCAAGCGGCAACACAGAACCCTTGCGCCCCGCATGCCTTCAACCAAGGAACCCTGGGGTTCCCTGTCTGGCGATAACCGTCTCCGATTCGCCCCTACCGGCTTGCTGCCGCACCCCAGCCCGGGAGGATCGACGTCGTGAAAGCACTCGCCCCGCTCGCACTCGCGGCCTTCACGCTCACCGCGCTCACCGAGGTCACTGCGGTTGCCCAGGCCCAGGTCACGCCACCCCCACCCCGCCTCACCATCGACGCCGCGCAGGTCGGCCAGTCGCTCTCACCCCTGGTTTACAGCCAGTTCATCGAACACCTCGGCCGGTGCGTGTACGGCGGTATCTGGGCGGAGATGCTGGAGGACCGGAAATTCTACCACCCCATCACCGCCAACTATCATCCGTATCGATCCCTCGAAAACACCGCCTATCCGGTCGTGGGCGCATCCCCCTGGAAAATCATGGGCGACACCCAGGGCGTGACCATGACCACCCACCAGCCCTTCGTCGGCAAACACTCGCCACACCTGCGCTCCGGCAGCGGCATTCGCCAGCTGGACCTTGGCGTCACCGCCGGAAAAACCTACTCCGGCTACGTTTGGCTCCGCGCCGACACTGCCGCCGCACCCACCGCAACCGTCACCTTGGCCTGGGGGACCGGGCAGGACGCCAGCGAAAGCCAGGCCATCCGCGACATTGGAGGTGAATTTCAACGGTACCCGTTCCAATTCAGTCCCGGCGACACCTCCGACAAAGCATGGGTCGAACTCCGGGTCGATGAGGGTGCCATCGTGCTAGGGACCGCCTCCCTGATGCCCGACGACAACGTCGAGGGCCTTCGGGCAGATACCCTGGCGTTGCTCAAGGAACTGCGCGCCCCGATTTACCGGTGGCCGGGCGGCAATTTCGTCAGTGGCTACGATTGGCGGGATGGCATCGGCGATCGCGACCGCCGCCCACCCCGCACCAACCCGGCGTGGACCGGGGTCGAACACAATGATTTTGGCATGCATGAGTTCATCCGCTTCTGCCAGCTCGTGGGCACCGAACCCTGGATCACGGTGAACACGGGGTTCGGCGATGCCTACTCCGCCGCCGCCCAATTGGAATACTGCAATGCCCCGGCCGATTCGCTTTGGGGTGGGAAGCGCGCCAAGAACGGCGCCCCACAGCCGTTCGGCGTCCGCTACTGGGGCATTGGCAACGAAATGTGGGGCAATTGGCAGCTCGGCTACATGTCCCTCGATCATTACGTCCTCAAGCAAAACTGGGTCGTCGACAAGATGCGCGAAGTCGATCCCGCCATCATTCCCATCGCGTCCGGCAACGCCGGCTCTTGGAGTACTGGCCTTCTCAAGAAGTGCTCCGACCACATGGACGCCATCGCGGAACACTTCTACTGCCAGGAGCGCCCGGACCTGCTCGCCCATGTCCGGCAAATCCCCGACAACATCCGGTCCAAGGCCGAGTTCCACCGAAAAGCACGCAAGGAACTCCCCAACCTCCAGGGCCGCGATATCCGGATCGCCATGACCGAGTGGAACTACTGGTATGGTCCCCACGTCTTCGGCGAACTCGGCACCCGCTACTTTCTCAAGGATGCCCTCGGCATCGCCGCCGGCGTCCATGAATACGCCCGCCAAAGCGACCTCATCCACTCCGCGTTCTATGCCCAGACCGTCAACGTCATCGGGGCCATCAAGGTCAGCCGCCGCAATGCCGCGTTCGAAACCACCGGGCTTGTCCTGAAACTGTACCGCCAGCATTTCGGAGAACTGCCCGTCGCCACCACGACGGAAGGACCGATCGATGCCCAGGCCGCCTGGAGTGCCGACCGCAAGACCTTCACCCTCGGCATCGTCAATGCCTCCCTCGTCGAGCAATCCATCCCGCTGCAGCTCGTCGGCGCCAACCTCCAACCCGCCGGCAGACGTTGGGAGATCGCCGGCACCGACCCGCAGGTCTACAACGATCCGGACCAGGCGCCCCGAGTGACCATCCGTGAATCGCCCGTCCAACTCGGCCCGTCGCTCACCGTCGCTCCGTGCAGCGTGACCGTGATGGCGTTCCCGGCAGCCCCCTGACGTCCGCGCCTTTCAGGCCCGACTCGACACACCCAACGCCGCACGGATCGCCGCCTGAAGCCGAGGCTCGGAGCCGGGAGCAACCCAGCACCAATCCCCCAGATTGGTGTCGTTCTCCGCCCAGTGCCGTTCCGTCGGCACATAGCCCGTCGCGCCATCCCCGTAGCCTGCCACACAGAGGAAATCCGCCGGGCGCTGGGCCTGGGCCCAGATCTGGTAATCGACATAGGTTTCGCCCGGCAGCACCAGCAACGCCGCCCCGCCCAGATCCAG
Source organism: Verrucomicrobiota bacterium (assembly GCA_963205105.1). GTDB lineage: Bacteria > Verrucomicrobiota > Verrucomicrobiia > Limisphaerales > CAIMTB01 > CAIMTB01. Next base: position 2,935 of record CAUJJW010000015.1, on the reverse strand, counting down.
ACAAGGCACGCCCACCGGCCGACCGGCGGCGACCCGCTCCCGCCAGCTCAGGCCCATGGCCGCCAGACATTGATCGAACGGCTTTGTTGCCGGATTCAATGCCGCCTTCAGATCCTGCTCGGTGAATCCCTTCGAAGCCCGAGGTTCCAACACCAACGGCACCACCCGGAACGCGCAGGTCGTGACCGGTACCCGAACCGTCTCAGCCCAGGCCGCTGCCATGGCGACCCTTAAGCGTTCCGCCAGCACCGGCCGGTTCTCACGCGCGCCCGTGTTGTACTTGCCCGCCGTGACATTCCCGCTGCAGCCCGAAACATAGATCTGGGCCACTCCCGGGGTGGCCTCCGCCCGCTGGCGTCGCGCTATTCCAGGAAAGTCCGCCGACACCTCACCCTGCCCGTAATAGCTCATCGGGTGAACGGCGTAGAAACTCGACGCCACCAACGGAACGTCTCCGTCCCAAAAACTCAGGGTGCGCAGCCACGGATCGATCAACCCTTCCTCAGCCTCGATGGCAAACGCGTTCCGCGTGGCACTCGTCCGATCGAAGCGCACCTGGCCCTCCGGCATCACGTATCGCCGATTTGAAGCCACTCCAGCCACCTTCGCGCGGCCCATGCCCCAGTGGGTCACCGGCCTTGCATCCCTCAATGAGGCGCGCGCCGCGGCTCCCACCCGTTGCACGGTGATCTCATGAAACGCCGGGTCGCAGATCGTGCCAGTCAACCCCCGCTCGCGCAGGATTCGCTCGCCCGCCAGGTCGGCGACCGGCGCGTCGTGCTGGTGAATGGTGCTGACCATCACCCGTTCAGGAGTGGTTCCCGTGGCGCTGGCGAGCACCTCCTGCCAACGCTGGTAGGCGTCGTTTCGAATTTCACACCAGTCTACCGACACGAACACGATCGGCGCGCCGCAACCGGTCAGCACGAAGCCATGGGCCTCCAGCGGGTCGACGACCGTCTTGGAAAGCCATGCGCCACCCATCATCCCATGACCGGGCGGCACGGTGACGTCCGCACGGAACGTCGCCAATCGAAGGCCTGAGTTGCCCGTCCCTCGCACACACCCGCCGAGCATGGCGAACGAGGTGACCCCGGCCGCCCGCGCCAGCCACGTCCGTCGCGATACCGCCTGGCGTGGCCGAGCCAATCTCAAGGACGCTGAAGCCCCCACCAGGCCCAAGCCGCCGGACTTCTCAACGAGTTGCATCCCTGCATTGTTCCCAAACTTCCCCCCGGCCGGCCAGTCACGGTTCTCCGGGGTTCGGGGCCCCCTGCCCATCCGATCGACTCGGACACCCGCTGACGACTGCCCTCTCCCCCACCTTCCCGCGTGACCCGAAGCCGCCACGGTGCTAGGAGCATCAGGCATGACCCGCCGCGATTTCCTCAAACGCTCGTCGTCCGTCGCCGCGCTTGCCGCCGCCACCTACATCCCCACCACCTTTGCCGCCGAAAAGCCCCTCCGGGTTGGCCTCATCGGCACCGGCTGGTACGGAAAGAGTTCCCTCCTGCGCCTGCTCCAGGTCGCCGATGCCGAAGTCGTGTCCCTCTGCGATGTCGACTCCCGGATGGTCGCCGAAGCGGCGGAGATCGTTTCCAAGCGTCAGAAGTCCGGAAAGAAGCCCCGCACCTACAGCGACTTTCGCAAGATCATCGCCGAGCGGGACGTCGACGTGATGATGGTGTCGACCCCCGACCACTGGCACGCCATCCCCGCCATCGAGGCGATGCAGGCGGGCATGGACGTCTACTGTGAGAAACCCACCGGCGTCGATGTCATCGAAAGTCAGGCCATGGTCGCCGCCGCCCGGAAGTACAACCGCATCGTCCAGATCAACACCCAGCGACGCAGCACCCCCCACCTCATTGAGGCCCGCGACGAAATCATCCAGGCCGGGTTGCTCGGCAAGATCCAGCACGTCGACATCTGCTGCTATTGGCACATGCGCAACCGCGACACGTTGGCCTCCGCGCCCGACATCGCCCCGCCCGAAACGCTCGACTACGACCTTTGGACCGGCCCCGCCCCGCAGCGTCCCTTCTGCAAGATCAACCATCCCCGCGGTTGGCGCGCCTTCATGGAGTACGGCAACGGCATCGTCGGTGACATGTGCGTGCACATGCTCGACATGGTCCGCTGGTTGCTCGATCTCGGTTGGCCCAAGACCGTCACCTCGTGGGGCGGCATTCTGGTCGACAAGGCGAGCCGCGCGAACATCAGCGATACCCAGACGGCGACGTTCGACTTCGACAAGGGCCTGCAGGTGGTCTGGAACCACCGAACCTGGGGGGCGATGCCCGACCCCGATTACCCGTGGGCCGGCATTATTCACGGCGAAAAAGGCACGCTGAAAGCCAGCGTCTTCAAGTACGAGTTCATCCCCAAGGGCGAATCGAAACCCACCCGAAAGCGCGACGCCCTGCTCGAGTACGCGAAATACCCCGAGGACGAAACGGAGAAGGATCTGGAACGTCACGTGGCGTCGGCCATGCGCGGACACTGGCGCAACTTCCTCGAAGCCCGCTCCAAGCGCGGCCAGATGCTGCCGGTCGCCGACATCGAGCAGGCACACATCTCCAGCGCGTCCTGTTTCCTGGCGAATCTCTCGATGCAACTGGGACGATCCCTGACCTGGGATCCCGCCACTCATACGGTGGTGAAGGACACGGAAGCGAATGGACTGCTGCGACGTCCGTACCGCGCACCCTGGACCCATCCCGATCCCGCGAAGGTCTGAGTGAAAAAAAGCAGGGACCGGATGGCTCCGGTCCCTGCCTGATATCCGACGGAATCAAAAGCGGGCCGCTGTCGGCCCGCTTTTCGTTTTCAGATCACGGCTTCGCCGCGCGGAGGAATACGGCGGCGTCGTTCCCGATCGGGACCGTCACCGGCGTGGTCGCTCCCGCCTGGGTCACCCTCGGACCTTTGACGC
>CAUJJW010000014.1 GCA_963205105.1 Verrucomicrobiota bacterium | reverse complement strand
TCGGGGGTCGCCTCCAGGCTGAGCTTGGCGTCTCCCGGTGCTTCGCGATTCCAGGCGCGTTCGATGATGGCACGGATGGGGGTCGCCTCGAGTTGGATAGTCCGGCCGTGGGTGGCCCTTGAAAACGCGAGCAACTCATTGACCAGCGCCGCCATTTCTTCGAGTTCCTCGCGGATATCCGCGATGTAGGCATCGGCAGGCCCGTTGTCGCGCGAGCCGAGAACCGCAACAGCAGCCTGCATGCGCGCCAACGGGGAACAGAGTTCATGGGCGGCGTCGCCAAGGAAGCGTTTCTGGCCGGCGACGAATCCGGCGAGGCGCCCGGCCATTTGATCAATGGCCTCGGCGAGGCGTCCCAATTCGTCGGAGCGTTGGAGGCCGAGTCGGGTCTCGAACCGACCGGCGGCGATGGCTTCGGTGCCGCGCATCATGTGGCCGACGTCACGGGTGATGCCGCGCATGAGCGGGTACCAGAAAAGGCCGGATAGGGCCAGGGCACCGGCGGCGGCGGCGAGCCAAGGTTTGATGTCCAGCAGGAGCGCACCTGCCCAAAGCGATTCGGACCGGACCACCAAGGTCAGGGGTCGGAACTCGCCGACCGCAGGAAGATGGATCACGACCCAGTAGGCGACCGGTTCGCCGGCGCGGACGACGAAACGCGGAAATGCCTCCTGGAACGCAGGCTGGCCTTTGCCGCGTGGGCCGCGCGGGAATTCCTGTGTCCCTCGCGGAAGCGGATTGGCCTGGTTGCCGCGCGGGCCTCCCCGACCGGGGAAGGGGCCGCGCTGCCGGCCGACATGCGCCATGACGCCGGCGGGAAGGGCTTCCGCCGGACCGGCCACCACCTTCCCGGTGATGTCCAGAAGGCGCAGGTCCATCTCATAGGCTTCCCGGTAGCGATCGAGCACCTCGGCGGCGTTCTCGGCCTTGATGAACGCGAGGTCGCTCACCAGCAGTTGTGCGGTGGCTTGCAGGCGTTTCCCGGTGTTGCCCGCAAGAAGCCAGCCGGGGTTGAGTCGGACTTGGACGACGAACACCACGGCAAAGGCAGCGGCGAGCAGGGCCACGTTGAGGCCCAGGCCAACCAGGATCTTGGTCGAGAGCGGCAGTTTGGCCCGGGGCGTGTTCATCGTGAGCTCAGGCGTCGGGGTGGATCATGCGGTAGCCCACGGACCGGATGGTTTCAATGAATCGGGGAGTCCGAGGATCGTCCCCCAGCTTCTTGCGCAAGGCCGAGATGTGAACATCGACGGAACGGTCGAAGACCTCGTAGTCGCGGTCCCGCACCTCCTCAAGCAGTTGCTCGCGGGTCTTGACCCGGCCGGGGGCTCGCACGAGGCAGAGCAGGAGGTCGAATTCCACCGCGGTCAGGGCGACGGGTTTGTCCCCAATCACCACCGTGCGGGTGGCGGGATTGACGCGAAGATCCCGGACCACGATATCGACGTTGTCCTCGGCGGGCCCGGTTCCTGCCGAGGCGGTGGCTGGCCGACTGCGGCGGGTCACGGCGCGAAGGCGGGCCAGAAGCTCCCGTGGCGAGAAGGTCTTGGGCAGGTAATCGTCCGCCCCCATCTCCAGCCCGACGATGCGGTCCGCTTCGTCGCCGCGCGACGTCAGCATCAGCACGGGAATGGTCGAGTCGCGACGGATCTGCCTGAGGACCTCAAAGCCGTCGAGGCCGGGCATCATGACGTCGAGCACGACGGCGTGCCAAGGCTCCTCCCGGGCGGCGGCCACCCCCGAAGGGCCGTCATGCACGGCGTGGACGTCGTAGCCCATCGGACCGAGGTAATCCCGAAGCAGGCGGCAGAGCTTCCGATCGTCGTCGATGAGCAGCACCCGGGGGTTGGAAGTGGGCGGTGGCGAGCCTGTCGGCTGCATGGGTTCAGGATGGGCTGGGCCCCGGGACCTCGGCCATGAGTTTTACACGGCCTTAACAATTAACTGCTTCCATGCTCGTACGGGCTTTACACGCCGGTGGTGGACTCTTGGCCAACAAGACCGGCCCGGATGGGTCGGTCCTGGCGAAAGCAACCGAAGAACCAGACGATCACAAAGCAAATGGGGAACAAGGTCGAAGCCAGCGGCTGAAGATTCCTCCAACACTCGATCACCATGAACACTCGAAACCTCATCACCTCCATCCTCGCCGGTGCCACCTTGTGCGGCTTCGGCGCCTTTGCCCAGCCGGCCAACCCGGGTCCCGATCATGGTCCGGGCGACTCCGCACCGGCCCGCCCGCGGATGTCCTTCTCGGCCTTCGACCTCAACGGCGATGGCTCGGTGTCGGAAGACGAATTCAACAAGGTTCGCTCGGAAATGCGGGGTGGGCCCGGACAGGGAGGCGGTTTTGGTCGCGGCCCCGGACAACGCGGCCCCGGACCGCAGGGCGGTGACGTGGAACGTCCCCGCGAGGCCAGGTCGGAGAATGGCCCGGGCCCGGTGGAACCATCCGCGGCGGTAGAGTCGAAGGAGCGTGTGGCGCCATCGATGGAACAGCCGGAGGGCGCCCCCCGCCGCGAACGTGCCCGTGATGGCCAGGGTCCCCAGATGCGTGAGCCCCGTCGCGATGGTTCCATGGGACGCCCAGGCGGCGAGCGTCCGGGAATGCGACGACGGGCCGATTGGTCCGACCGACCGGGGCGTGGGAACCGGGAGGGTGGCGAGTTCCGACGTGGTCCTGGTCCGGGTGCGGACCGCCGCGATGGTCAGGGCCGTGGACCGGCTGGTTTCCAAGGGGGTGAACGTCGCCACATGGCGGCCGGCCCCGGTCCGCGCTCCCACGGAATGGCGGGTGGCGATCGTCGTCCCGCGCGTGACGGCAAAGGCCCTCACTTCGGTGAACGCGGTGGATCGGGTGCGGCTGGCGTGTGCCCGAACTGCGGGTGCGAGCAGGGTCCGCGGGATGGTCGTCCCCGACATCCGGGTGATGGCCGCGGACAACGCCGCATGGCGCCTCGTGACTGAGTTCGGCTCGAACAAGCCCAGCAGCGGCTTGGGCTGTTGACCGACGGTGAACCTCGGTGCGATGCGGGCGGTTGTGGAGATCGGGCTTCCCACGTGGGGTGGGAAGCCTGATGGGTTGACTGGAGTCGACTCGGGCAGAGAACCCCTGGTTCATTGCCAGGCGGGCCGGGGTCGGATCAGTCTCTCCCCATGCAGGTTTCCTTCGATCGGCGAGGTTTTTTGAAGATGGCCACGACAGCTTGCATGGCGTTGGCGGCGACGGAGACCCAGGCCGCTTGGCGACGGACGGGTTGGAAGACCGCGATCGGGCTGAACGGATTCCAATCGGCGGGACAACAATACAAGCAGACCTTCCCGATTTGGGAGATCCTGGATTTTGCGGCGAGGGAGGGATTCGACGGCGTGGAGTTGGTTTCCGACTGGCCCCAAGGGGGGTATCCGGAGCCGACGAACGCTTCGCGGGTGCGGGCCTTGCGCCGGTTGTACGACGCTTACGGGCTGACGATTTTTTCGATGCAACTCGGGGCCGATGGAGCGTTCGCGCCGGACGAAGCAATCCGGAGGGATTGGATTCACGGATTCCGGGACCGGGTGGCCTTGGCGAAGCAGTTGGGCTGTGAATGCCTGGGGATCTGGCCAGGCGGGGGGTTGCGCGGGCAAACCATCGATCAAGCTTTGGATCGGTTGGCGACCTCCCTCCGCGAGGCGGCTGGGATCGCCCAGGATTCGGGGATACTGACCGCTTTCGAGATCGAGCCGCCATTTGTCTTCAACACGGAGGACCACGTCCGCCGCATCCTGTCGCAGACCGCCCATCCCAACCTCAAGGCGATCTATGATCCGAGCCACTATGATTTGATGAATGGGTCGTTGGGGCGTCCGCACGAAATGCTGGCGCGTATCGGCGTGGAGAACATCGGTTACCTGCACCTCACCGACACGGATGGCACGCTGCGAAACGGCGGCACGTCCAAGCATCTCGCGTGCGGTGACGGGCACGCCCAGATCGGGGAATCGCTGCGGGTGCTGCGGGAGGGCGGGTTTCGAGGCTGGATCATGATCGACGCCTGGGAGATACCGGACCCTTATGACGCCAGTCGGAAGGGGTTGAACATGGTGCAGGAGGCGGGAAGGCGTCGGCGCGGGTAAATGGGTCGGATCCCTGGCACGCAAAGTGGCCCGCGGCGTCGACCTCTGGAGGATGTCGTTTCGAGGATGCCGATCCTGGATTCCAGGCGCGGATGGCTTGTTTCGGGGTGGCGGTTTGAGCAAAAGAGGCGGGTGCAAGCGCCTCGCGTGATTGGCTACCAGTTCGATCTGGTTTGGGAGGATGCGTCCCGGAACGAAGCGTTGGTGGAATCGTGGTTGGAAAGGCGTCGTCCCGAGCCGGGCTCCCTGGTGGTGCTTCCCGAGATGTTTTCGAGCGGCTTCACCATGAACGCTACATCGGTGGCTCAGCCGGAGCAGGGGGGGACCGAACTGCGGATAGCGGATTGGGCCCGGCGGTATGAGGTCTGGGTGGTGGGAGGTCTGGCGGTTCGGCAGTCGGAACGCTCCACCAACGAAGCGGTGGTCGTGGGGCCGGACGGCTTGGTGCAGGTGCGCTACCGCAAGCAACGTCCGTTCACTCCTGGGGGGGAGGCGTCCTGCTACGCGGCGGGGCATGAACCTGTGGTGTTTCATTGGAATGGGCTCCGGGTCGCCCCCTTCATCTGCTACGACCTACGGTTTCCCGAATTGTTCCGGGAAGCCACAGCCCGATGGCGACCCGAACTGTATGTGGTGATCGCCAGTTGGCCGGACAAGCGGGTGTCGCACTGGCTGAAGCTGCTGCAAGCACGGGCGATTGAAGGCCAGGCTTATGTTCTTGGCGTCAACCGGACCGGGAGCGATCCCGAGTATCCGTATCCGGGGCGTTCGGTTGTGGTGGATCCCATGGGGGAGATTGTTGCGGATGCCGGGCCCTCTGCGGGTGTGGCGGAGGCGTTGCTCGATATTCCGACGCTTCGCGACTACCGAAGCAGACTTCCCTTTCTGGATGACCAGCGACCCGCGGGCCGCACCGTCTGACGACTTCGAAACCCGATCGATCCGCCGACCATGTTGAAACACCAACTGATTCATCCGCGCATCAATGAGATTCTGGGCCGCGCGGGCCATCATTCCAAAATCCTGATCGCCGACGGGAACTATCCGGCGTCGACCAAACGGGGCCCGCACGCGGAGGTGGTGTGCCTCAATTTGTCGCCGGGCGTGGTGACGGTGGCTCAAGTGCTGCGGGCGATCCTGAGCGCGGTGCCGGTGGACGATGTGAACACGATGGGCATTCCGCCGGATGACCCGTATGCGCAGCAGGGTGAGCCGCCTGTCTGGAAGGACTATCGGGTGGTCGTTCAGGAGGCGGGACTGAAAATTCCGCTGACCCCGATCTCGAAGTGGGATTTTTACAAGGCGGTTGAATCGAACGATCACGTGCTGACGGTTCAGACCGCCGATCAGTCGCTTTGGGCGAACGTGCTCCTGACGATGGGATGCCGGACGGCTTGAGGAAGGCCGAAGTGGATCGCTGCTTTCGCCACCCGGCGTCTTGCGTCGGTCCGGGAGGCTTCTTAAGACTCCCCCCGCGATGTTGGATATTAAGATTGTGCGGGAGCGGGCCGACTTCGTGAAAGAACGGCTGGCGACCCGTGGCGCGGGCGACGAACGGGCCATCGACGAGATCCTGGCGCTGGACGAAGTGCGGCGGGCGCGTTTGGGCGAGGCCGAACGGCTGAAAGCCCAGCGGAACGCCGCATCCAAGGAGATCGGGGCGCTCATGGCCCAGAAAAAGGCCGCCGAGGCCGAGGCTCGCAAGGCGGAAGTCCGGAGCATCGGCGACCGCATTGCGGTTTTGGACCGGGAAGCCGCCGAAGTGGAGGGTAAGCGCGAGCAACTGATGCTTCAGATCCCCAACCTTCCCGATGCGAGCGTTGCCGTGGGGAAGAGTGCGGAGGACAACCCGGTCATCCGGACCTGGGGGCGGGCCGCGGCGGTGGAATTCACACCGAAATCGCACGTGGAGCTGTGCGAGTCCCTGCGGTTGGTGGATTTTGCGCGAGGGGCGAAGCTCTCGGGCAGCGGCTTTCTCCTCTACACCGGGTGGGGTGCGCGGCTGGAGCGGGCACTGATCCAGTTCATGCTCGACCTCCACACCCGAGAGCACGGCTTCACCGAGGTCTCTCCGCCGTTCCTGGTGTCGGAACACTGCATGGTCGGGGTGGGGCAGTTCCCAAAGTTCCGCGATCAGGCGTACGCGGCGAGGGAGGGGTTGGACGACAGTTCGCTGGGGAAACTGTTCCTGGTGCCGACCGCGGAGGCGCCGGTGGCCAACATTCACCGGGAAGAGATTCTGCCTGAGTCCCAGTTGCCCATTCGTTATGTCGCCTACAGTCCCTGCTTCCGGGCCGAGGCAGGTGCGGCGGGTGTCGGTACGCGCGGCATGATCCGGGTGCACCAGTTCGACAAGGTCGAATTGATCAAGATCGTGAAGCCCGAGGATGGTTACGCCGAATTGGAGGCGATGGTGGGCAATGCCGAGCGAATCCTGCAGATGCTTGGGCTGCACTACCGGGTGATCGGGCTGTGCACCGGCGACATGGGCTTCGCGAGTGCCAAGACCTATGACATTGAATTATGGGCGCCCGGGCAGGGGAGCTGGCTGGAGGTTTCGAGCTGCTCCAACTGCGAGGACTTCCAGGCCCGCCGGATGAACCTGCGCTACAAGGATGCCGAAGGGCACAACCGGTTCCCTCACATTCTGAACGGGAGCGGGACGGCGCTGGCCCGGCTCTTCGTCACCCTGCTCGAGACGCATCAGCAGGCCGACGGCTCGGTGCTGATCCCTGAACCCTTGCGGCCCTACCTGGGAACGGATCGGCTGGTGCCGCCAACGCCTTAACCATCACGAACTTCCGACCATGCGAATCCTCCTGGCGACGAGCGAACTGCATCCGTACTCCAAGACAGGCGGGCTCGCCGACATGGTGGGTGCGTTGGCCAAAAGCCTCGCCGCCGCCGGCCATCAAGTGGGGGTGGTCACGCCCCTCTACCGCCCGATCTGGTCCCGCCATCAACCGCGCAAGATGGATTGGTGGATGGACCTGCCGGTGGGGGCCAAGCGTGTTTATCCCGAGGTTTGGACCCTCGAACCACAGCCCAACCTGACGGTCTATTTCATCCATGCCCCGGCTTATTTCGACCGGGACGGCGTCTACGGGGACGCCACGGCCAGTTACTGGGACAACGGGGAACGCTTCCTGGTCTTCAGCCAGGCCGTGGTTCAGTTGGCCCGGCACCTTCCTTGGAAGCCCGAGGTGGTCCATGTCCACGACTGGCAGACCGGCCTTGTGCCGCTGTTGATCCGTCACGAGCGATCGAGTGTCGGCTGGGCCGATGCGCCCAGAACGATTCTCACGATTCACAATCTGGCGTACCAGGGCGTCTTTCCGAAATCCGTCTACACCCTCGCCAACCTGCCTCCCGACTATTTTCACATGGGCGGCGCCGAGTTCCACGGCGCGGTCAATTTCCTGAAAGCCGCGGTGGTTTATGCAGATGCCATCACCACCGTCAGTCCACGTTACGCCCGCGAAATCACCACGCCCGAGTTTGGAGAATCGTTGGACGGCGTCATCCGCTCCCGAAAGGAGGTCCTGACCGGGATCCTCAACGGGGTCGATTATGACGAATGGAAAACCTCCGAAAACCCGTACCTTCCCACCTCCTACGGGGTCGATGACCTCGCTGGAAAGGCTCAGATCAAGGCGGCTTTGCAGGTCGAAATGGGTTTGCCGCCGCGTCCGGATCTTCCGTTGTTCGGCACTGTCGGGCGGTTGGCCGATCAGAAGGGCGTGGATATCGCCCTGGGCGCTCTGGAGGAGATGCTCGCCGGCCCGACCCAGTTTGTGTCGTTGGGGAGTGGTCAAAAGGAGCTGCAGGCAGCGTTGACCGCGCTGGCGCGCCGACACCCGCACAAGGTGGGCAGCCGGGTGAGCTTTGACGTGGGGCTGTCGCACCGGATCGAGGCGGCCTGCGATTTCTTCCTCATGCCGTCACGGTTCGAGCCGTGTGGACTGAACCAGATGTACAGCCTCCGCTATGGGACCATCCCCATCGTGCGTCGCACCGGCGGTCTGGACGATTCGGTCATCGATTTTCGGGATGACCCGGCTCGGGCAAACGGCATCAAGTTCGAGAGCTACTCCAGCCGTGCGCTGGTGAAGGCGATGCGAAAGGCCATCGCACTCTACGCGCAGCCGGAATGGGTGGGGTTTTATCGCCGCAATGGGATGACCGCGGATTTTTCGTGGGACAGGACGCGTCTGGCCTACGAAGCGGTCTACCGCGGATGACCCCTGTCGGGTGCCGACTGACGAAACCGCAAAGCTGGGTGCCACCGCGCGTCATGCCATTCGGCAGGCGGTGGGAGGGCTCAGCGCCGACTAGGGGAGGCCCACAGGTCTTTGTTTTCCAAGGGAATGGTTGCCGGCTAAGGTCGGCCCGTGCCGCAACTGTTTGATTCCATTGAATCGGTGGTCAGTGATTTGGGGAAAGGGCGGATGGTCATCGTGGTCGACGATGCCGACCGTGAGAACGAAGGGGACCTGATCGTGGCTGGCGAAAAAGTGACGCCCGCGGCGATCAATTTCATGGCAAAGTTTGGGCGTGGATTGATTTGTGTTCCCGCGACCTCGGACCGGTTGGTTCAGCTGGGGATCGACCGAATGGTGACCCAGAACCGCGAGAGTTTTCAGACCGATTTCCAGGTGAGCGTGGATGCTGCGTCGGGCATCACGACGGGCATCAGTGCGGCGGACCGGGCGCGGACAATCCGGGTGATGGCGGATCCGACGGCGGTTCCCGCGGACCTGGTGCAACCGGGGCACGTTTTTCCATTGAGGGCCAAACCGGGCGGTGTGCTGCAGAGGACGGGTCACACGGAAGCGGCGGTGGATTTGGTGCGTTTGGCGGGATGCCGCCCCTTGGGGGTCATCTGCGAGATCATGGACGACGACGGTACCATGATGCGGTTGCCGAAGCTTCGTCGATTCGCGAAGAAACACCGCCTGAAGATTTGTTCCATCGAAGACCTGATTCAATACCGTCGTGCCCGGGAGAAGTTGGTGGAGCGGGTGGAGACCATTCAGATGCCGACGATGTTCGGTGATTTTCAGCTGACACTGTACCGGGCCAAGACCGACGGAAAACACCATGTGGCCCTGGTGTACGGCGATGTGGCGAAGGCCAGGGATGTGCTGGTCCGGGTCCACAGCGAATGTCTGACCGGCGATGTTTTTGGGTCTTTGCGGTGCGACTGTGGTCCTCAACTACAGCATGCCCTGCAACAGATCGCGGACGAAGGGTGCGGGGTGCTGGTGTACATGCGGCAGGAGGGCCGGGGCATCGGGCTTGGGCCGAAGATTCAGGCCTACAAACTTCAAGAACAGGGGCTCGACACTGTGGAGGCGAATCTCAAGTTGGGGTACCCCATGGACCTGCGTGAGTATGGGATCGGCGCTCAGATCCTGGTGGATCTCGGGCTGAAAACGATTCGCCTGCTCACCAACAACCCCCGCAAAGTTGTTGGGCTGGAGGGATATGGCTTGCGGATTGTGGGACAAGTGCCGATTCGGGTGCGGCCGAATCCACACAACCGCCGCTACCTCAAGACGAAGAAGCAAAAGTTAGGTCACTTGCTCTGAGCTGGTGCGATGGGGCAGGGTTGCTGGACGCACCATGCTCAAACGCGTCCGCAGTCCCCAGCCCGCAGTAAAAGGAAAGTTGACCCGGGTTGCCGTGGTCGCGTCCGAGTACAACCGCAAGCACGTGGACAGCCTCCTCGACGGAGCGTTGGGGGCTTTGAGGGACGCCGGGGCGGAGGTCGTTGTCGTGCGGGTGCCGGGCGCCTTTGAGATTCCGCTTGCTGCTGAAGTGGTTGCTGCCCAGGGTAATGTGTCAGCAGTCCTGTGCCTTGGAGTGATCATTCGCGGCGAGACGGCCCATGCGGATTTGGTCGGTGGTTCGGTCACCCAGGCGCTGATGGAGATCGGGTTGAGACACAAGCTGCCGGTGGTTCATGAGGTGCTTCTCGTCGCCAATCGAGATCAAGCCGATGTGCGCTGTCTGGACCCGGGTCACAACCGGGGTGTTGAGGCGGCCGGGACCGCGCTGGCAATGATCCGCCTGCTGGCCCGGCTCGGGCGCGGAATCGATAAGCGTTCGATCGATACCTGAGAGAAGACTCGCTTCTACCTCCCTCAGAAGGTATGAATGATCTTGCGGCTAGCTGCGTCACTTTGATAGTCCGCTGGCCGGTCATTGGTTGGTCAAAAAATTTCATCATGAAGAGATCGTTTAAAGCAGTCGTTGGAGCCCTTTTGGTCGTGGGAATGGGTTCCGCTCAAGCCGCCGATATCCTTGGAAAAGTCAGCCTGAAGGGAACGCCTCCGGCTGAGAAAGATCTGCCGCTGGATCCTGCGTGCGGCAAGCTGTGGCCGAACCAAAAGCCCAAGACCCGATTCTATGCCGTCGGCGCCGACAATGGGCTTGCCGACGTCTTCGTCTACTTGAAGCAGGCTCCTGCCCAGGCTCCATCGACGAAACCGGCTATGCTGGATCAGAAAGGTTGCGAATACAGCCCCTACATCCTCGGGTTGCAGGCGGGGCAAAAGCTGCTGATTCGCAACTCAGATCCCGTTTTGCACAACGTTCACGCCACCCCCAAGCTCAACAAGGAGTTCAATCTCGCCCAGATGGCGGGTGGCAAGGATATCGAACGTTCATTCGACCAGAGCGAGGTGATGGTTCGCTTCAAGTGCGATGTCCATCCGTGGATGTTCGCCTACGTCGGGGTGGTATCCCATCCGTACTTCGCCGTCACCGACAAGGACGGGAACTTCAAAATCGAAGGCGTTCCGGCCGGCAAATACAGCTTGGTCAGCTTCCATCGCAAAACGCATGTGACCGACGACAAGGCCGCGGTGCAGGAGATTGAAGTGAAGGATGCCTCCGTGACGGCCAATTTTACCGTCGAAGTGGCGGCTCCATAAGCTGAGCTGGCGCATTTGGGGCTTTGATTTGCGCTGTACTAATTCCGTATCATCTTCCCTCGCGGGCCGCCGTGGATCACTCCTCGGCGGTTCGCTTTAAGAAAATGACGATTTTTCCTGATGCTCGTCGATCCGCTCTGGCCACGTATGCGTGGCTGACGGTGCTGGCGACCTTGGGCCTGATCGCGTTGGGGGGATTGGTGACGTCCCATGGTGCCGGCATGGCGGTTCCGGACTGGCCGACGACGTATGGGTACAACATGTTCCTCTTCCCGATTTCCCAGTGGGTAGGGGGCATTTTTTATGAGCACACCCACCGGCTCTATGCGTCCGGGATCGGGCTGCTGACCGTTGCTCTCGCCGTGTGGATTCAGATTCGCGCACGTGGCGAGGTGCCCGGGCTGGCTCGGTTGGGATGGATTGCTGTGCTGTTGGTGGTGGTTCAGGGGGTTCTGGGTGGGCTGAGGGTCAGCTTGATGAAGGACCAAATCGGGGTGTTGCATGCGTCGCTGGCCCAGGCCTTTCTGGTGCTTCTGGTGTTGATCGCCGTGTTTCTCTCGCCCGGTTGGAAGCGATTTCTTCAGGAAGGCCCGACGATTCCTCGGAGCACGGCACGCTGGGTGTGGTTGGCGACGGGGATGATCTTCCTCCAGTTGGTGCTTGGGGCGGCCATGCGCCATCAACATGCCGGTCTCGCGATTCCTGATTTTCCCTTGGCTTACGGCAAGATTTGGCCGCCCACGGACGAGGCGTTTCTTCAGGGAATCAACTCCTTGCGAACCGATACCCGTGACTTCCACCCGATCACGGCAGGGCAGGTTCACCTTCACATGACGCACCGCTTGTTTGGGATCCTGACCACCGCCGTGGTGATCTTGGCTGGCATCCACTTGCGTCGATCCTTCGGGTCTCGCTCATTCCCTGGCCGGCTGGGCACATTCTGGATGGTTTTGATTCTGGTGCAGGTGGGACTGGGAGCCTCGACGGTCTGGACCAACAAGGCTGCGGACGTGGCGACCTTGCACGTGGTGGTGGGTGCCGCTTGCCTTGGGGTGGCGGCCTGGAGTTCCGCGCTGAGCCGGGTGGCGGCTGATCGAAGCCGGGCGATAGGCGCGGCTCGGAGCCGGCCGGTTCACGCCCTCAACGGCAACCAGGAAACAATCATTTCAGCAGCCTGAAGTTAGGACGGAAGACGTGATTTCATGAAAGCAGCACTCGCCGCCGCCAGAGAATCCATGACGCCGATATGGGCGGTGGTGGGCATTCTGAATGAATTGACGAAGGCTCGGCTCACCGCCCTGGTGCTGATCACGACTTTGACGGGCTTTTTTGTGGCGCGGACCGGCTCAGCAAACTGGTTGGCCGGACTTCATGTGCTCCTGGGCACGGGGTTGGTCGCGGCCGGTGCCGCGGCTCTCAACGAGTGGTGGGAGCGGGATCTCGATCGGCTGATGGAACGAACGGCCACCCGTCCGCTTCCCTCGGGTCAGGTCGATCCTGGATTCGCCCTGGCGTTGGGCTTGGTGTTCTCGGTGGGTGGTCTCGTGTACCTCACGTGGGTGGTGAACCTCCTGACCGCGGTCCTGGGAGCGGTGGCCCTGGTCAGCTATGTTCTGGTGTACACCCCGTTGAAGCGCGTCACGCCGTGGAACACACTGGTTGGCGCGATTCCCGGGGCGCTTCCTCCCTTGATGGGCTGGACGGCGGCCCGCGGTGAAATGGGCGCGGGAGGGCTGGGTTTGTTTGGGATCCTGCTGCTTTGGCAGATCCCTCATTTCATGGCGATCGCCTGGCTCTATCGGGAGCAGTACGCCAAGGCGGGGTTTCGCATGCTGCCCGTGGTGGACCCGGCGGGGCGGACGACAGGTTGGATCGCGTTCGTCTCGTCGGTCGCTTTGCTGGTGACCAGCCTAGTGCCGATGTGGGTGGGGGTAGCGGGCGTCGCCTACGGAGGCGGGGCGCTTGCATTGGGAACAATTTTCGCCTGGGCCTCGTGGAGATTCACGATGGATCTGGACCGACAGCGGGCCCGCATGGTTTTCTTTGCGTCCATCATTTACCTGCCGCTGCTGCTCGGCTTGCTGATGGCGGACAACGTGCTTCAAAGCATCTTTTGATTCCGGATTTCGAAACAGCTCCAGCAACATGAGTCAATCGACCAAAACGGCCCACGCTCCCGCACATGGGGCGCATCACTCCGGAGGGGATCATCATGATCCTGGCTTTTGGAGGACCTATGTCTTCTCCACCGACCACAAGGTGATCGGCATCCAGTACGGGGTCAGTTCGCTGATCTTCCTGTTTATGGGTTTCCTGCTGATGCTGGCCATGCGCTGGCAGATCGCCTGGCCCAACCAGCCGATTCCCGTGGTGGGTCCGCTTCTGGAGGCTGTCCTCGGTCAGCCCGCATCCGGCGGGGTCTTGGGCGCCGATTTGTACAATTCCTTCGGTGCCATGCACGGCACGATCATGGTGTTCCTCGGGGTCGTTCCCTTGGGATTCGCCGCGTTCGGGAATTACCTGGTTCCGCTGCAAATCGGAGCGCCTGACATGACCTTCCCCAGGATCAACATGGCCAGCTTCTGGTCATTCCTGGTCGGTGGCCTGATCATGATGGTGAGCTTTTTCATCCCGGGCGGAGCAGCCCAGGGTGGATGGACGTCCTATTCGCCTTTGGCAACCTCCATACCCACCGATGGCCAAACCTATTGGATCATCGGGATGGTGTTCCTGATCACCTCCTCGCTGCTTGGCTCGGTCAATTTCATTGCCACGGTGATCCAGCTTCGGGCTCCGGGCATGGGATGGATGCGCATGCCGTTCTTTACCTGGGCGCAGTTCGTGACGGCGTTCATCCTGCTTCTCGCGTTTCCGCCCCTGGAAGCCGCAGCCGTGTTGCAGCTCATGGATAAGGTTGCCGGCACCAGTTTCTATCTTCCGACCGGTCTGATCACGGGCGGCAAGTTGGCGGACATCAGCGGCGGCGGCAGCCCATTGCTGTGGCAGCATTTGTTCTGGTTCCTTGCCCACCCGGAGGTCTATGTGCTGATTCTTCCTGCGATGGGTATCGTGGGGGAGGTCATTGCCAACAACTCCCGCAAACCGATCTTTGGATATCGATCGCTGGTGTACTCGGTTTTGGCGGTGGGCTTCATCTCCTTCATCGTCTGGGCGCATCACATGTATCTGACGGGGATGGGGACCAAGATTTCGACCTTCTTCCAGACCACCACGATGATCATCTCGGTTCCGTCGGTGATCATTCTGACATGTCTGTTTCTATCGCTCTGGGGTGGTTCCATCCGTTTCAACTCGGCTATGTTGTTCTCGCTGGCCTTCCTGCCCATGTTTGGCATCGGCGGTCTGACCGGTTTGCCGTTGGGTTTCAACTTCAGCGACATCCACCTTCACGACAGTTATTACGTTATCGCCCACTTCCACTATGTCGTGGCGCCGGGAAGCATTTTCGCCCTCTTCGCGGGCGTGTATTACTGGTACCCAAAAGCGACGGGCCGAAAGATGAACGAACTGCTGGGCAAGATTCATTTCGCAGGCTCGTTTGTGTTCATGAATCTGATCTTCTTCCCGATGTTCGCGCAGGGTATCGCCGGCATGTCGCGTCGCATGTCAGACGGCGGTGCCTCCTACATGGTCAGTGACGCCACGGCGGACGTCGTGGGGCGGTTGGCCAAGTCTGTCATTGATGCCAACGTTGGCATCTCGGTGGCGGCCTTCCTTCTCGGGGTGTCGCAGATTCCCTTCATCATCAATTTCTTCATGAGCATGTTCCGCGGTGAAAAGGTCACCTCGGACAATCCTTGGGATGCGACGACCTTGGAGTGGCAGACGCCGACGCCGCCACCGCATGGCAACTTCACGGAGTCGATCAAGGTTTACCGGGGCCCCTACGAGTACAGCGTGCCGGGTGCTGCACGGGATTTCCTTCCGCAGAACCAGCCATCACGAGCCTGACCGGACACCGTTCAAGATTCATATACCCATGGACATTCCTTACACGGTCATGCCGCGCCGGGATACCGGCCTCTACAATGCCAAGCTTGGCATCTGGCTGTTCCTGGCATCCGAAGTCATGCTTTTCGGAGCCTTGTTTTCCTCGTACATCCTGTTGCGGGTGGGTTCGTATCCAGGCGTCTGGCCGCATGGTTTGCTGAACGTGCCGGTCGGAACAGTGAACACCCTGGTTTTGATCTGCTCCAGCGTGACGGTGGTTCTGGGCTGGGCGGCGCTGAAGGCGAATCAATTCGCCAAGTATCGCAAGATTCAAGCCATCACCCTGGCGTGCGCAGGCATGTTTTGCTGCATCAAGAGCTACGAGTACTACGACAAGTTCACCCATTATGAGGTGATCCTTAAGGACGGGCGAGTCATCGACGGGCATTTGGTGGAGAAGGTCGGCGGAGGTCAGTTGGTGGATGGGCGTCGTCAACCGCCCGAAGCCATTGTGATCCATGGCGTCGAGTTTCCTGCTGACGCTAAAGCCGCGGGCATGGCCAAGGTGCCGCTGATTCACAACCTGGAGAAAGCCTCGGGTCACCATCTGGAGCACAAGGAGTTCCGAATCCCGTGGTCCGACACGAAGAAGGTTCAGAATTATGGCCCGTGGCACAACACCTACCTGGCCATCTACTTCACCATGACCGGTCTCCACGCCCTGCACGTGATCGGGGGCGCGCTTGTGATTGGCTGGATTTGGGGTCCTGGGGCAGCCATGTGGAAGAGCGATCCCGAGCGTTACACCAACCGCGTGGAAGTTTCCGGGCTCTTTTGGCACTTCGTTGACCTGGTCTGGATCTTTCTCTTCCCGATCCTCTATCTCCTCTGAACTGTATATGAGCGATAACAAGGCCCATCACGGACATGGCGATCACAGCAAGACCTACTGGCTGGTCTTCTTCGCGCTGATCATCGGAACAATCGTCACGGTCGGGGCGTATTTCATCCATTTCGACACGATCTTCCTGACCATCGCTTTGGCTTTGGCCATCGCGTCAGTGAAGGCCTCGTTGGTGGCCGGCTGGTTCATGCACCTGGCCTCCGAACAGCGGATGATCTACACCATCCTCGGTTTCACGGCATTCTTCTTTCTTGGAATGATGCTTCTGACCATATGGGCGATGCAGGACACCCCGAAACCCATATTCCCTTAGGAGGAACCATGTCGCTCAAATCGTTCCACGTCTTCTTCATCGTCTCCGCGTTTCTGCTCTCCGTGTTTCTGGGGGGCTGGAGCCTGAATGAGTACGTGACGGGATCGAAGCGTTTGGGCGACCTCATCCTGGGCCTGATTTCGCTGGTTGGAGCGTTGGGACTGTTGGTTTATGGCCGTTATTTTCTGAAGAAGCTGAAGAACATCGACTACTTCTGAAATGAATTTTCGTAACTGTGGAACTTTGGCCCTCGCGGCCGTCCTGTGGATGAGTGTCTCGCCGGGGGCACAAGCGTGTGCTGTTTGCTTTGGGCGCACGGATTCGCCGTTGGGCAAAGGGTTGCACTGGGGCGTGCTGGCCCTGTTGGGTTTCGTTTTTGTTACCCTGGCTGCATTTGGAACTTTCGCCGTGTTTCTTGTGCGGCGCTCGATGGCGGTCGAGAACGCTGACGGATTGGAACTGGACCCTGAGCGGTCCGCGGGGACGGCCGCTCCCGCGACCGAGAATCACTGACCCTTTTCTCTCTGGACTCCCATGATGGAACGAATTCTGAACCTGCCGGTGGTTGCATCCGAACACGGCCATGACGTGAACGCCTTGGTGGAACTCGTCCACTGGCTGATGGGCATTCTCCTGGTGGGGTGGACCATTTTCTTCATCTACACGCTCTACCGGTTCCGGGCCCAACCGGGTCGCAAGGCCGATTACCATGGTGTTCGAGGCCATGCATCCACGTGGCTGGAAGTCGGCGTGGCGAGCTTCGAAGCGATCCTCCTGCTGGGCTTTGCCATTCCGCTCTGGGCGAAGACCGTGGACGAGTATCCCCCGGAAAAGGATGCCACCATCATCCGGGTGGTCGCGGAGCAGTTTGGCTGGAACTTCATCTATCCCGGTGCCGACGGGAAGTTCGGACGTCAGGACCTTTCGTTGGTGACGGCCGAGAATCCGTTCGGGTTCGACGCTGCCGATCCCGCCACGAAGGACAACTTCACGGTGCTGAACGAGGCTCATGTTCCCTTGAAGAAGGGGGTGATCATCAACTGCTCCTCCAAGGATGTGATTCACAGTTTCAAGGTGGTGCCGCTTCGGGTGACCCAGGACTGTATTCCCGGCCTGAACATTCCCCTCCATTTCGTCGCAACCAAGGAGGGAAAGTATCAGATCATCTGTGCCCAGTTGTGCGGAAATGGGCATGCCGCAATGGCGAATGGGACGGTGGTCGTCGACACCGAGTCCGACTTCAAAACCTGGATGGCATCCAAATCCGCCGGCGGTGGCGCGGCGACCTCGTTCGAGTAGGTCGGCCTCCCCAAGCGGACCGGATTCGTGCCGGACGCGAATGGGGCTGGTCCCCTGATCATGTCGCGGTCCTTCATGTTGCTAATTGGCTCTGGGGCTGTCCTGCTCGCGGGCCTGATACTTCTGACATTCGTCGGGGGCGGGACCTC
>CAUJJW010000013.1 GCA_963205105.1 Verrucomicrobiota bacterium | reverse complement strand
TTGCCGACGTCGTCGAGGCAGAGCACGCGTTCGGTGCCGGGGATTTCACCCCGCGCGAACGGGTCCTTGGGCTGGTTCACGCCGGTGGCCAGTTGGCGATCCATGACGTACACCCGGTTGCCCATCACCGCGGGACCGGCGAACCCGCCACCCAGGGGGACGCGCCAGCGATACTTCAGGCCGCCTTCCGGGAACTTCTCCACGATCCCGGTTTCGCGCCAGACGCCGTCCCGTTGGGGGCCCAGCCACTGAGGCCAATCGTCGGCGAGCGCGGGTGCAGCGAGCCAGGGAAGGGCGACGAGAGCGCCGGCCATGATGCGCATCACTGGGGACCGCAGGGTGGACCATAGGTACTTCATGAGGTCATCAGCTTCTTACCCTGGACGATGAGGTCAAGGTTGGCGTCCGGCTCGGAACCTGTCATCGGGGTGCCTCGCGATGGCTGCATGGGCCAGGGATGTGAGCTGTTTCAGTGGACCTAATGACCGCGGCGATGCGTCGCCGGAATCGCGGGAGCGTCATGGCAGATGGATCCTCCTGTTTCGAGCGATTCCTCGGGGATTCCGGCTCAATAGGGACGGTTCCGGGCCGATACAGCATGTGGCGTCGCGTACCGGTTACCACTGTATCCATTCGATCCGATCGCGGATTGGGAGGTGTCTCGACCACAAGGTTGATCCCTCACTGAGCGACAGGGGCAACCGCGAGCGAAGGACTTCACTCCGAGGCGGATGGATGTCGGGAGCGACGTGCATGGCGGAACCCTAAGACACCTCGACGATGAAGAATTGGACGATTCAAAAGAGATTGGCCGTTGGCTTTGGAACGGTGGTGGCGATCTGCTTGTTCATGGGTGCTGTGTCCTGGATCGAAATGGGAAGCATTTCGCGGCGTCTCCAGGTGCTTGCGGACGAGGATATTCCGAGCGCGGCCTTGGCGGACGCGGTCCGTTACCAGGTGGTGGTGCTTCGGATGACGAACCTGAAGCACGCGATGTACAAGGATGCCGTATTGAAAAACGATCTGGATAAGCAGGCCCTGGCGGAAGAGGTGGAGCTGGAAAGCCTGGTGCGTCGATGCGGCGAACTGGCGAAGGACGACAACCATCGGGCGGTCTACCTCAAGCTCCCGCCTCTGTTGCCAGCCTACCGGGAAGAGACGAGAAAATTGCGGGTCGCCAGCAGCGCCAATCTGACGGATGAAGTGCAGGCCTACCTGATGTCGGCCGGGAAGATTGGCAACGATTTCGTCCAGGCGGCGGTTGATCTACGGGACTTCTCAACGCGGGAATCGAACGCTTCAACCCAGTCGATTCGATCCACCGCCTCGCGGGCTCGGGCGTTCGCCTTCGGCGTCTCTACGGCTGCGATTCTGCTGAGCATCGTGGTGGCGTGGTTGATCGGGCGGGGCATTTCGAATGTCTTGGAGCGGGTGGTCGGAGAGTTGGATTCCGGGGCGGACCAGACCGCCCAGGCAGCTGCGCAGGTCTCCGGCTCCAGCCAGTCTTTGGCCGAGGGAGCGAGCGAGCAGGCGGCATCATTGGAGGAAACCAGCGCTTCGTTAGAAGAAATCGCTGCGATGACGCGGCGCAATGCGGAGAACTCCCAACGGGTCAATGACCTGGGCCAGCAAGCCCGAGGCGCAGCGGAGCAGGGCGCGACCGACATGCGGGACATGTCGTCAGCCATGGAAGGGATCAAGGCCTCCAGCGATGACGTCGCCAAGATCATCAGGGCGATCGACGAGATCGCGTTCCAAACCAACATTCTCGCGCTGAACGCCGCCGTCGAAGCGGCCCGGGCTGGCGAGGCCGGGATGGGATTCGCCGTCGTCGCCGAAGAAGTGCGTGCCCTGGCCCATCGCAGCGCTCAAGCGGCCAAAGAGACCTCCGGCAAGATCGAGGGCGCCATCGTGAGGACTCGGGAAGGCGTGCAGCTCAGTTCCAAGGTGGCCCAGGCCCTCGACCAGATCGTGGCGAAGACGCGCGAGGTGGACTCTCTCGCTGCCGAGGTCGCGGGGGGATCACGTGAGCAGAAACAGGGAATCGGGCAGTTGAACTCCGCCGTTTCGGAAATGGACAAGGTGGTGCAGGCGAACGCCGCCAGCGCCGAAGAATGTGCCGCCGCGGCCGAACAACTGAACGCCCAAGCCACGTCGATGAAGGCGTCGATCCAGGACCTGTTGAGCCTCCTCGGCGGTCGTCGCACCGCAAAGGCGGTCGACCAACGTAAGGACCCCACGGATTTGCTGCCTCGGTCCGGAGGTGAATCGGGATCGGGGTATCCCCGATCCGCGGGACGAGGCTTTCCCGGCGCCCTAAGCGGTGGCCGAAACGCCAACAGACTCGGGAAGACAGAGGCCGACGCATTGGCCGTGGATTCAAACTTTCGGGACTTTTAGCCCCCGCTCCAGCCCAGGATCGACAGGCGTGCTTCGCTCGCAGTTCGGGTGCAAACCCGGCAACGGTCCAGAGGCCGAACTCTTCGGCCAGGTCTCGATGAAGGATACCGAGAAGTGAAGTCAGCCGCGGTTCACAGGGCGTCTCCAGGCGGCGGACGGATGGAAGGTTCCGTCCCGGGTTGTCGGTGCGTTGGACCGGGTTGCTTGGTGGCCTGGGCGTGGACTTCGAACCCGCCCGGCGTGACGACTGGATCGTGTCGGTCAACGGGCTGGTCCATTGTGCGATCACCCCGAAGCTCAACGTGGAAGAGTCGTACGCGTTTGAAGACGGGGAAACGGAGACTCCCAACGCAACCGGTCACGAGTTCAAGCGGCACTGGGTGGCTTTGGGGGTAACGAACACGTTCCACTAGCCAGGGCGGACGAGCGTATCGGAGCCCGGCCGCATCCGCTCATTTCCGGGACTCCGGGAAGCGGTTCCGGATCTCCTGCTCAATGCGGGTCAGTTCGTCCGGAGGATAGAGACTGCGCGGGATCCGGCGCTTCACGGCGTCCGCCAGCTCCAGCCAGTCCTCCAGCGGCGGTTGCTCGACGGCCTGCCAGATGTCGTTTCGGCGATGTCGGGTGTGAAACTGCCACACACCCCCGAAGCGGCGGGCGTAGACTTCGATCTTCTCGCCCTCTTCGTTCCGCCGGGTCCAACAGATTTCGGATTTGATCGCCATGGCGCGGGGGCAGCCTATTCGGGCAGGTCGACGCTGGCCACGGCCATGGCGGCAATTCCTTCGCACCGCCCGATGGAGCCCAGACGTTCGTTCGTCGTCGCCTTGATGCCCACCCGTCGCACGTTGAGGTTCAACGCCTCCGCAATGTTGAGTTTCATCTTCTGCAGGTGCGGCGCGATCTTGGGCTCCTCCGCGAGAAGCGTTGCATCGATGTTGATCAGCCGCCCCTGGTGGAAGGTGACCTGTCGGGCGGCTTCCTGGAGGAACACCCGGCTGGGGGCATTCTGCCATCGGGGGTCGGTGTTCTTGAAAAAATGTCCGATGTCCGGCTCCCCCAACGCCCCCAGAATGGCATCGCAAATGGCATGCATCAGGGCGTCGGCGTCGGAATGGCCGTCCAAACCCTTGGGATGCGGGATCTCGACGCCTCCCAGGATGAGTTTGCGCCCCGCCACCAAAGGATGGATGTCGTAGCCAATGCCGACGTGAATCATGCCGCGAGGCTAGCCGACGGAATCCGAGCGGAAAGGGAATTTGGGCCGGGGGGAGGATTCGGCATCGGTGGAGTCCAGTTCCGGACCCTCGGGAAGCTGGTCGTACCCATCGAAGTCCCCGGGCCGCAACGGCGCCGAGATCCGGTTCTCCTCACCCAGCCATCGACCCAGATCGACCAGTTTGCAGCGCGGGGAACAGAACGGGGCCGACGGCAACGTGAGCCAGTCACCCCGCTTCTGACAGGTCGGGCACCGAACGGGTTTCATCGTCTGCGAACGATCGGATGGAGATTCAGCTTCCCCGCGTTACTGCGTTTCCCCCTTCGTGACGTGGAGGAAGACTTTTTCAAGGCCCATTTCGTCCTCGTAAAACTCCAGCAACCGGACCCCATTCCGCACCAGTGTCTCCGGGATGAAGGTCGGGTCCGTCTCATGACTGGCCAGCGTCACCTTGATGCGGTCTTCGAGGTGTTCCGCCGAGACAACATCCGTCTGGCCCCTGAGCAGTTGCAGGGCGGTGTCCTGTTGGTCCGGCTTGGGACGCACCCAGAACACGGCGGTGTCGGCAATCTGCTGACGCGCCCCCTGGACCGGACCGGCGTAGATCAGCTTGCCCTTCTCAATGATGGCGACCCGGTTGCAGAGGGTCTGCAATTCACTGAGGATGTGGGACGAAATGATGATGGTCTTCCCGAGACGCTGGAGCTCCTGGAGAATCGCCATCATCTCGATGCGCGCCCGTGGATCGAGGCCGCTCGCCGGTTCGTCCAGCAGAAGCAGCTTGGGATCATGGATGAGCACCCGCGCGAGGCCCAGTCGCTGCTGCATCCCGCGGCTGAGCGCTCCGATGAGCGTGCCCCGTTTCTCCGTCAGACCGACGAGTTCCAGCACGTCCGAGACCGTCTTTTCGCGCTGGCCCGACGGGATCCGGTAGCAGGCGCCGAAGAAGTCCAGGTACTCCGTGACCTCCATGTCCTTATAGACCCCGAAGAAGTCCGGCATGTAGCCGATGATATGTCGCACGGCGTCGGCGTCGGCCACCACGTCATGCCCGAACACGGAGGCGGAACCACCGGAAGGCACCAGGAAGGTGGCGAGAATGCGAAGCGTGGTGGTCTTGCCGGCGCCATTGGAACCGATGAACCCGAAGAGATCGCCCTGGTTCACGGTGAGGTTGAGCCCGCCAAGGGCGACCAGCGAACCGTAGATGCGGGTGAGACCGTGGGTTTGAACGGCGGCGATGGGCGGGGGATTCATGAGTCGGAGAAGGGCGAGTCCTAGGAGGGGGGACGTCCGGGAATGGAAAAGCGGACCACGGTGTCGCGCTGGGTGCGCGCCGGGGTGAACCGATGCACGGGCGCCGCCACGGCCTGATCCGGGGCCCAGCCAAAGAGGACCACGTCGCCCCGTTGAAGCAGGTGGTTCACCCCGAAGCTGGCATGGGTGGAGAAGTTGTCGGCGACGTCGAATGGGGAACCTCGGAGTCGTTCGACCAGCGAGGCGCTGATCACGCCGTCCAGGTTCTTCGGGATCTGACCGGATCGTTCGCCGCCGAACGCAAATCGCCGCTGCTGGACGGTCTGATGAATCGCGGGCAGCCCCCCGACGAGTTCATCCAGAGATCGCCCTTCATTGGCGCCCAACGGGTATTCCACCCGACCTTGCGGCGGCAGGGCCCCGAGGTTGTAGAGCCGGCCGTTGAAGGCGGCGGCCACTTGGGTGAAGCGGAGTTCGGACGGGTTCTCCACCACCAACGTCGGATCGGACTCCGGCGATCGCAGTTCGGCCGTGAGCAGGGTCGGTCCGAGATCCAGCCAATCGCTGGAATACAGCTGGCTCACCCACACCGGAACGAAGACCTCGGCGTCGAAACCCTTGGCCGGCTGACGCAGGTTCAAGCGACTGGAATCGTTGCGGCCCTGTCCGCTTTGCTGCAGTTCCGCCCGGAAAGTCGCGAAGGGCTGCTCGCTCGCCAACCGATAGCGGTTGTTGCCCGGGGAGTAGATCGAGAACCAGGTATGACCGCGGAGTATCGAACCCTGGCCCCGGGGCAGTTGATCCACCACCTGAAGTTCGTTCAGTTCAAGGTCCCCGGCCCGAAGCCGATAGCCGATGAAGTAAATCAAACCGGAGAACACCACGACGTAGAACGGGAAGGTCACCCACGTCCACATCTGCTTGCCCATCCGCTTCAACACCCACTGGTCCACGGGACCAATCACCGCCAGGTAAACCAGGAGCAGCAACAGCAGCGCACCAATCGGGAGCTTCCGAACCTGCCGGCTGTCCAGCATCGCCCCAAACAGCCCGTCAATGCTCGATCCACCCCAGCGCACCGGCGCGTTCTCCACCAGAAGTTCGGGCGGAATGCCAATCGTACGCGCCCAAAACCAGGACCGGTTTTTCCAACTGCGGAACGGTTCGCGTTCGGGGCTGAACGCCAGCACCGTCAGCGTCCCCCGTCCACGGGGCGCCGTGATGATGAGAGGAGAGTCCCCCAGGGCCAGGTTCACCACACCGTCCGTGACCTTGCCCGCCACAACAGTGATGTCTGCTTTGCGAAAATCTTCCTGCGGTTCGATTTGCGTGAACGGGTCGGTGAACGCCGCCCGGTTCGGAGACACCACCCGACGTCGATTGCCTCGGAACTGAGGGTTGTTGTTGTCGATCGTCGTCTCCCGCTGCAGCGCCGACGGCAGTTGGACCACCGACGGACCCTGCGTCACCCAGGCTTCGATCCTGCCATTGTTGGCGACGTTCGTGAGGGATTCGGGGAGGAAGGGAAGGACACTCTTCAGCCAGGGAAGCGCGGTCACGTCGGTGGGTTGCTCGATGGCCAGGATCAGGTGCCCACCGTTGTGCATCCAGGAAAGCAACGCGTCTGCTTGATCGGGCTTCAAATCCGCGGCTTTTTCCGAATTCAGATACCACGCCGTCAGGCCTTCCAGGGCGATGGGATTCGAGGGCAGGTACTCCGACTGCAGTCGGGCCACCGCGGGCAGGAATTCCACGCCCCGATTGGGAACATCCGGCAAGGCCGGAAGGCCGCCGAAGGTTCTGGGCAGCGCTCCGATCAACGGGATATGGGACGCTACGTCCTTGGGCTGAAGTCCCGTTCTCTCCGCGATGAGCTTGCCATCGGGGTCCAGCAGACGCGCGTCCCAGCGGGAATATCGGCCGGACGCAGGAAACACGGGGAGCACGACCCGCTTGCGTGTTCCCGTGGGCAGTTCAATCGCGAACTGTCGCTGCTGTTGGGCTACCGCGTCTTCCGCCCCAATCAGAACCGTCCCGGTGAAGGGTGGCCCGTCGTTGAGGATCTCGAACGCCACTGGAAACCAATGGCCTTCCCTCACCCGATCGTCGAGCCCCAGAAACACATCGAACTGAAGTTCGGCCCGGGCGGAAGGGCCTTGGGCCAGACCTGCGAGTAGCGCAACCCAGATGAGCCAGGATCGAACCCGATGGGCGATGGGGCAGGGCACCAGGGGTGGGTTCCTGCCGGCTTCCTGGTGCTGGGGATTGGCGACCATGACGCTTATGCCTCGCAGGTGATACGGGGCGAGTGCCAGGGGCGCAAGGCGAGAACCGCACCAAGGTTGGGGCGGGGCTCGCTCCGGTCTTCCGTGGGTGGGAAATCCCGGACGCGCTGGGAGGGCACGTTGCAGTTGGGCGAGCCCCGCTCCCAGTCGGATAACGCGGGCGGGGTCACGAATCTTACAGGGAATCTCCAACAATCCGGGACGCAGTCGTCGTCGCAGCGGTCACTTTCGAGTCTTTTCCAGCTTCTCGATCATGCGCCGAAGCTTCTTGAGCGCGACCGCTTCAATTTGACGGATGCGTTCGCGGGTGACGCCGTACTCCTGGCCGATCTCTTCCAGGGTCAACCCATCCCCCCCATCATATCCAAACCGCTTCCGGAGAATGTTCTGCTCCCTCGCATCCAGGGTATCGATCATCTTCTCCAGCATGTCCCGGATCGTTTTGTCCTCGAGCTCCCGGTACGGCGAGGTTTGTCGATCGTCGGCAACGATGTCCTTAAGCGAGTTCGATTCGTCATCCCCGACCGGAGCATCCAGTTGCGCCGGGCGGATGGCCGCGGAACGCCATTGGGTCACCCGCGCCGTCGTGATCCCGAGTTCCTCGGCCAATTCCTCGTCGGTGGCCTCACGGCCAAAGATGTCTTCCAGCTGCGCCGCCACCCGCCGCATGCGGGCGATCTTGTCGACGAGATGGACCGGCAGCCGGATGGTTTTGCCCTGATTCGCCAAGGCCCGCTTGATGGCCTGTTTGATCCACCAGGCAGCGTAGGTCGACAGCTTCCCGCCTTTGGCCGGATCGAAGCGTTCGACCGCCTTCATCAGGCCGATGTTCCCCTCGTTGATGAGGTCCAGCAGCGGCAGACCGTAGTTCTCGTAGTCGTGGGCGATCTTCACCACCAAGCGGAGGTTCGCCTTGATCATGTGATCGCGGGCCTTGCGGTCACCCGCTTTGATCCGGGCAGCAAGGTCGATCTCCTCCTGAATCGAAAGCAGCGATACCTCACCAATCTCCCGCAGGTACAGACGGTAAGCCGTGTCTCCGTCGTAGGTGTCGCGCCGCCCAGCAGTAGCGGGCTCAGGCTCCTGGGAGCGTTGTGAAGGGCGGGCGGGAAATTCGTCGGTCTCCGCCGCTGGTTCTTTGCCCGCCTGCCGTGGTTCCAAATCCCCATCGGTCGCCCCGGCGACGGACGTCGGGAGAAGCGAAACCTCGTCGAGATCGGAAGGCGTCTGGCGGGAATCTGGTCCGCTGCGCGCGGACGGCTGGGCGCGCCTCGACGTAGACGAGCGGCGGGCTTTGCCGGTCGCAGGAGCAGAAGGGGCCCTTCGAAGGGCTTTGGGAGCACGCGCAGGCTTCATGAATGGTGAATTGCCGGCGAGCGTAGACCGCGATGGGACCGCCGTCCACCGCCGCGCCATCACCAGATCTCTCGTTGCAGTCATGGTCGAATCCGGGTACTTACTCCGCACTTATGTCGATCCTCACCTCGCCGGAGCTTCCCGCTCCCTCCTGCCATCGGGCGCTTTCGAGCAGGTTCGCGAGGCGCGGCTTCACCCTGATCGAGCTGCTCGTCGTGATCGCCATCATCGCCATCCTGGCGAGTATGCTGTTGCCCGCGTTGTCCAAGGCCAAGAGCAAGGCCCAGGGCATCAAGTGCATGAGTAACCTGAAGCAACTTCAGCTCGCCCACCTGCTTTACCCGGACGACAACAACGATCACCTCACCAAGCCCGGCAACAGCGCCAACGAACCTTACGCTTGGGTCGCCGGGTGGCTCGACTTCAATCCCTCCACCCGCGACAACACCAACAAACAGGATCTGCTGGATCCCAAACGGGCCATGTTCGCCCCGTACATCTCTTCCGCCGAAGTCTACAAGTGCCCGGCGGACATGAGCACCGTCACCATTCGCGGCCAAAAGGTTCCCCGCGTCCGCAGCATGGGCATGAGCCAAGCCATGGGCGGGCCCGGCGCATGGCTGAATCCCCCCAATTACAACGAGGGTCAGACCAAGTATAAGATCTACCTCAAGTCCACCGACTTCGCTGCGCCCGGGCCTTCCCAACTGTATGTCCTTCTGGATGAACACCCCGACAGCATCAACGCCGGTGGTTTCGCCAACATGATGGTGGAGAGCCCCGCGGCCGCGAAAATCATCGATTTCCCCGCCAGTTATCATAACGGCGCCGCCGGCATCACCTTCGCCGATGGTCACGCCGAAATTAAGAAATGGGTCGACGGCCGCACCAAACCCCCGGTCCGCTACACTGGCCAGATGACCTTGAACGTCGCATCCCCCAACAACCGCGACATGATCTGGTTGGCCGAACGCACCACGGTCACCCGGCAGTAGCCTGCGTCGTCATCTTTTCCGCCGCGTCCCTAGCGGAGTTGTCTTCCGAAGCACCCCCCTGGGGATTACCCGCACGGCATCGGATTGGCCGATCTCTCACCTCCCCAAATGGTTGCCGCTGTCATTGTCGCCGCCGGCCAGGGCAAACGGTTCGGTCCCGACACCGATAAGCTATTCCTCGAAGTCGCCGGTCTTCCCGTCGTCGCCCACACTTGGAGACGCTTCGATCGTACTCCGGTCGTCGATGAAATCGTCGTCGTCGTCCGCTCGGGAATGGAATCGGCGTTTGAGGACATCGGGGCAGGGCTGGGCTTGGGGAAGCCTTGGCGGTTGGCCGCGGGTGGTCGCGAACGCCAGGACTCCGTCTGGAACGGGCTTTCCGCCGTCTCGGCCGGGGTGAACATCGTCGCCATTCAGGACGGAGCCCGCCCTTGCACCGCGCCCGAGGTGATCGAGGCCACGATCCTCGCCGCCCGCGAAACAGGCGCCGCTGTCGCCGCCCAAAGGGTGACCGACACCATCAAGGAAAGCGCCAACGGACAAACCATCGATCGCACCGTCGACCGTTCCCGGCTGTGGTCCGTGCAGACACCGCAAGCCTTTCGCAGGGAAGTCATCCGCCTGGCTTTGGATGCTGTCCGAGCCCGGGGACTTCAGGTCACCGACGACACCGCCGCCTGCGAACTCATCGGTCAGACCGTCCGCCTGGTGGAGTCGAAAGCGCCCAATCCCAAGGTGACCTATCCCGGGGACCTGCCGTTCATTCGATCGCTGCTCGGCTAACTCCCTGGATTCGGGCGCTTGCCGGACGAGGCTGTCACCCCTACGGTGCGCGGAGTCACGGACCTGAATCTGTCGCCATGAGCCGCCGCCTGATCTTTAGCTTGGTAACCCTGCTCCTGCTGGCCCACCTCGGAACCGGGTTGCAGATGTACATGGGCGAGGCGCGCGCCGCCGAACGCGATGATGCCTATCCGCAGCTCGCCCTCTTCTCTCGGGTGCTGCAATTGATCAAAAAGGACTACGTCGATGGAGGAGACCTCACGTACAAGGAACTCGTCTCAGCCGCCGTCCACGGCATGCTCGATTCGCTCGACCCTCACAGTGAATTCCTGGAACCCGACAAATACGACGAGCTGAAAACCGACACCGAAGGCGAGTTTGGCGGGTTGGGCGTCACGGTTTCGCCCCACGACGGTACAATCAACATCGTCGATGTGGTCGAGGAAACCCCCGGCGCCCGGGCCGGACTGCTGGCAGGGGATCAGTTGGTGGCCGTGGAAGGTAACTCGGTGCGCGATTGGCCGGTGAGCGACGTCGTCAGTCGATTGCGAGGGAAGCCAGGCACGGAGGTCGAACTGACGACCTTTCGGCCCAGCACCGGACAAACCATGGAGCACCGGTTGACCCGCGCCGTCATCCCCATCCACACCATCCGCGATCTGAACTGGAAACGGCAGTTCCCCCTGCTTGAAGACGGCATCGGATATGTCCAAATCACCCAGTTCGGCGAGAAAACCTCCGGCGAATTGGACGCCGCCCTGGAAAAAATGGCCGCCGCCGGCATGAAAGCCTTGATCCTGGATCTGCGCGATAATCCCGGCGGTCTACTCGAGGCCGCAGTCCGCGTTTGCGACAAGTTCGTGAAAAAGAACGACCTCGTCGTCTCCACCGAGGGACGCAACGGTGCCCAGCAAGCCGAGTTTCGAGCCACCGGTCGCGGACGATTCCAGAAACTCAGGCTCTCCGTCCTCGTCAACGGAGGCAGCGCCAGCGCCTCAGAAATTGTCGCCGGTTGCCTCCAGGACCTGAGACGAGCCCGGGTCTTCGGCGAGCAGACCTTCGGCAAAGGCTCCGTTCAAAGCATTCTCCCTCTCCAGGATGGAACCGCCCTCCGCTTGACCACCGCCAAGTACTACACCCCCAGCCACAAGGTCATTCATGAGTACGGCATCACGCCCGATAGCGTGGTCGATATGACCGAAGCCGAGGAACGCGACCTCCTCTTCCGCCGACAGCCCGGCGGACTCGATGTGATGGACGAGGCTAGTCGCGAACGCGCCAAACAGGTCCGGGATCTCCCGCTGGAACGCGCGATCGACTACCTCCGCGGCATGCGCATCCTCGCCGGCGAATCCATCAACCGGGCCTAAGTCCGCATCCCTCCGACAGGCCTCCTTCCTCCGTCAGCCTTTCGCCGTGCTCTTGCTGGCTTTTGAGACGTCTTGTGATGAGACGAGCGTGTCCGTCATTCGTGATGGCGTCATCCTTGCCAACATCGTGGCCTCGCAGATCGCGCTCCACGCGGAATACGGCGGCGTGGTTCCCGAATTGGCCACCCGTGAACATTTGAAGAACCTCCCCCGGGTCAGCCGTGCCGCAGTGTTGGAAGCCGGAATCCGGCCCACCGACGTGGAGGCGGTCGCTGCCACCCTTGGCCCTGGTCTCCCTCAAGCCCTCATGACCGGCACGCGCTTCGCCGCCGCCATCGCCATGGCCGGACGCCTTCCGTTCCTCGGAGTTCATCACCACGAAGCCCATCTGTATTCTCCTTGGATCTCCGGCAACCCTCCTCGCGCCGATTTTGCCGAGTTCCATCCCAACGTTTCCCTCATCGCCAGCGGCGGCCATACCTTGCTCGTTCATGTGCCAGCCGAGTTGGATCATCGCGTGCTCGGTTCCACCCTCGACGACGCCGCCGGGGAATGCTTCGACAAGGTCGCCAAACTGCTCGGACTGCCCTATCCGGGAGGTCCGCTGATCGATCGCCTCGCCGCCGAAGGCAATCCGGCTGCCCATGACTTTCCGCGGCCCCTCCTGCGTGATGCTTCCGATGACTTCAGCTTCAGCGGACTAAAGACATCCGTTCGCTACCTGCTGCACAAGAACCCCAGCATCGCGTCCAGCGATGCCGGGCTGCGAGACCTCTGCGCCAGCGTTCAGGCCGCGATCAATGATGTTCTTGTCGCCAAACTGATCCATGCGGCCCGCCGACTCGGGGTGGGATGGGTGACCGCTTCCGGAGGCGTGACCTGCAACCGGGGTTTTCGTCACCAGCTCGCCGTCCAAGCTCGTGCCGCCGGTTTGAAGGTCCGCCTTTCCGAGCCGGCGCTCTGCACCGATAACGCCGCCATGGTGGGAATCTTGGCGGAACGACGATTCGGCCGTGGCGAAACAATGAGCTACGACGAGGAAGTGCGCCCGGGCTGGAAACTCTGACCCGCGTCGACTAGGTCGAACTCTTCCAGTCAAACGCCTTCTTTTTCAGGGCGTACACGTAGCCGACGAACAGAATACCCAGGAAGCTGACCATCGATCCGAAGATCAGACTCGCATTCTCGACGAGCATCTCCCGGTAAACGACAGCCCACGGGTAGAGGAAGACCACCTCGATGTCGAAGAGGATGAAGAGCATCGCCACCAGGTAAAACTTCACCGAGAAGCGGGCAGCCCCTTCGCCTTGAGCCGGCATGCCGCACTCGTAGGCGGTGTCCTTCACCGCGTTCTTCCGCCCCTTAAATCCCAGCCAGAAAGATGCCGTCAGCATCGCGGCTGCAAACCCGACGGCAACCAGCACTAGCAGCAAAACAGGAAGGTATTGCGTCAATTGCGACGACATTCTGCCGCCGAAACTAAGGGCGAAGCGCCGGATGACAAGCGGTTTCCTGACTTGGATCGCTCGTTCACCCCGACGACCGGCCGAACCGCAATCTTGCGTGTTTCGCGCGGCTTCCGACTGAAATAAGTAGTTCTACGTAGGTCAATCGACCGATAGACAGGCGCACTAGCCTTGCAGAAAGCATAGTCAGTCAATCGGCCATGCATCACCCCAACGCAATGACCCGAAGCCGGAGGTTGCGCGCCCCCCAGCTCCCGGGGAGGCGGCCTGAGTTCCGTGATGTTATGGGCTTCCTGTGATGAAAGCGCTGACAGACAACACTTTAACGAAGAAATCGTAGAGGGCGAAGCCTGATGTCTCCCGTCGACTTCAACGATCATCAACAGTGTCTGCAGCAGGCCATGGATTGCCTGCTTTCCGGCGATGAAGAAGGGGCATTAAGGCTCCTGGACCGACTGGACCGAGGGATCGGACTTCAAGACACCAGCCGCTTCCTGCGGGCGCAGGCTTTGTGGATGCTGAGTCGCCGTCGTGCCGGCGTGGGTTCGGCGCGAATGCTGCGACGCGCCGCCTTGGATGTCCTGCGAATCGTCTCGGTGGATTCCGGCGGCGTCGTGAAGCAAATGCGACGAAACCTCGCCCAGGCCTTGTGCGAGCACGCCATTCGAACCCTTCAGTCCCATTCCCTCGACTGGCTTCAATCCAGCAAGACTCTCCGGAAACTTCGAAACAGCGCGTTGCCCTGCGTGGGTTTGGCATGCCGACTGGTCGACGATGACCCGAACGTGACCGCTTGCCGTAAACTCCTGGTGCAATTGGTCGCGCGTTTCGAGGAGCTCGATGGGCTCGCCGACGGCGGCGTCGACTCGCCGCTGATGCGTAGCGAGTAATGCCAGGGCCAAGCCCCGCACGTCGGGTGGATCACCGAGCCGAACGTCTCCGAGGTTGCAGACGGCCGGGAGCCATGCGTGGATTTCCTCCTGCACATGGTTTCATCCGATTCGGTCGCGGCCGGGGGCTCCGGACAGTGGAGTATGGGTTCAGGTATTGAGGCCGACTTCCGACGGGCGGTCTGGCTGGCCCAAGAACGAACCTTGCTCGTGGCGGATGTTCACCTGGGGCATCTCTGGGTCGAGCGCCAGCGCGGTACCCTGCTCCCCATTGTTCCCGACGACACCCTGCAACGGCTCGAGTCGTTGCGCCGTACCTATCAACCCAAGCGCTGGGTCTTCCTCGGGGACACCGTGCATGCGGTCGCCAAACTCACCGTCCTTGAGGAGGAACTCCGGGATTTGATCCGCTGGATCGACGGGCAGCCCGTGACCTTCGTGCTCGGGAATCATGATGTCCGCCTTTCCCAGCTGCTCTGCTCCCTTGGTTGCGACGCGGAGTGCACAAGAATTGCCACTGCCGGTCCCCATGTTCTGGTCCATGGCGACGCGTTGCCCTGGGAATCGGTTTCCCCCCGGTTGGGCCCAGGCGGAAAGGTGTTCTACGGCCATGAGCATCCAGCTGTCGTCCTCGGCGACGGCGTCGCCACCTCCGCCCGGGTCCCTTGCTTCCTCATTGGAAACGACCGCGCCATCCTCCCGGCATTCTCACGCTGGGCCGCAGGACAGGTCTTTCCCTCGGAACCATTCCTATCGCCGCTGTCTTCCCCGACCGCTTTTTCACAGGCCCTCGCGATTCTGGGTGGGCGGCTCCTGCCTATCCCCTGGAAGGCCCTGTGAGGCTACCCACCAACCTTCGCTCCTGGGCGGCGGGCCTCCCGCCTGCCGTAAAGGGGCCTCTCGCCCCCCCCCCCGGAATCCCCGGTTCAAGGGCGGTGAACCGGTCGATTTCGAACCGGCTGCCTCCGACGAGGGGCACGAGGTTTGGACCAACAAAAAAGGCGGCCCGGGAAGGGGCCGCCTTGCTTAAATCACTCGAGTTCTGACGTTAACGGGCTCTATGCCTCGCGAGCGTCCAGCTTTTTCTCAACCGGGTTGCGATCGAGGGTGACGTATTTCGGAAGGCCGCCTTCGATCGGCGGCTTCACTTCGCCTTCAATCAGCGGTGCGGCGTATTGCACGAAGGTCTCGTTCGGAAGGAAGCCGTCCTCCTGAATCCAGTCCCGTGGCACGAAGTGTTCCACATTGGCGACTTCCGCAAGCGGATGCAGGTCCGTCGTCCACTTGATCTTCCCATCACCGGTCAGGATGGCGCGGGTGTTGTCGCGCACGATCTTCACCATGTAGCCACTCTTGCCGTCGACCGCGGCCTTGACCGCGGCCTGACCACAGGCAAACGCGTTGTCGATGTCGATCTGGGCGGCAAAGTGGGCGGCCGCGCGCTGGGCATATCCCAACAGCACCGTCCGGGTCTTCGTGTTGAGCTTGCCCTGGACGAATTCCTTCAGCTTCTCTGCAGCTCCTGCCAGCACCGGGTGCCCAAACGCGTCGAGGCGCGATTTGTCCGCCCCGATCTCTTCGCCTTGTTTGTTGCGGATGCCTTCGCCCACGACCACCACACAGTACTTGTGGGCTTCAATCGTGGATTTGACCCGCGCCAGGAACTCGTCGATGTCGTACTGGATCTCCGGCAACAGAATGATGTGCGGCGGGTTCGCCGGATTGCCGCGCTTCGCCAGAACCGTGCCGGCTGCAATCCATCCCGCCGACCGCCCCATGACCTCAATGATGCAGCAGGAGCCATCGTCCGTCGCCATGCTGCCCACATCGAAGCCGACTTCCATGACCGTCGTCGCGGCGTACTTGATCACGGAACCATAGCCCGGGCACGAGTCCGTGAACGGAAGGTCGTTGTCGATCGTTTTCGGAACTCCAATCACCCGCAGGTCGTAACCACGCTTCACCGCTTCTTCGTGGATCTTGTGCGACGTGTCCTGAGAATCGTTGCCGCCAGCATAGAAGAAATAGCGGATGTTGTGCGCCTCGAAGACCTTGAACAGCCGGTCCATATCCTTGGCGGCTTTCTCCGGCTTTTTCTTGAAGTCCACCTTGTACCGACAGGTGCCCAGCGCCGCCGCTGGGGTGAACTTCAGTCCTTCAATGGTTTTCCGCTTTTCATCGTTCAGGTCGATGAGCTCCTCGTTCAGGATGCCCAAAATGCCATTCAGTCCACCGTAAATCTCCTCGATGCACTCGTGCTTGCCTGCCTCGGTGATGACACCGGCGACACTGGCGTTGATGGCGCACGTCGGACCGCCGGATTGGGCGACCAACAGGTTTCCAGTAAGTTCAGCCATAAATCACAGGACGGATCGGGCCGGATTTCCATCGGAAGACGAGAAAGCGCGTTCCCCAGCCCGTTCCATCGCTCCGTCGACCATGCCGGACGGGAAGACGAAGCGTCAAAAAGTTAATTCTCCCACCCCCCCCGTTGCGGAACCACCCCGCCTTGCCTTGAAAGCCGGACCCTGGTCGCGCCAAGCTCGCGAACCGATGTCCGAACCCCTGCGGCGCTGGACCGAAACCGCCGAAACCTTTTTTCTCGAAGTCATCTTCGAACAGCGGCGGGGGCGCCTTGCCGGCACGGTGCGTGCCACATTGCACGTTCTCTCCTACGTCTACCGCGCCGCTATCAAGCTCCGCCGAGCCCTCTACGATACCCGCATCGTTCGCGACACCACCCTCGGCGTTCAGGTTATCGCCATTGGCAACCTCACCGTAGGTGGCACCGGTAAGACCCCCGTGGTTGAGAAATTCGCGCGTGAGCTCAAGGATCAGGGCCGCAACGTCGCCATCCTTTCCCGCGGCTACCGTTCCAAACCCCCACCCCTCTCCCGCCGCTTCATCGATCGCCTCCTCCTTCGCCGCGAACAAACCCCGCCCCGAGTGGTTTCAGATGGAAAATCCCTGCTGCTCGATTCCGAGAGCGCCGGCGACGAGCCCTTCATGCTCGCCTCCAACCTCAAGGACGTCATCGTCCTCGTCGAC
The DNA here is from genome assembly GCA_963205105.1 of Verrucomicrobiota bacterium. GTDB lineage: Bacteria > Verrucomicrobiota > Verrucomicrobiia > Limisphaerales > CAIMTB01 > CAIMTB01. Next base: position 815 of record CAUJJW010000013.1, on the reverse strand, counting down.
AAGGACCGGGTGAAGGCAGGTCGCTATGCCATCGAGAAGTTTGGCTGCGATACTCTCCTTCTTGATGATGGCTTCCAGTACTGGAAGCTCCGAGGCCGACGCCAGGACGTCGTGCTCATCGACTGCCAGCAGCCTTTCGGGAACCAGTTCCTGCTGCCGCGAGGCACCTTGCGCGAACCCCCCTCTCACGTCGCTCGCGCCGGCGTCATCTTCATCACCAAAAGCGATGGCAAAACCCAGAGCCTCCGCGAACGCCTCGCCGTCCTCAACCCTCGCGCGCCCGTCATTGAGTGCGTCCATCATCCCCTCTATTTCGAGGACGTTTTCACCGCCGACCAGGTTGGCATCGATTACATCGCCGGGAAACGAGTCGCCGCCCTCAGCGGCATCGCGCAACCTGAGAGTTTTGAGGAAGGCCTTCGGAAACTGGGCTGTAAGCTCGTCTACGCCAAACGGTTCGCCGATCATCACCGCTTCACGCAGCAGGAATTGCTGAACGCGATCAATCGCTCCAAGAAGCGCATGGCGGAAATCCTCATCACCACCCAAAAGGACGCCGTCCGATTCCCCAAGCTCGACCGGCGCGATCTCCCCATCTACTTCATGCGCGTCGAAATCAAAATCATCGCCGGCGCCAAGGACTTCCACGATTGCGTGGACAAAATCTGTTTCCGCTGATGTCCGAGTGGCTCCTGATCGCGTTGGTGCGCGTCCTGTTCCCTTTGCTCCAGGCCATGCCCCTCAGGTGGGTGGCCCGAATTGGACGTGCAGGAGGGGCGATCGCGTGGCACCTGGATCGACGCCACCGGAAGGTC
>CAUJJW010000012.1 GCA_963205105.1 Verrucomicrobiota bacterium | reverse complement strand
TGAGCGCCGACGGTGGGGGCTTTGAGGACGGCGTTTTCGGGCTGGAAGGTCCAGCAGATGAAGGCGGTGAAGGCGCCTCCGGCGAGGCGTCCCTGTTCCAGGGCCTGGGCGTAGGCCACGGCGCGGGCGATGGGGGATGAGGCGGCTTCGAGGGGCAGGCGGGCGAGGGAGACGTCCTGCTGGCTGCGGACGACCTCCAAGTGTTGGAGTCGGTCATCCAGCGATTCGACGTGGCCGAACATCATGGTCGACGTGGTGGCGAGACCGAGTTGGTGGGCGGTGTTCATGACGCCCATCCAGTCCGCGGTGTTGGCCTTCAGGGGCGCGATGCGGCGCCGGACGGTATCGACGAGAATTTCGCCGCCGCCGCCGGGAATGCTGCCCAGGCCGGCGGCGACGAAATCGCGGACGATGGTTTCGACGGGTTCCTGGAAGAATTCGGCGAAGGCGACGAATTCACTGGGGCTGAACCCGTGGACATTGAAGCCGGGGAACCTGGATCGGACGTGGTTCAGGAGGTCGAGGTACCACTGTTTGGTCAGCCGGGGGTGATGACCTCCCTGGAGCAGGATCTGGGTGCCTCCGTGGGCGATGGTTTCCTCAATCTTCCGGTCCAGCTCGTCGAGGGTGATGACGTAGGAATCGGCGTCTTTCTCGCTGCGCCAGAACGCGCAGAACTTGCAATAGACGTTGCAGACGTTGGTGTAGTTGACGTTGCGATCGACGATGAACGTGACGATGCGATTCCCGGCTCCCTGGTGGATGGGTTCCCGGAGCAACTGGCGTCGGCGGTCGGCGAGTGTGCCGAGTTCCTCCAGCGGGAGGCGGTACAGTTGTCGGGCCTCGTCGATGGAGATTCGGTCGCCGTTCCAGACTCGCTGCAGGAGCGAGTCGAGGCTCGCGTCGTAAATCACAACGCGAATGTAGCGGGGTAGCGGGCACTGACAACGTCCCAGTTTGCACCTGGGAAGCGAGGGTTCAGAACCGGACGAGCAGCTGGAGGTAGGCCCAGTTGGCGTCTTCGGAGCCGAAGTTCGGATTCGAGAGGCTGGAGTCGATGTAGGACCCGGTGAAGAAGTGGGAATAGCCGGCCTCGATCTGGGCGTATCGGGTGAGCGCGTAGCCGGCGATGAAGTCGATCTCGGAGCCGAGGAACGAATCGTAGGAAGGGTTGATGCCGTAGCCGTTGCCGGCGGTGGTTCCGATCCCGCCGCGGGGCAGACCGCCGATGTTGTAGAAACTGTCGTGGGTATCGGCGAGCCAGAACAGATGCCCTTCCAAAGCGAGGCTCAACCGGGCGGTAGGCTTGATGGTGAGCATGGGTCGGAGATCATGGATGTTCTGGAGGGTCACGAAGTCGGCGTATCCATAGAACTTGTGGACCGTGGGGTAGAGGGTGTCGAAGGTTCCGTGGGAATCGTCGTTCGGGTCGGAATCGCCGGATCCGTGGGAGTATTCGATGGCCAGGCGGGGTTTTCCGGGCAAATCGGCGAACGTGTAACCGAAGTTGGCGACGACCGCGTAGGCCTGATGGTCGAGGCGCTCGGCCGGGGCTCCGGCCCGCAGGTCGCGGAAGTTCCCGAACTGGCCGATGGCATCGAAGGTGTAGTCCCAGGGACCGAAGTCGCCGGGCTTCGACTTGAACCGCGTGCCGATGGAGTAGATATCGCGCGGGGAGGGCAGGGCGGTCTTGGGCTGCTCGACGGCGATGGGGGATTCCGAGTTGACGTTACGACTCAGGAAAAAGAGGTCGATGAGGTGATGGGGAAGCTTGGCGGAACTGGCCCACATGCCGGAGAAGGTTTCGTAGTCGCTGGACACGTTGAAACCGTCGTCCACCGGGACGTCGGGGCGTCCGGTGAAGAAATCGGCATTGAACCATTCGGTCTGCCATCGGGCTTTGGCGGCGTCGAAAACGCGACCGATGTTGTGCCAGAACGCGGCGCCGACGAGGCGTTCGTCGGCGTAGGCCAGTTCCTGCCGGCCGATTTTGAGGGAGACAGGGAACTCCTTGTGATTGCCGAGGGTGAGGTAGGCCTGATGGAGATCGAGGGTATCCGCCTCGGGACCATCGCTCTTGAGCGGGGGAGTGCCGGCGTAGGCATAGCGGTCGTCCTCCTGGGCGAGCGAGGATCGTGCTTCAGCCCAGATCGACCACCACTTGGCGTTGTAGGCGGCATGCAACTGAATGCGTTCGATGAGGAAATTGTTGTTGTTGTCGGCGTTGCGGGCCCGGAAGTCGATGGAACCGGGCACACCGGCGGAGCCGGCGCCGTCGCGGATTTCATAACGGACACGGGCAAGGCCACCGAAGTCCCAGGCGCTCATGTAGGGGTCGTTCTTGCGGAGGGCTTCGTTCAGGAAGCCGGCGAACGGCGCCGGAGGGGGCGGCGGGGTGTACTGGGCGAGCGCGGACGGGGCGATCAACAGAAGCGAGGCGGCTGAGGCATTGGCCAGGTTGCGAAGCGTTGAGGTGGAGGTGGGGTAGGGCTTCATCGTCATGGGTAGTGTGGTTACCGAAAAATGAGGCGGCTTTGACTCAAGTCATCGGCCTCGTGATTAGTAGACGTCGCGACAGTACCGACGGCTGGCGACGAGTTGTTGGAGGTACTCGGCGGCCTGTTCGGCGCTTCGCCCGCCCTCCTGCTGAACGATGGTGTGGAGGGCGGCATCGACATCCCGGGCCATGCGCGCGGCATCGCCGCAGACGCAGAGGCTCGCGCCGGATTCGAGCCAGTGCCAGAGAGTGGCTGCATGCTCCAGCATCCGGTGCTGGACGTAAACCTTCTCGGCGGTGTCCCGGGACCAGGCCAGGTCGAGACGGGTCAGCAATCCATCCTCCTTCCAGGCACGAAGTTCATCCTGGTACAGGAAATCAGTGCGGGCGTGTTGGTCGCCAAACAACAGCCAATTCCGGCCCTTGGCGCCGAGGGCCTGACGTTCCTGCAAGAACGCACGGAAGGGGGCGATGCCGGTCCCTGGCCCGATCATGATCAAGCCCTGGTCCGGCGGGGGTGGGCGGAAGGCCGGGTTGGTGTGCACAAAAACCGGCACGGGATCGTCGGTGCCCGTGCGGTCGGCGAGGCACGCCGATGCGAGACCATGACGTGGGCGGCCCAAGGCTTCGTAGCGGACGACATTGACGCAGAGGTGAATGTCATTGGGGTGAAGTCGAGGGCTTGAGGCGATGGAGTAGAGGCGTGGCTGGATCTTGCGGAGGAGCGCGATGAATTCGGCGGGTTGGAACCGGACCTGCGGATGGGCCTGGAGAAGGTCGAGCACGTCGCGACCCCGGAGGTAGCGTTCCAGGGCGCCGTTGGCTTCAGGGGCAGCAGCCTGGGTGAGACCGGGATCGTTGGTGAACGGGGCGACGTGACTGAGAAGCGCGCGTGGAATGCGGGTGATGTCGTAGTCGCGTCGAAGAGCAAGGCGCAGCGGGGCGGGTTCGCCACGGCGATCGGGAACTGGCTCTTCGCCATCGAAGCCGAGGGTGTGGAGCAGGCTTTGGATCAGTACCGGGTCATTGGAGGGCCAAACGCCGAGGGCGTCCCCGGCTTCGTACGTCAGACCGGAGTCAGCGAGATGGAGAACGAAGTGACGGACGTCCTTCTGGGAACCGGGTTCGGTGAGCCGTCGATTGGCCGTGAGCCGGGCGGGGTAGGGACGATCCCGATGCCAGGCGGGTTGTGGCGTTTCCTCCTCGATCGCAGTGGAAGTGACGGGTTGCGGCGTGGCGGCGGACGGGGCGAGTCGGTCGAGTGTGGCGCTGAGCCAGGAGGAGAAGGGTTGCTCGAACTCGACATCACAGTCCTGGCGCGGGTGTACCCGTTCGCCTCCCAGGGCTTCCAGTCGGGCGTCGAGGTCTTTGCCGAACTGGCAGAAGCGCGGGTAGTTGGTGTCGCCGAGGGCGCACACCGAAAACCGCGTCTTTTCGAGGCGCGGCGCTTGCTCTCCACGGAGGTGTTGCCAGAAGGCTTTGGCGTTGTCGGGGGGGGCGCCGTCTCCGTAGGTGCTGGCGATGATGAGCACGGCCGGCTCCGAGGAAATCTGGGCGGGTGAAACCTTGGCGAGATCGTGGATGACGGGTGCGAAGCCGCGTTGGGCGGCGGTTTTGGCGATGCGCTTGGCGAGCTTTTCGGCGGTGCCCGTTTGGGAACCCACCAGAACGGCGAGTGGGGCGAGAGGTTGCGCGGTGGGTGGGATGCTTTGGGCGGTGGGTGTGGGAACGGAGGCATGGGAGAAGAGTCCGGCGAGGAAGCCGTTCAGCCATGCGCGCTGTTCGGGCGTGAACGGTGCCGACTCGGGAATGGAAGGTACCAGGCGGTGGGTGTTCATAATGTTCAACGGCGGAGTGCCTCGGCATGCGCGGCGCGCATGAACCGACATGGAATGATCCCTGGGTGGTGACTTGCAGAACCGCGACCGCGACGACTTCGGTTCGACGGTCGGGAGCGTTCAGGGCGTGAACAGCTCCTGGAGTTGGCCGAGATCGTGGCGACGGGTGAAATCGGTGAAGGACTCCTTCGGGGCTCGGCGCGCCTGGTAAGTCTGGAGGATGTGTTCGAGCAGGCGAGGCAGATCGGAGAATGGCAGGGCGGTGAAGACCTGTCGGCCGATGCCGGATTCCGAACCGACCCCGCCGCCGAGCACCACGTGGTAGCCCTCGCCGGAAGACCCACCGGCATTCACTTTGACGCCCTGGAGGCCGATGTCGCCGATGTAATGCTGTGCGCAGGAATTGGGGCAACCGGTCAGGTGCAGGTTCATGGGCTGGTCGAGAGTGAGGCGTTTGGCGAGGTGCTGAGCCAGGAACAAGCCGTGCCCTTTCGTGTCGGTGGCCGCCCACTTGCAACCGGTGCTGCCGGTGCAGGCGACAAGCCCGCCGGCCACGTGGCTGGCTTCGTGGTGGAGGCCGATGCGGACCAGTTGGCGCTTCACGGTCTCAACGAATCCATCCGGGATGTCCGGGAGGATGAAGTTTTGCCAGGGCGTGAGCCGGATCTGACCTGAACCGTAATGGGCGGCTAGGTCGGCGACCCGTTCCATCTGGCGCACGGAGAGGATGCCGACGGGAACGACCACGCCGAGGTAGTTTCGTCCTGGCTGGCGCTGACGATAGACCCCGAGGTGCCCGTGCTTGAGCGTCGGGGAACGGGGCTGGCAGCGGTCGAGCGGGAATTCGACCAATGGAAAGGAGAGTTTTTTCTGAGTTTCCTCGAGAAACCTGGCCACGCCCCAACGATCGATCAGGTACTTGAGTCGGGCCTTCTTGCGGTCGGTGCGGTCGCCGTGCTCGCGGAAGACGCGGATCATGGCGGCGGCCACGGCGACGGCCTCGGACGGTGGAACGAGGATGCCGGAATCGGAGGCCAGCTGGCGGTGGCCGGTGATGCCGGCGAGGTCGGTTCGGAAATACACACCCGGCTGGAGTTCGAAGGCGGATCGATCGCGGAGGGATATCCCGGAGGCCGCCTCGGTCAGTGTCACGGCGGCGAAGCCGATGTCGTTGGTGTTGGCGACGGTGTCGATGGCGCCGCCGCCCTCGAAGGCGACGTTGAATTTGCGCGGCAGCCCGTAGAGGTCGCGCTGATTCAGGATGTAATGGTGGAGGGCATGGGCGAACGGGCGGGTGTCGATGAGTTCGCGAAAGTCGATGCCGGCGGTGGGCGAGGCGGTGATGTTGCGAATATTGTCGACGCCGGAGCCCTTGGCGGTGAGGCCGAGCGATTGCAGCCGGATCAGGACATCGACGAGATGGCGTGGGGCGATTTCGCGGATCTGGAGGTTGCTGCGGGTGGTGATCGCGGCTTTGCCGTTGCCGAAATCGGTGGCGATGGAGGCGAGACCGCGGAGTTGTGCGCTGGTGAGTTCACCGGCGGGGATGCGGCAACGGAGCATGAAACTGTTCTGGGTGGGCGCGACGTAGAACAAGCCGAAGGTGCGCAGCCGGTAGGTGTCCTCCTCGTTGGGAAAGCGGTTGTGGGCGGCGTGATCGAGCACGCGATCCCAGGAATCCAGGGGGTTTTCCGCGTGCTTCCACAATTCCTGTCTGGTGACTTCGGAGAGTGGAACACCGAAAAGCGTTTCCTCGGTGTCGCTGGCGGGGGAGGGAGCGGCGAGGTTGGTGGTGGCGCCGTCCGGACTTGCGGTGAACTGACCGACGTCGTTCCGACCCACAAACGGGGTGGTGAGGCTTTGGGCGGCGCCGGCCAGGATGCCGGCGAGGTATTCCTTCTGTTCGGCGGTGAAGGCCGTCCCGGGGGGCGCGAGGGTTGGAAGGGTGGAGGTGTTCATCGGGGGGAAGCGGCTCAGAGATCGCCGGACGCCGCGGGCAGCGGATCGATGCGCACTGCACAGTGCTTGTAGCTGGGTTGGCGTGAGTAGGGATCGAAGGCGGGAAAGGTGAGGTCGTTGACCCCGGGATAATGCATGGGGATGAAGATCTGGCCCGGCTGAACCGTGGCCGAAATCAGCGTCTGCACGCGCAGGCTTCCACGGCGGGACACCACCATCGCGATGGCGCCGTTGGTCAGTCGCAACGCCTGCGCGTCCGCGGGGTGAACCTCCGCGTAGGCGTTGGCCGGGTACATTTGTCGGAGGATGTCCGACTTGCCCGTCCGCGTGTTGGTGTGCCATTGGGCGCTGGTGCCCCGGCCTGTCAGGAGGACGAAGGGGAAATCGCCGCCGGCCGACTCGGGCGTCGGGCGGGGGATTTCATGGATGAAGCGCGCCCGTCCGTCCGGCGTGAAGAACCGGCCGTCGGCGAACAATCGTCGCTCCGTGGCGGGTTCGGGCAGGGTGTGTGGCGCCGAGCCGTTCGGACTGTGGTCCATTTCGATGGGCCGGCTGTCGGCGGACGTCCAGGGCCATTGGATGCCGCCCGACTCGGCAAGATGCGCGTAACCTTGGATGCCGGTGATGTCGCAGGGACGGCCGCGGGAAAGCTCCTGCAACATACGAAAGGTGGCGGCGGGGGAGGTCCATCGACGGAACCAATCGCCGCAGCCCCAGGCCTCGCCAAGCAGGCGGAAGATGGCGAAGTCGGAGAGGGCTTCGCCCGGGGCTCGGGCGATTTTTCGCACGATGCCGATGCGGCGCTCGGAGTTGATGAAGGTGCCGTCTTTCTCGCCCCATCCGGCGGCGGGGAGAATCAGGTGCGCGTGTTGGGCGGTGGCGGTGGAGACGTACATGTCCTGGACCACCAGGAGTTCCAGGCGTCGGGTGGCTTCCTGGAATCGTTGGGAATCGATCCAGGACTGGGCGGTGTTGGTGGCGATGATCCAGAGGGCTTTGATGCGTCCGCTGGCGGCGTCGTCGAGGATCTGGTCGTAGGCCTTGGAGGGGGTGGACGGGATGGAATCGAGGGGGATTTCGAGAATGCGGGCGACGTCGGCGCGCTGTTCGGGGTCGGTGAAGGATCGGCCGCCGAGCAGGCTGTTGGTGTTGCTGAACAGGCGGGAGCCCATGGCATTGCACTGGCCGGTGATCGAGTTCGCGCCGGTGCCGGGGCGGCCGATGTTCCCGGTCATGAGGGCGAGATTGATGACGGCCTGGGCGGTGCGGACGGCTTCGTGGCCCTGGTTGACCCCCATGGTCCACCAGAAGCTG
>CAUJJW010000011.1 GCA_963205105.1 Verrucomicrobiota bacterium | reverse complement strand
GCCAACGCCCGACTCAACTCTCCGAAACCCGCGGCGCATCGTCTCCTTCTCCCTCCGGGAGAAGGCCGGGATGAGGGCCGCACGCTCCACTCCTCGCGCCCCGGTTCATGGCCTCTCTCCATGAACCTGCTTTCCGTAGCGGCGGGCGTCCCGCCTGCCGTAGAGGGGGGCGTCCCGCCCCCCGGAGTCCATCCTGGTTCATGGTCTGTGAGCATGGCGCCTGCGCCAACGCCGCTTCCCATGAACCTTTCCGTGGCAGCGATCGCGAGGGTTGAAACGGGCTCCCTCACCCCAACCCTCTCCCGGGGGGAGAGGGTGTCGCATATCCCGCACGGCGACATGCCGGAACTCCAGCCATCCGAGCCGTCGCGACACGTTCCAGCCAACACCCGGCCCAACCCTTCGAAACCCGCGGGAAATATTCTCCCTCTCCCTCCGGGAGAGGGCCGGGGTGAGGGCCGCTCGCTGCATGCCTCGCTCCACGGTTCAGGGCCCCAATGCGGGTCCACATGGTGGAAAACGTCGCTCTCCATGAACCGCGCCTCTGTAGCGGCGGGCGTCCCGCCTGCCGTAGAGGGGGGCGTCTCGCCCCCTGGATTCCCCGGTTCATGGGCCGTGAGCAGATCAATTTCGATTGGGTGGCTCTCCACGCCCTTCCCATTCCGCCTGCCCCCAGAACCCTGTGGTTGAACGCCCCACGCCTCCACTCCATCGCCCACGTCCATGACCACCGCCCTCCGCCAACACGCCGAACATCAGTTCGCCCACGAACTGACCCTGCTCGCCGCCTCGGACACGAAACCGCGTCCTCCCCAATGGAAGCTCTCCCCTTGGTCCGTCGCCACCTACCTCCTCGGTGGCACCCTCGAGTCGGGTGAGGTCATCACCCCGAAATACTATGGCGACCGCCGCCTGGTGGAGGTCGCCATCGCCACGTTGGCCACCGATCGCGCCCTCCTTCTGCTGGGCGTGCCCGGCACGGCCAAGACCTGGCTCGCGGAACATCTCGCCGCGGCCATTTCCGGCGACAGCACCCTGCTGGTCCAGGGAACCGCCGGCACCAGCGAGGAGAGCCTGCGTTACGGTTGGAACTACGCCGAGTTACTCGCCAAGGGACCGTCCCGTCGCGCGCTCGTTCCCAGTCCGATGATGCGCGCCATGGAGGAGGGCAAGATTGCCCGCGTGGAAGAACTCACCCGCATTCCCGCCGACGTCCAGGACACCCTGATCACGTTGCTGAGCGAGAAGAACCTCCCCATCCCGGAACTCGGCGAGGAGGTGCAAGCCGTTCAAGGCTTCAACGTCATCGCCACCGCCAACAATCGCGACCGCGGCGTCAACGAACTCAGCAGTGCCCTGAAACGCCGCTTCAACACCGTCGTCCTCCCCCTCCCCGACGATCTCGAAGACGAGGTGCGCATCGTCCAAGCCCGGGTCGAACAGCTGGGCCGCGCCCTCCAGATCCCCGCGGAGCCGCCCGCACTGGAAGAAGTCCGGCGCGTCGTCACCGTCTTCCGCGAATTGCGCAACGGCGTCACCGCCGACGGCAAAACCAAACTCAAATCCCCCAGCAGCACCCTCAGCACCGCCGAGGCCATCGGCGTCATCAACCAAGGACTCAGCCTCGCCGCTCATTTCGGCGACCGCACCTTGCGCGCCGCCGACGCCGCCAGCTCGCTCATTGGGGCCATCGTCAAAGACCCGGTCCAGGACCACGTGGTCTGGCAGGAATACCTCGAGACGGTCATCAAGGAACGCGAAGGCTGGAAGGACTTCTACCGCGCCTGCCGCAAGGTCGAGTAAGGCATGCCTTCCGAACCCCACATCTTTGGCATCCGCCACCACGGACCCGGTTCGGCCCGAAGCCTCGTCCGCGCCCTGGAAAGCCTGTCGCCCGATTGCCTGCTGGTCGAAGGCCCGCCCGATGCCGAATCCATCCTGCCCCTCGCCGCGCATGCCGCCATCCACCCTCCCGTCGCCCTGCTGATCTACGACCCGGAACAACTCCGTCGTTCCGTCTACTATCCGTTCGCCGAGTTCTCCCCGGAATGGCAGGCCATTCGATTCGGCCTGGCCCGCAGCATTCCCGTCCGCTTCATCGACCTGCCCCAATCCATCCAGATGGGACTCGCCGCCAGGACCGAGGCCGAGGCCGCCGTGGAACCCCCACCCGATGCCAATCCGACCCAGCATCCTGACGCCTCGTCCGAGCTCAACACCGCCCCGGACGCACCTCCCGCGTGCTCGCCCGAGGCCCCACTCGAGGGACCTGATTCGCTCCGTGCCGACCCGCTCACCCATCTCGCGATGGCCGCCGGATTCTCGGACGGCGAACGCTGGTGGGAACACCTCGTGGAACATCGACGGGGTGGTGAGAACGTGTTTCACGCGGTCCTCGAAGCGATGACCGCCTTGCGCGAAGCCGCCCTTCCCACCCACCGCAGCCCCGCCGATGCCGCACGCGAGACTCTACGTGAGGCCCATATGCGTCAGGCACTCCGGGAAGCTCAGCGCGACGGGTTCGAGCGGATCGCACTGGTGTGCGGGGCCTGGCACGCTCCGGCGCTGGCCCAGCGTCCTGCCGCGCGCGAGGATGCCGCACTCCTCAAAGGCCTTCCCAAACGTAAAGTGGCCGCCACCTGGATTCCTTGGACCCATGGCCGGCTGGCCCAGGCCAGCGGCTACGGCGCCGGCATCGAATCGCCCGGATGGTACGAGTTCCTTTGGCAACACGCCCACGCCTCCGGCACCGAACTGACTCTCCGCTGGCTGATTCGCGTCTCCCGTCTGTTGCGTGGGGAAGATCTCGACGCCTCCAGCGCCAGTGTGATCGAAGCCGTCCGACTCGCCGAATCGCTCGCCGCTCTCCGCGGCCAGCCTCTTCCCGGCCTGTCCGAACTGAACGAAGCCACCCGGTGCGTCCTGTGCTTCGGCGACGCCCTGCCGCTGCGGCTCATCGAACAAAAACTCGTCATCGGCGAACGCCTCGGATCCGTCCCGGAAGAAACACCCTCCGTTCCCCTCGCCAGAAATCTCACCCAGGAACAAAAGCGGCTCCGTTTTCCGCCCGAAGCCACTCACAAGGACATTGATCTCGACCTTCGCAAAGCCAACGACCTGGACCGGAGCCGACTGCTTCACCGACTCCGTCTGCTCTCGGTGCCCTGGGGTGAACCCCGAAAGGACTCGGCTTCGCGCCAGGGCACGTTTCACGAGTTCTGGAACCTTCAGTGGCGACCCGAATTCGCGGTGGCACTCATCGAAGCCGCGGTTTGGGGCAACACCATCGCCGACGCCGCCTCCGCCAAAGCCAGCCACGACGCCGATGCCTCAGCGGATCTCCCAGCCCTGACCGCCCTGCTCGACACCGTGCTCCTGGCTGATCTCCCCGCCGCCGCCAGTCGCTTAATGACGCGACTTCAATCCGTCGCCGCCGTTTCGAGCGATGTCGCCCACTTGATGGACGCCCTGCCCCCGCTCGCGGGTATCCTCCGATACGGCCACGTCCGAAAGACGGATACCGGAATGGTTGGCGTCGTGACCGACGGCTTGGTCGCCCGCATCACCATTGGACTTCCTGTCGCCTGTGGATCGCTCGACGACGATGCCGCGGAGGCGATGGTGGACCGCATTCGAATGAGCGATTCAGCGATCGACCTGCTTCAATGCCGGCAACACACCGAGGCTTGGCGCAGCGCTCTCCAGCGGCTGATCGACCTTCCCGGAATCCATGGACTCGTGGCCGGTCGCGCCTGCCGACTGCTCTACAAGTCCCGCGCCATCGATCCGACCGAGATGTCCCGCCGGGTTTCCCTGGCGCTTTCCACGGCCAATCCACCGATCCGTTCGGCTTGTTGGATCGACGGCTTGCTGCGCGATGGCGGTTTGCTTCTGCTCCATGACGAAAACCTCTGGAACATCCTGGATGCCTGGATTGCCCAATTGACTCCGACAGCCTTTCTCGCGGCTCTCCCCTTGCTCCGACGGGCCTTCAGCAACCTGACCGCGGCCGAACGCCGTCAACTGGGCGAACGCGTCGCCAAAGGCCCGGACAACACCAAGACTCCCGGCCTCGTGCTCCCCACAGAATTCGATGAGGCCCGCGCCAACCAAGTCCTCCCGTTGCTCGCCCAACTCCTCGGTCTCCCATCATGAACCCCACACCCGACGAACGGTCCCGTCGCTGGCGTCTGCTGCTCGGCGCCGCCGCGGAAGACCCGTCCGGCCTCAACGGACTCGCCTCGCTGTCCGGTGAGGATCTCGCGATCGACCGCGCTCTGACCGCCGTCTACGAAAGCGATCGCAGCGGCGGGTTGGGCTCGTCCTGCCCCAACGTCGCCCGCTGGCTCGGCGACATTCGCCAGTACTTTCCCGCCTCGGTGGTTCAGGTCCTGCAAAAGGACGCACTCGACCGGCTCAACCTGAAACAACTGCTGTTCGAACCCGAACTCCTGCGCACGATCGAACCCAACGTGCACCTCGTTTCGCAGTTGCTCGCGCTGAAGAATGTCCTGCCCGCGCGGACCCGCGATACCGCCCGAGTGGTGATCAGCCGCGTGGTGGAGGAATTGCGGCGTCGCCTCGAACAACCCACCCGCCAGGCTGTCCTCGGAAGCCTTCATCGCGCCTCTCGGACACGCCGCCCCCGACACGCCGACATCGACTGGCACCGCACCATCCGCGCCAATCTGCGGCACTACCAGCCCGCGCTCGGCACCGTCATTCCTGAAACCCGCATCGGCTTCGGCCGAAAACGTTCCTCGCTTCGCGACATTGTCCTGTGCGTCGACCAAAGCGGTTCGATGGCCAGCAGCGTCGTTTATGCCAGCATCTTCAGCGCCGTTCTCGCCAGCCTCCCGGCCGTCCACACCCGCATGGTGGTCTTCGATACCGCGGTGGTGGATCTCTCCGACAAACTCGCCGATCCGGTGGACGTCCTGTTCGGCACCCAACTTGGCGGCGGCACCGACATCCATCAGGCCCTGACCTACTGCCAAAGCCTGATCCGACAACCTCAGGAAACCATCCTCGTGTTGATCAGCGACCTCATCGAAGGCGGTGACTCCCAACAGATGCTCCGCCGGGTGGCCTCTCTGGTGTCAGCCGGAGTCCAATGCATCGCCCTGCTTGCGCTCAACGACGACGGCGCCCCGATGTTCGACGCCCGCCACGCCGCCGCGTTCGCCGGCCTGGGCATCCCCGCCTTCGCCTGCACGCCGGACCTTTTTCCCGACCTGATGGCCGCCGCCATCCAGCGCCAGGACATCTCCCGCTGGCTCGCTCAACAAGGCATTGCCAGTCCACGTCCCACCCCCTTGGCCTGAGCACCGGCTCCATGATCCCAACCCCGCCTCTCCGACGCCGATTCAAGCCCACCACACTCGCTTTGGTCCTCGCCCTCGTTGCCTTCGGCATGCTGACCGTTGGGCTCGGGTGGATCCTTCCATCGGGCGTCTCCGGCCATCGTGGATATCGCGAACTCCGCGCGATCGCGGCCGAGAATCCGAGCCCCCGCCTGGGCTCCGGCCCACCCGAGGTTTCTGAACCGGAGGCGTCCCTTCAGCGGCTGGGAACCAACGCGTTCCCGGGATTCATCCGGGCCCTCACGGTCAATCGGCAGTCTCCCGAAAAGCTCGAAAAACTCTGGGCATCGCTCCCGGTCTGGATCCGCTCCCGAATCACGCGCCCCCCGACGGATGATCGGGTGCGCGAAGTGGCCATGGTTCGCGCCCAAGCCTGGAACTCCGAACAACGGGAGGCCTTCTCCCAGGCACTGACACCTGCGCTCCTCGCCGCGCTCCAGAATCCCTCCACCTACCGTCGCGAGCGATTGCTCGACCCGCTGCAGGAGTTTCGCCTGGACCCCAGGTTGGTGGTGCCCGTACTGCGCTCCCTCTTGCGGGACTCCTCCCCCGACCTTCGCGAGGGCGCGATGGTCGCCCTGTGGAACCTGCGACCCCAGTCCCGCGAAGCCATCCCGGAACTCATCGAATCCCTCTCGATGACAAATATCCCCGTTCTCAACCTGGCCGTCCTTCTTCTCGGCAGTTTCGGTGAGGCCTCGAAAGCCGCGGTTCCCGCCCTCGAACGATTGCTGGGAACATCCGGCATCTCCCAGGACACCGTCGCAGGAGCCCTATGGCTGATCGACCGCCGCACCAACACCGCGCTGCAGCATCTCACCAACCGAATCGAGGACTTCACCGGCAACAACGCGTACATGCTGGGCCGCATGGGCGAAGCCGGCAGGCCCGCCATCCCGAGCCTGCTTCAGGGACTCAAGAGCGACACCGGCAATGTCCGCATGAACTCGGCGCGAGCCCTCTGGAAGATTGCCCCCGAATACCTGCCCCAGGCGATCGCCGCCGTCCTGGAACCCCTCACCAACCATCTGGAACGATCCGGATCGCGCCTGAATTCTCAAGGCGCCGCCTGGTATGCCGCGGCCGTCCTCCGTGAATTCGGTACTCATGCGGTGTCCGCCCGATGGGCGCTGGAACGGGGCGCAACGAACAGCGATCCCAACGTCGCAGAGGAATGCCGGAAGGCGCTCCAGGCCCTCAACCCATGACCACCGCCTCAACCTCCTCCGATGCGTCGCACGACGCCCTGCCCCATGGGTTCGCCACCACCCATTGGTCCGTCGTGCTCTCCGCCCATGCCTCGGATACCCCGACGGCCTCGGCGGCCCTCAACCAGCTCTGCCGCGATTACTGGTACCCGTTGTACGCCTACATCCGACGCCAGGGAGTCCGGGCCGAAGACGCGGAGGACCTGACTCAAGAATTCCTCGCCGATTTGCTGCGCCGGGAATCGCTTCAGACCGTCAGCCCCGAAAAGGGCCGGTTCCGCAGCTTCCTCCTGGTCGCGCTCAAACGCTTCCTCATCAACGCCCACCATCGGTCGCACGCGGCGAAACGCGGCGCCGGCGCCGCTCACGTGCCTTTCGACACCGAACTGGCCGAGTCCCGGTACCAAACCGAACCCGGCCCCGATGCATCGGCTGAAAGCCTCTTTGAACGTCGCTGGGCCCTACTGCTCGTGGAACGCGTGGTTCAACGGTTGAAGGCCGAGGCCGCCGACCGCGGCAAATCCGCCGAGTTCGAAACTCTCAAGACCTTTCTGACCGCCGAAGCTCCCGGCACCCGCTACGCCGACGCCGGCGCCACGATCGGACTGACGGAAAGCACCACCCGGGTCGCGGTTCATCGCCTTCGACGCCGCTTCCGGGAGTTGTTTCGCGAGGAAATCAGCCACACCGTCGACCGCCCCGAGGACATCGACGACGAAATCCGGCATCTGTTGGCGTCGCTGAGCGGGTGATGAAACCGATTTCCGGGTGTAACGGTCGCCTGGAATTCCTGATGTAAGGGTTGATGAGCGCCAAAGCCGCAGCCATCCCCTGCCCGCAATGCGGGACGGACCTGCGTGCCGACGCACCCGAAGGTCTTTGCCCCCGCTGCCTGCTCGGCCTGAATCTCGGCGCCCCCCCCCACGACCTCGCCGGCGCCACCGCGGCTGAACCACCCGTGTCATCGCCTCCGCCAGAACCCGCCACGCCCGCCGAGATCGCCCGTCATTTCCCTCACCTCGAAATCCTGGAATGCCTCGGCCGTGGCGGAATGGGCGTCGTGTACAAAGCCCGGCAGCCGCGGTTGAACCGCTTCGTGGCCCTCAAGGTCCTCGCCCCCGGTCGCGAAACAGACCCGCTGTTCGCCGAACGTTTCACCCGCGAAGCCCAGGCACTCGCCCGCCTTTCCCATCCCGCCATCGTCGCCATCCACGACTTCGGCGAGGCCAATGGCCTGTTCTATCTGGTCATGGAATACGTCGACGGCGTGAGCCTGCGCGCCTTGTGCCGGGACGCCAAAGCCCCGCCCGCCAATGCCCTCGACCTTGTCCCGCAGATTTGCGAAGCCCTCCAGTTCGCCCACCAACAAGGCGTGGTCCACCGCGACATCAAGCCGGAGAACATCCTGATCGATGCCCAGGGACGCGTGAAGATCGCCGACTTCGGCATCGCCAAACTCTTCGACCCGTCCGGCCGCCCTGAACCTCTCACCGAGGCGCGCAGCATCATCGGCACCCCGCACTACATGGCCCCCGAGCAGGTCGAGCGCCCCGCCACGGTGGATCACCGGGCCGACATCTATTCCATCGGCGTCGTGCTCTACGTACTGCTCCCCGGCGAGTTGCCGCTCGGCAAGTTCTCCCCGCCGTCCCAGCGCGCCCCCCTCGACCCTCGCCTCGACCCCGTCGTCATGCGATCGCTCGAAAAGGAACCGGCCCGCCGTTACCAGCAGGCGGGCGACCTGAAGACCGACATCGAGATCGTCCGATCCTCCCCGCCTCCGGCAGACCACGACACAAAGCCCTCCTCCGCTTCGTCCTCGCGGCCACGCCCCGATTCGGTCCCGCAACCTTTTCA
This sequence comes from Verrucomicrobiota bacterium, assembly GCA_963205105.1. Lineage (GTDB taxonomy): Bacteria > Verrucomicrobiota > Verrucomicrobiia > Limisphaerales > CAIMTB01 > CAIMTB01. The sequence goes on along the minus strand of CAUJJW010000011.1, from coordinate 2,210 downwards.
ATCCCGCCAACTCCAGATCACCGCCGTCGGTCTAGCCCTCACCGCCATCGCCAATCTCGGCTTCGGGCTGACCCTCATGGCGGCGGCCTTGGTTCTCGTCGCCTTGGACCGTCAGCACGTCGACATGGATGGGGTCCTTCCACCCATCGTGGACTGGCTCCAGACCCCCGACCCGTCCGGGATCAAATCCATCGCCTTCCTCGGACTCACCATTCAGCTGTCAGGAAGTGCGCTGACTCTGGCCGGGGCCCTCGCCATGCGACGACTCCGCGCCTACCGGCTTGCCCTGTGTGCCAGCGCGTTGGCCATGGTCCTGCCTCCCGGAAATCTCCTCGGCTTCCCCCTGGGGCTCGGGGCGTTGTTCGTGCTGGGACGCCGCATCACTCAGAACGCCTTCCTCGAAGAAAGGACAAGTTCCCCACCCGATCTCCGACGTTCGCGCCGCCTCGGCCTCCTCGGAGTCGCTGCCCTGGCCCTGACGTGCCTCATTCTCGCAGCCGCGCTCTACTGGATGGAGTCCACACCCCAAACCGGGAATCGAATCAACGCCACCTTGGCGCTCGAGCGTCAGACGATTCTTGAGCATCAAGCCGCTCGCGCCGCGGCCGAGAATTTCGCCCCACCCCGCGCTCCCGTGGCATCGCCGTCCATTCCCGGAACGCTCGCCGTGCCACCTGCGGTGATTGAAACCGTCCCGGTCGCTGGCACCTCCGACGTCGATCCCGGACTCAATGAAATCCGGGTCACCTTCAGTACAGCCATGATGCCCGGAGGCTGGTCCTGGGCGCAGTGGAGCCCCGAATCGTTTCCAGAAATCGTCGGTGAACCCCGCTACCTGGCCGACAAGCGAACCTGCGTGCTGCCCGTCCGGCTTCAGCCCAACCGCACCTACGCCATCTGGCTCAACACCGAGAAGTTCCAAAACTTCAAGGACACCCTAAAGCGTCCCGCCCTGCCGTATCTGCTGACCTTCAAAACCCGCGAAATCGTCCCGTGAACCATTCCCTCGGCTTCCCTTCCAACCTGCAACATTCACTCCCATGAAAACACTCACCCGTTCCCTCGGCTGGGCCAGCTTCATCGGCTGCACGCTCGCCAGCACCCTCCTTTCGCTCGCCGCTTCCCTCGAAACCGCCCCACCCGTGGTGGTGAAGACCTCTCCGATCGCCGGCGCCCAGGAGGTCGATCCCCAACTCGCTGAAATCACCGTCACCTTTAGCAAGACCATGACCGACGGCTCATGGTCCTGGTCCACCTGGAGCGACGATTCCTTCCCGGAGACCCAGGGAAAGCCTCGTTACCTGGCCGACCAACGCACCTGCGTTCTCCCGGTGAAACTCCTGCCGAACCACTTCTACGCCCTCTGGCTCAACAGCGAGAAATTCAGGAATTTTAAAGATACTCAACAGACCCCGGCCGTTCCCTACCTGCTGACCTTCCGAACCGCCGACGCCAAGGCGACCGCAGGATCCTCCGCGCCCGCCAACTCACCCGTTCCCGCCGGATCCCTCAATGCCGACCAGCAAACCGTGCTCGACTGGACCGACCGCCAGTTCCGCGGCTTCTTCGACGGACGGTCCTTCGACGGCTGGTCCGAAAAGGAACGCGCGGATCTTGAATCCCGTTTGGTCGACACGCTCAAGGGCCCCATCAGCCGCGACTATTATCAGGCCATCAACTCGCTGGCCGCCCTACACGCCACCAACGCCCTTCCCGCCCTCCGCGTCATTGCCCTGGAACGTCGCGACAAGGACAACCGCGACCGCTGGATGGCCATCCGCGCCCTGGGCATGATCGGCGACCGCGCCTCCGTCGCCGAACTCATCCACTTGGTCTATCACGGCAACTCGAACACCCGTTGGTGGGCCCAGATCTCCCTGGTGCGGATCACCGGGAAAAATTTCGGCACCGATTGGAAGGCCTGGTGCGCGTGGTGGAATGAGCAGTCCGGAGAACCCCGCTGCAGTTCCGAGATCATCCGCTGGTGGAACGGTCAGGCGGAACCCGACAAACTGGCGTCCAGCCTCGCCGAAGCCGACGAGAAGTTTCTCTCCGGCATCCGCCGATGAGGTCCCAGGAACCGTGCCTCCGTAGCGGCGGGCGTCTCGCCCCCCCGGAATCCCCGATTCATGGTCCGTGAGCAGGTCGGTTTCGAACAGGGGGCTCTCCATGAATCTTTCCATTTAAGCCATCGCGAGGGTTGAAATGGG
>CAUJJW010000010.1 GCA_963205105.1 Verrucomicrobiota bacterium | reverse complement strand
GGGTGGGGGTGTCCGGGGGGGGGGGGGTGTTCTCAAAACCTTTTGGGGGGGGGGGGGGGGGGGGGGGGGGGGGGGGGCCCAGGGGGAGTGGGAGAGGGGAGTGGGACCAGTGGGACGTGTGAGACCTGTAGGACCTGTGAGAAGAATCGGGATCCCACAGGTCCCACAGGTCCTACAGGTCCTACAGGTCTCACCCGTCCCACTCCCACTCCCACTCTCCACCCCCTACCGAATGCCGGCCTGGGCTCTTGCCTCGGGTGTCATCCTGCTGGGTTCCCAGCGGGGTTCGTGGACGACCTCCACCTGCACTCCCTGGACGCCTGGGGTGGCGAGCACGGTGGTTTCGACTCCGAACACGAGGCTATGCTCCATCGGGCAGCCGGGGGTGGTGACCGTCATGACGACGGTGACGACACCGGCTTCGGAGGTGACTCGGTACACGAGTCCCAGGTCGACAATGTTGATGCCCAGTTCCGGATCGATCACCTGTCGGAGGGCCTCCCAAAGGGACGCTTCAAACGGGGAATGAGGCGGAACCCCGGGATCCTGGAGGGACGAGAAGCCAGTGTTCATAGCGTGGACAACACGGGGTGGTTGGGGCGGGAGAAAGGTTGGGTCCGGGGTCGGACCAGGTGCGACAGGATGCGCCCGGCATTGACCAGGAACAGGAGGAGACTGAGGAGGAGGAGCAGCGCGGTCAGGCGGGACAACGTGGTGTTGGCGAGCAGGATGGCGGCGACGCCGAGGGTCAGTCCTGCGACCCAGAAGCCCAGTCCGGTGATTTGAAGCGGGGTGGAGTACATCTCATGCAAGGCCGGGGTCCTGGCCCGGCCCACCTCGCGGCCGTAGGCGACGAACCAGACCAGAAACGGGAGGATCTTGTAGAGCATGCCGAGGATTGCGAAGGCGACGACACCGAACAGCGCGAGAAAGCCGTAGGTGTTCTCCAGTTGGCCGACGGCCTCGGTCAGTACCAGTCCGGGTCGGGCGAGTGCGAGGCCGAGCAAGGCCACGGGGATGAGCAGGGCCTGGGAAGCCAGGAACCCGCGCAGCCCCCAATCGAGGGAACGTCGACGCCGGGCGCGCACGATGGCGAAGAGTTCGGCGCCGTAGAGGGCGAGGCCGGCGATGACGACGAGTGCGGCGACCGGTTTCCAGGGGTGCTGGAGGAGGATGGTGAGGAAGGTGGCGGCGAGACCGATGTTGAGAATCCAGAGGGAGGCCCAGGCACGTCGGGGATTCTGGATGTCTGAAATCAGGAACATCGGGACGAGGCGATAACCGACGCCGATGATCAGGAGGATAAAGACACCGAGCACGCCGAGGTGCGCGTGGGCGTGCATGACGGCGAGAGGTTCGAATCGGGACAGGAAATCGGCGGTGGCCTTCAGGCCGGCCAGCGGAAGGGCGAGCAGCGGTGACACATCCGGGCGGCCGACGAGTTCGTAGGTGCTCTTGCCGGCGGACACGGCGAGGCCGGCGACGATGACCGCCACCAGCCAGAACACGGTGGAAGCGATGCCGAAGGAGATGACGGTCCAGCCGCGGACCTGCCGGAGGGTGCGGACGAGATTCCAGACGAACAGACCGACGCCGACGGCGAGGCCGGATCCGAAGTGTCCGACCTGCTTCATATCCCAGATCCAGAACATCCAGACCATGCCGGCGACGCTGACGAGGTGGATGGGAAAGTGCCAGCGGGCGAGGCGCTCGCTGTGGAGTCGGGTTTCGAGGACGACGGGCACGAGCTGGTACATGGCGCCGGTGACGACGGACAAGCCAAAGCCAAGGACCAACAGGTGGGTGATGGCGACGACGTGTTGGTTGTAGTGGTAACTGGTGAGCACCTCGGGATGGGCAACGAGGATGATGACGGAGAGGAGCAGGCTGATGACCCCGACGACCATGAACCGCAGAGGGATGGTGACATCCGGTGCGTTGGCGAATGCCGGTTTGGGGCCGGCGGGTTGGGAGGTGGTCGCATTCATGGCCGGGCGGGGCACGACGGCTTGCAGGAGCGATGGTTCATGCATTCCGGAGGAAGACCGTGATGAAGCCTTGGTCCGGCGCGGGTGTCGTTTCGCCGCGAAAACCGCGTTCCTCGATCATGGGATAAAGATGCATCGGTCGCCGGTCGGTGCGGGCGTGGAGTACGGTCCCGGACGGCAGGGTGGAGAGTGCTTCAAGAATCAGGACCATCGGCTCGGGCGGCGCGAGGCCCCGGGTATCGAGGACCATGACGGGCGTGCTCATCTCCAGCAGGGTGCCTGGAAGGGGCGACGCGCGCGTTGACCGGGATCAAAAGGCCTAGGCTTGGGTGGAGCCAGGTCCTACGGGGTGGCGGCGGGGTGTTGGGCCAGGAAACGCTCAAAAGCAGCCAGGGTTTCTGCGCTGACATGATGCTCGATGCCTTCGGCATCCGCACGGGCTGCGGCGGTGGGTACGCCGACGGATTCGAGGAATGCGGTGACCACGCGGTGCCGGTGGCGGGAGTGCTCGGCCAGCCGTCGGCCTTCGGGCGTCAGGAAGATGGAACGATACGGCTGAGTGGTGACGAGGCCGTCCCGCTGAAGTCGACGCACGGTTTGCAGCACCGTCACATGGGAGACCCCGAGCCTGCGCGCGACATCGACGGCACGGGCTTCGCCGCTGGCTTCGATGAGGTCGGCGATGGCCTCGACGTAGTCCTCGGCGATCTCGGCACGGTTCTGCTGCCGGGTGAGTCGGTGGACCGAGGCTTGGTCCTCGGCGCGTTGGCGGGCGGTGGAACGCCGGGAGCGCTGAGCGGCAGGCGGCATCGGGAAGGATGGGACGTTATCGGCCTCCGGCCTGTCAACCCTTGGGGGGTATCCGGCTTATTTGCCTTTGGAATGGAACAACTCGTCGCCCTTGAGGCCGGTGAGCCGTTCCAGGCCGGTGAGCAGCTTCCACATGCCGAAAAACATCACGACCATGCAAGGGAGCGTGATGACGGGGTAACTGAGTGCGGTGAGGCGTCCCAGTTGTTCGGAGAATTCAGGTGTTCCGGACGGGCTTTTGAGGATCCAGAGGGCGAGGACGAAATTGAGGGCGGAACTGAGGACAAAGGAGCCGGCGATGATCCAGCCGACCTGGGCCAGGAGACGGTCGAAGGCGTCGTTGGCGTTGGCGGAGGCAAGAGCGGCCTCGACCTTGGGCATGTTCAGGATCTGATCGTTGCAGACGATTGCCTTGACCAGGGGTTGGCCTGCCCGTTGGGAGATGGGGAGCGCGGCTCCAAGAACGAGCGGGACCGCGGCTTCCTTCACCGCGAACCAGAAGCTGGACAACTTGAAGAGCCCGAGGCCGCCGGTGAGGGCGGTGCTGACGACTCCCAGGACCGAGAAGATGTTCCACTTCTTGCGGGTGACGAGGTCGTAGACCCCGTAGCCGAGAGGGAGGCTGATCGCGAGCACCAAGGCCCACATGGGGCCCAGGCGATGCTCCTTGCTCATGGTGGTCAGGATGACCGCGGGGAACACCGCGTTGCAGAGCAGGTTGATCCAGATGTTCTCCCGCCGGGGCGGATGAGCCGATGCCGGAGATGGTGGCGACGGCGGAGTGGGTGGGGTGGACGCGATCTCCATGGCAACTGCCTGAGGTTCCTCATGCAGTCCATGAGCTGCAAGCTGCGATATCTCACCGCGCGGGAGTCATTCCCACGCGGCGCAGTCCGCGTTGGGCTCAGGGTGGCGTCAGCAGAAGTCGGTAGAATCGAACCCCTTCCGCTGGAACAGGATCAGTTATCGTTACCGGGCCGGTTGTCGATTGGGTCGGAACATCCGCAAGCCGTTGCCAGGACGCACCCGGCTCCAGGCGGTCGCGGAATTGAACGGAATAGGAACGCCCCAGCCTGCCTTCGAATTGCAGAACAACGCTGCCCGAGACCGAGATCGCGGTGAAGCCGAGCACGTCGGCAGGGTTGGTGGGATGGGTGCCCGCCAGGAACTCGGCCCCATCGGTGGCGCCATCGCCATCCAAGTCTCCTGATCCATCACGTGCCAGTGTCTGGAAGTGTTCCCATTCCCAGTCGTCCGTCATCCCGTCGCCATCGATGTCCTGGGAGGAAGGTTGGTTGGAACTTCCCGGGGTGGCCCGGGGCAAGGGACCCCGGGAAGCGCCGCCATCGGGAAGCCGACCTTCGGAGACACCGGTGAGTTGGGGACCGAAGTTCAGCCCGTCCACCAGAGTGCCCGTGGCGGAAAGGATCGCCAGCGCTTCGCCCGACTTCTTAAGGGAGAAACCGACGTGATCCGAGCCGTTCGCCGGGTTGCCATCGGCGACCAGGAGAACGAACGCGTCGGCCCCTGTTCCCAAGAACGAGAGTGGCGCGATGGGTGAACGGGTTGGGTCGGTGAAATCGTCGGTCAGAAAAAGCCCACCCAGAGCAACCGGTTGGGAAGCGGTGTTGTGGAGTTCGATCCAGTCGCTGCCGGCCGCCGGGTCGGCCATCCATTCGTTGAGTCGCAGGGTGGAGGATGGGGCGAGTGGCGTCGGAAGGTTGGTTTCGCCAGGGGTGGGTTGGGCCAGGTTCCATGCACCCACGGCGGCAGGGAACCGTCCGATGGAGAAACCGGAGATCTGGAGTCCGTACCGGACGGCATCGACGAGGCCCTGCTCGTCCTGGCGGTCTTGAAACAGGAACACCGCTCCTCCGAGCCTGGGCAGATCGAAGCCGGTCTGCTGACTGGAGGCGGGTTGGCTGGCATCGCAGGCGATCGAGAGCACCTGGCCCGGGGCGAGTGTGGTGTCGGGTGGGAAGGCCCATTTCGTCGGGGCATCCGCATCATCGCTCAGACTCAGGCCGGCGAGAGAGGCGGGTTGGTCACCGAAGTTGATTACCTCGATGAAACCGGGCGTTGTGGATCCTGGTGTGGCCACGGCGAGAATCTCGTTCAACGCAAGCGTGGGGACGGAACCGGGCGCGCAGTTGGTGAAGGTACGAAAGGCTTCTGCCGCGAATCCCCAGACCACATCGCTGCTGGTGGAGTTCACCTGATGCACCTCGGCCGCCACGACGTTGGTCCCTGGTACGACAGCGTCCGCGGGAATGAGGATCGTTTCGATGATGGCGTTGCCGACGTTTCGGCTGGCAGAAGTGGCGTAGGATGGTGTCCCGCTGCTCAGACCGTTGGTCCAAACCGGCCGCCCATTGAGGAACACCAGCGCGCCATCGTCGACGACCATGGAAAGTCGGAGTTGGAAGTCGCTGAGGTTGGTGTCGGCCAGAAACTGTGTTCGGAAATAGTACGTGGTTCGTCCCAGGAGGAGGTCCGTTTGTTTGCCTGGAGAAGGAAGCGTGCTGGTTTCGACGGCGAGCAGGGCAGGGCCCGAGGGCCAGGCGGAGTCGTCGAAGGCAGGCAGGTGCCAGCCGGTGCCATCGAGGTTGGCATTCTGATCGTAACGCCAGATGGCATCCATCGGCAGCAACGGCAGGGTCACGGTGGACACCGTGCATTCGCCGGTTCCGACTCCCGGGTTGCCTCCGCCCGGTGTCGGGATCGGGAACGCCGTCACCTGGGCGGAACCATCGGGCGAGCGTCCCTGGGAGACATCGGTGCGCTGGGGACCGTAGACCACCGCATCCAACGGTGTCCGATCCGGAGCAGTGAAGGTGATGATGCCCATGTCGGACGACAGACGGAACGTGAGGTGTTGAGGACCTTGCTGGGGGTTGCCATCGGCGATGAACACGCCACGGCCACGGCCGGCGATGAAGGTGAGGGGCGGGATGGTGAACCTCGTCGGCGACCCCGCGGTGTCGGAGATCAGGAAGCCATCGAGGTCAACGGGCAGGGGATCGGGATTGAACAGTTCGACGAAGTCGTTGGCGGCGGTGAATTGGGCATCGGTGAGCCATTCGTTGAGGCGCACCTGGCGCGGGTCGCCGGTGGGCAGGGCGACGTTGGGGGCGCCGAGCGTGGGGGAAACGAGACCCCAGGAACCATCGGTGCGGCGGCCGATGGCGAGGTCGGGCAGTTGAAGGCCGAACTGAATCGAGTCCAACAGCCGGCCTCCACGCTCGGGGGCATCGAAGAGCGAGAGGTTGTCACCCTCCTGTTTCAGGCCGAAACCGACAGAGCCCGGCAATCCTGTTGAGGACGCGGAGGCGAGCAGGACCAGGAAGGCGCCCGGTTCCAGGCGGGTGCCTTGGGGAAATGCGTATTTGTGAGGGCTGTTGAGGTTGTCAGTCAGGCCCATTCCGGAGAGGTCGACCGTTTCGGTGCCGGGATTGTGAAGTTCGATGAGGTCCGGAGCAGTCGGGTCGGGTGACGGGATGGAGCGATTGTGTGCGAGCACTTCGTTGATGCGCACGGAAGGCGCAGATGGAGGCGGAACGAATTGGCGATCGACGGTCCAGGACCTGGATCGGGTGAGGCCGGCGTCCAACCCGAGGGCAGGATCGTCCTGGTAGGTGCCGGCATCGTTTCTGGCGGACACCTCGACCACCTGGGGTCCGTCCGGCAGGTCGCTGAGTGAAATGGGGGTGTCGATGGGTGTCTCCGCGCTCCAGGGACCGTCGTTGAGGCGCCAGCGGAAGTGGGTGAAGCCTGAGCCCAGGGGAAAGCCATTCGTCGGAATACTGAAACCGGACCGTTGGATTCCGACGGAGAGGGAGGCGCTGGGGCTCGAGGTCACCGCTGGTGGTTCGCCGGAGAGGAAGGCGCCGCGCGGTTGGACGCCGCCGAGATCGCGCCCTTGTGTTCCGGTGGCTCGGGCGGGAGAGCCGGGTCGGAGACTGAACCACTGCCGCAGGACCTGGGCGTCGTCCCAGTTCCCGAACGCGGCTTCGGACACGGACGGGACGTGTTCGAACAGTGGGTCGAGGACGTGGTTGTTGGTGCCGGCGCCCGTCCAGGGGATTGGAAGGAGATTGCCAACCCACGTGACCGTGGACTGGAGGCGATCCTCGTTTCGCACGAGGGCTTCGGCATCGAAGATGATGTTGCCTTCGAGGTAGGCGCCGCGACCGAAGGTGGTGATGTCGGGGGTGGTGTCGCGCAGGTTGACGACCCCGGAACCGAAGTCTTCACCACCGGTTTTGGTGATGTGGACGATGGTGTTGTGCAGCAGCGTGTAGAAGTTCCCCTGCTTGGCCGTGACCGCGTTGTCGCAGTCGAAGAAGAGATTCCCGAGCAGGGTGATTTCCGAGGTGGCGCCGCCGCTGCTGCCCCCGGACACGGCTGCGGCGCTGTCCGGCGAACCATTGCGGTGCACGTGAAGAAAGATGTTTCCCTCGATCCAAGCGTCGGTTCCGTCGAGATCCAGAATGTCATCGGTCGAACCGGTGAAGACGTTGTTGTAGAACTCGAGGATGGGCTGGTTGGGACGGTTGCCGCCGGTGAAGTCGATGATGTCGCTGTACCCTCGGCTCGAACCGAAGAAGCAGTGGCGGATGATGCCGCGGCCGCCTGCCTTGATGCCACCCGAGCCATGGAAGGGTTCGAAGGAATCCGTGGTTGCCGGGAAATGGCAGTGGCTGACCACGAACGAGCTGTCGTCGAGGGACACGTACGGTTCGGACGGGGTGCCAAACCTCAGGTGATCCAGGGCCACGGTGCCGCCCAACGATTCAATGCACGTGGTGCCGTTGCCGGCGAAGTGCACGTGCGACAACCGGGTCTCCGGTGAACCGGCATCGCCCCGGATGATCACCCCGCCCCAAGGCGTGGAGGTGCCGGGCGGTGAGATGAATTGGATGGGAGCGCTCTCCGAGCCGAGGGCAATCAGTCGGCCGCCGTTCTCGACCATGAAATCCACGTCGGGCCCGAGGTAGACCGATACGCCCGGTTCCAAGGTCAAGGTCGCGCCTGAAGCGATGGTGAGAGTGCGGTCGATGGCGTATGGGCCGCCGGCCGCGGTCCAAACAGTGTCGGCGGTGATGGAATTGGGGGAGCCTGCAACGGAGCCGTCGTCATACACGACTTCCAGGAGCGTCGTTTCCAAGGTGGATCCATCCAGGCCAAAGGCGCGGATTTCGATCCGATTGAGTCCGGGATGCAGCGCGACGCTGGGGGCGGTCCAGGTTCCCTGCCACGCGGACCAGACCGAGGGTTCACCTTGGACTGTTAGGGACCGGGTTGTGGCAGGATTCGCGGTTCCCTGGAGAGCGAGCGTGGGGCTGGAAGTTCTGGGGAGCCCACCGGTGACGGGAAGCGAATGGGAGACGGTCAGCGCGTGGGGGTAGCGGGACAGGACATACTCCCGGTGGCTGGCGTTGAACGCCTTCAGGTTTGAGAGCGCGAGTGGGCTGATGTAATTGCCGACCTGCTGGTCCAGGAACGGATCCATCTGTTCCGGGGAGAAGACGGAATGGGCGAGTTGATCGAGGTGCTGGAAGTAGAATGGGACGAACTCCGGGTGTTTCATGAACCGATCGATGACCGCGATGTTGGTCATGCGCCACAGTCCGTCGGCGTAGGTTTCCGTGCGGGTGCCGCGGCCCAGCACGGCGTCCATGTCGTAGGGGATCAGAACGAAGCGGGTGTCGCGGGTGCCGCGGTAGAGGCCGAAATCATCGCCCTGCCCGTTGCCGAGGCTGTTTTCGCGGTTGTCGAGCAGCGTGTTGACGGCGAAGTAGCGCATCCACTGGTCCACGTTGACGACGGCCCGCAGCTCCTGGGCGTAGGTGGCATCCGGGGCGTGGTTCAGAACGTCGAGCAACTGGATGAAATCGGACCAGTCGTTGCGGAAGGCGTGGTTTTCCTTGGTGTACGCGTTGGTGTAGGCGGAGAAGTCGGGTCCGTGCCAGGCCAGGTCCGCATCGGAATCCACACCGGGGAGCATGTCCCGAATGCCGCGGTAGAGGTTGCCCTGGGCGTCCAACGGGAACTGGCGTTGAACGAAACGGTCGTCCATGGGGTCGTTGGCGGCGTAGGATCCGAATTGTTCCTGGGCAGGCTTCGCGAGTTGGGCGCCGTTGATCCGGACCTGCACCGCCCGCGATTCGGGCATGGGCACTCCGGAACGACGGAACAAGGCGCTGCCGAGTTGCTGGGCGTGCGTGTACTGGGTGTTGAGGTTCAGTCCGGTTCGGTTCTTCCAGGGGCGGTCCTTGGGAAATCCGATGTGGAAGTTGTGTGGATTCGACAGCCGGGTGCCATGTCCCCGATTTCGGAAATCGCAGAGGTACCGCACCTGGGTGGTGGTTCCGCCCTCGAGCACGCCGTCCGTGCTGATGAAGGTTCCATTGACTGCGGCATCGCTGAGGGGTTCGTCGTTCCAAACCCGGTCGGCGAGGTAATCATATTCGGCCCGCGTCAGGAGGAGTCGGTGCAGAGGCTGGTCGGATGAGTGGAGGGTGTCGTCAACCTGGTACGCGAGGGTGGCGGTGCGGTTTTCAGCTCCGACGGGCTCCACGCGAGGGTAGGCCCGTTCACGACCGTCGGCGTCACGCGCGGTCAGGTGGAATTCCATGAGCGTGCCGTGAGGTTGGGGTGGAAGAACCGCTCCGAAGAGACCGTCGAGCGCGAGTCCATCCCCGTGGGCACCGTCATCGTACAGGGTGGTGTTCTGAAACACCGGTTGACCGTCCTGTCGCCAGTGAACCGTCGCCTGGAGGCCGTTCGCGGATTCGTCGAACAGTCGGACGGTGATGGTGACGGGGTCGGAGGAGCTGGGCACCGCAGGTGAATGACGGACCTCGTCGAGCAGTGGGGCGCTGTTGGTTTCCGCGTTGGAATTGGGCAAGCCGGGAGTGCCGCCCTCCGCGACGCTGTCCCCCCAGTTCTGGCCGAGCCCATTGGGGAGTCCGGCGTTGACGCGTTCGAGGGATTTCCCCAATCCGCGATGTTCGGCGAACCACTCCCAGCCGCGGAGGTCGAAGGCGTCGGGATCGCCGAGCTTTCGCATGGCCCAGTCGCCTTCGGGGGCGTAGGTGATGCTTTCGACCAGGTTGTCGGAGGCATCGACGAGTCGGAGTTCCTCACCGTCGTGGCTCAAGGTACCGGTCCAGCCGGCGACGACGTTGGAGACGGATGGGTGGCGGGCGCTGAACGTGGCGGCATGGGCGGCGACGACGAGGTGACCTCCGGCGGGGATGCTGGCCTGGGGAGGAAAAGTGAATGTCACACCCCGGGTGAGGCGCCAGCCGGCGAGCGAGATGCTGGAGGTGCCGCGGTTTTCCAGTTCGAACCAGGACTCGAGCACATTGGTCCCGGCCGGGTGGTACATGATTTCCGAGAAGAAGATGCCTTGGCCGAAGGCGTGATGTTCGATGAGAAGAGCGCCGAAAACGGCGACTACCAGGCGCCAGAAGGTTCGAAACGATGACATGGTCGATGGTCGATGTCCTGCGACGCGGACAGGATCGTTCGCCCGGACAATCGAGGCTCAGGCTACCACGCTACCCGTGGATTGGCGAGGTGGTGCTGTTACTTAAGGAGCGACTCAATAGGGAGGGGTGGACCACACCCGCATGAGATCGGCGGCGGCGAAGGCGAGCAGATGGCGGCCATCCGGAGTAAAGCGAACGCGGGTCAGTGGAGCCACGGCCCCGGGCATCACCGCGACCTCGCGTCGGGCTGGGACGCTCCACAGCCGCACCGTGCCGTCGGCCCCTGCTGAAGCGAGGGTGCGGCCATCCGGGGCGAAGTCCACGGCGGTCACCGCCCCGGAATGTCCACGCAACACCGCCACAGGCGACAGTCGGCGTGCATCCCAGAGTCGAAGGGTGCCATCCAGTGAGGCGGACGCGAGCCAGCCGGCGTCGGGCGAGAGCGCGAGGTCGACCACGATGTTCTCGTGTCCCACAAGATCCTGTCGCCACTGTGGCGATGAAAGTCGCCGTGCTTCGATCACCCCGCGGCGCAGACCCGAGGAAGTCACGAATGCGGACTTCAGGTCGGGTGTGAATTCCACGGCGCTCAAATGGTGCTCCCGGGGACTCAGGACCATGGACTGCCGGAGCTGCCCGTCGGGAACCGACCAGATCTGGATGGCATATCGGTCTGCCATCGCCAATGAGGTGCCGTCGGTGGCGAAGCGCAGACGCAGCACCATGGCCTTTTCCTGGCTCACCGGGAGTTGGACGGCATGAGCGACAGGCTTCCCGTCGGTCATGCGCCACAAGCGGACGGTCGTTCCTTCGCCACCGGAGGCGAGCCAATGCCCGTCGGGTGAATAGGCGATGGCGTGCAGGGGAAGGGAGTCGGCTTGAAACCGGTCCACGGCCGCGCCCTTGGTCCAATCCCACAGGACCGCGCTGCCGGCCTGGCGGGACAGCACCAGGAAGCGGCTGTCGGGTCCGATGGCGATGGCTGGCCAGGGTCGGTTGACTGGCAATTCGCCTGAAGGCAGTCGGTATTCCGCGACCTCGTGCTGGTTGCGAAAAGATTCCCACGGCCAAAGCCGAAGATCCCCATCGTCGGCTCCCGAGACGACGGTGTCTGCATCCAGGAAACGCACGTCATTCACCCAGGCGGTGTGACCGAGCAATCGGGCCAGTTCCAACCCCGTCAACGCGTCCCACACGCGGAGGGTTCCGTCGGTGCTGGCCGTGGCCAGGCGGTTCCCGTCGGCCGAGTAAGCCGCCGAGGTCACCCAGGTTGGATGCCCCACGAATCGTCGCAGCTCACTTCCATCGGCCAGCGACCACACCTTCACCGAACCGTCGGTGGCGGTCGTCACCACGCCGGTGCCGTCCGGTGTGCCAAGGACGTTCACCACCGTGGAACCGGTGCGCACGACTCGCCTGGATTTCCCGCCAGGCGCGAGGGGATGGACAAACAGGACACCCTCGCCATCGGCGAAGACCACCTCGTCGCCGCTTCGGGTGAAGGCCAGCGAGGGGCGTTGGTTGGGACCGGGCGCCAGCACATCGATCGGAATGAGCGACGGAAAATGCCAGAGACCAATCACCCCGTCGGGGCGGGAAGCGGCGGCGAGGAACCGGCCATCGGCGGAAAACGACACGCGCTCCAGCCAATCGGTGCCGAGCCTGACCTCGGCGAACGTCTCGCGGGTGGTGAGATCCCAAACCCGAAGCGTGGGCGTTGTGGTGGCCACTGCGAGATAACGACCGTCAGGGGAGAACGCCACCGCCCGGGCGCCTGGAGCGGCTGCGTTGGTCAATGTGGTCCGGACCTGGCGTGAGGCGACGTCCATGAGCCAGATCGCGCCATTGCCCGAGCCCAGGGCGAGAGTGGATCGGTCTGGGCTGACGGCCACGCTCTGGACGTTGTCCCCCGTGGGGATGCGGTCGGTGTCTCGGCCAGTGGCTAGCCCATGGAAGTAGCGCCATTCAAAGCCGCGGAGTTCCTCCATGCCTGGCGCGGGCACGAGCAGGTCGAGCAGGGCCCGGACACGGGCCACGTTGCCTTCGTGCCAGGCCTGCTTCACGAGGCTCATCTCGGCGGCGTAGAGGGCCCGGTGGGCATCGCGGAGTGCGCGCTGTGTTTTGCGGGACTGCCAGAGAAGCCCGGCCGCACCCACCCCAGTCACGACGAGGAGCAGGACCAGGAGCACAGCGAGCACAGGATTGCGCTGGCACCATTTCACCACCCACTCGGTTGCGGTGGCGGGTCGGGCATGGATCGGTTCGTGCGCCAGCCAGCGATCGAGATCCTCGGCCAGGGCCTCGGCGGAGGCGTATCGGTCCCGGGGGTTCTTTTCGAGGCACTTGAGGCAGATGACCTCCAGATCCGGCGGCACGCCGGGGTTGAGGCTGCGTGGCGCAGCCGGGGGCTTTTCGACCACGCGACGAAGGGTTTCGACCGCAGTTGCTCCGGCGAACGGTGGGTGACCGGTGAGCAGATGGTACAGCACCGCGCCCAGACCCCAGATGTCCGCGGCGGTGGTCAGTTCACGGCTGTTTCCGGCGGCCTGTTCGGGAGCCATGAAGCTGGGAGTGCCGAGCACGGCTGCGGTTCGTGTCAGGTGGCTGTCGTGCTGGAGCACTCGTGCGAGACCGAAATCCGTCAGGTACGGCACGCCATCGGCATCCACGAGGACATTGGTTGGCTTGATGTCGCGGTGGAGGATGCCGCGTTGGTGGGCATAATGGACCGCTCGACTCAGGGTGGACATGAGGCGCGCGGCCGCCTCGGGACCCGAGGGGGCGGAGGCGGCTAGGGTGCCGCCCACGATGAGCTTCATGCTCAGGAATGGCCGATGATCGTGACCGCCGACCTCGTAGATCGGCACAATGTTCGGATGGTCGAGCAGGGCCGCCGCCTCCGCTTCGGTTCGGAATCGGCTGAGGAACTCCGGCGCGGCAAATTCGCCGGCGACCAGCACCTTGAGGGCGACGATCCGGTTCAGTCGGACATCGCGTGCGCGATACACCACCCCTGCGCCGCCGCGCGCGATCTCGCTCAACAGCTCGAAGTCGCCAAATTCACGCGATCCATTCGGCTCCGACGACTCGGTGTCCAGGTCGGAGAAATCCATTGGGTTCGCCATGTCGCGGAACACACAACCCACGCAAAGCCCGGATGGGTCGTTGGCTGGCAAGGCGGCGCCGCAGACGGGGCAGAGGGCCGGAATGGGGTTCACCATCGACAGGATTCTAAAGTGAACGTCGGCTCACTCTTTCGCGCGAATCGGGGATTCTTCTCCGTCGGGCGGCGGATCGGCAGCGGCATCCTGTGCCGGCTCGGACCGGCTGAGCACCTGCACCAAATGACGAATCTCCGCGTCCACCTCCGCCGGGTCGGCCAGGGTTCGGGCAATCTCCGAACGGAACAGTTCGCGAAAGCGCAGCCTCATCCGATGAATCGCGGAGGTGACTGCGGAATGGGACATGCCGAGCTGGCGGGCGGCGTTGTCGTAACCCGCTTCGAGCCGCTGACGCAGCAGGAAGGGGCGCAACACCTCGAACCGTTGCCGTCGCACGTCGTCGCCCTGTTCCTCCTCCAGCCGACGCACCACATGGGCGACCAGGGTGTGCGCCCATCGCCGCTCGAAGACCGACTCCGGCGTCTCATGTTCCATGGGCTCGAAATGATTCCCATCCTCCGGATCCTCGGCATCCAGCGAGAAGATCACCGCGTCGCCGCCACGCTTCTGGCGGTGGGCGTGGTCCCAGGCATTGGCG
The DNA here is from genome assembly GCA_963205105.1 of Verrucomicrobiota bacterium. Classification (GTDB taxonomy): domain Bacteria; phylum Verrucomicrobiota; class Verrucomicrobiia; order Limisphaerales; family CAIMTB01; genus CAIMTB01. The sequence goes on along the minus strand of CAUJJW010000010.1, from coordinate 18,771 downwards.
AGGTGATTCTTCATGCCCGCCAGGAGGAAGGAGCGGAATCGCCCGCGATCCTGGGTCGCCTGACGGAGGCCTTCGCGCTGAAGCAGTTCGCCAAAGAAGGACTGGGTGAGATCCTTGGCCTCGTCCTCGTTGTAACCACGGCGGCGGACGTAGGCGTACAGCGGATGCCAGTAGGCCCGGCAGAGCTGTTCCAGTGCCGCGGCGCACTGTGGGGAATCCGGGCAGCCTGCCGCCAGCACCACACTCCAGTGCGTGGTCAGAAACCAGCCGCGATCCTTGGGCTGCCCGGTCATAGCGACGCGAGGCTAGGTCTGCCGCACGCCGGGCGAAAGGGGGAAAGGGCTCCCCCAAACCGAGGTCACCCGACCTTCGGTAGCTCGAAGCCCTTGCGGCGCGGGCGGGCGAGCAGTTGGTTGGCGGCATCGTCGTCGAGGAAGCGTTCCGCCTTGGGATCCCAGCGGAGCCGGCGTTGCACCTTGCGGCAGATGTTCACCAGATGGCAGACGGTGGTCGCGCGATGACCGGTCTCGGCGTCGGCGGCCGTGGCCTTGCGACTCCGCATGCAGTCGAAGAAATTCTGAATGTGCGGGATCGATTCCTTCGGTCCCTGCGGCGTGGGAGGCGGTGCGTCGCGTTTGAGTTCCGGCAGGTCCGTGAGGAAATCGCCGCGGAGGATTTCGATCTTTCCCTTTTCACCCAGGAAGATGGCGCCGAGATCCTCCATGCCGCGGTCCTTGCCCTCCAGTTTGAGCAGGGTGCCGTTGGCGTAGCGCATGGTGACCTTGCACGTGGGCCCGCCCGGGGGTTCCGGCCAGATTTCAACGGGGCCGGTATCGTCGGTCCCCAGACCGCACTGGGCCTGATCGAGACTGTGAGTGCCCCAGCCGCTGACCCCGCCGATCTGACCGCCGCCGTCGTAGTCCTCGTAGTCGCTCCACTTGAACTGGAGGTCCATGTAGTAGGGGCGGAGCTCGGTCTGATTGCACCACTGGTTCCAATCGAGGCCCTCGGGCATGGGGTTGGGTTCGTCCTTGGGATTCCAGGTCTTGGGGCCGCGGAAATTGCAGACGACGACAGTGTGGACCTTTCCGATGGCGCCTTCGCGGACCAGTTGGCTGGCGTAGGCGTTGATCGGCATGGAGCGTTGTTGGGAACCCGTTTGAACGACGCGTTTGAGGTGGTTGGCGGCGTTCACCAGGACCCGACCTTCGGCGATGGTGAGGCTTTGGGGTTTTTCGACATAGGCATCGCAGCCGGCCTGCATGGCTTCGATGGCGATGAGGACCCGGGCGTGGGTGGTGGTCTCGACGAACACCGCGTCCAGCTTCTCCTTCTCCAGCATGTCCTGGTAGCGCGGGTATTTCTTCCAGCGGTCACCACCGGCCACCTGGCTGGCGGCTTCGTCCATGCGCGACAGGAAGCAGTCGGAAACGGCGACCACGTCGGCTCCGGGCATGGCTTCATTCTTGAGAATCCAGCGGGCGCGACCGCCGACGCCGATGATGCCGACTCGAATGCGGTCGTTTGCCGAGAGGACACGGGTGCGAGGTTTGGACGCGGTTTGGGCGAGACCCGGATGGGCGAGGGCCAGGGAACCGGCGAGAATGGCGGTTTGGCCGAGGAAGGAACGGCGGGTGAGGTGGGTGGCGGGTGTTTTCATGAGAGAAGTGTTAGCGGTTGGCGTACTGCGGTCGCAAGGTTCGCCACATGGCCATGGAGGCGGCGAGATGCTCTCGGGTGTCGCCGCCGATGCCATAGCATTGGAGGCCGATGGGGCCGTTGTAGCCGACGTCGCGGAGCGTGGCGAGGAACCCCGCCAAATCGAACGACCCCTTGCCGAGCGGCTGGATATAGCGATCCCAGCCGGGTTTCTCATCGCGGACATCGGCGCCGTTGACTGAGACCGCCCAGAGTCGTGGCTTGGCTCGTTCCAGAAGCGGGCGGTAATCGCGGGACGCATCCACTCGGAGCCAGTGGCAGAGGTTGAACATGACGCCGACTTCCGGACGGTTGAGTTGGTCGGCAACCCGGCAGGCGTCTTCGATGCGTTCGATCCAGGAACCGAGATGCGGGTAGAGCAGGAGTTGGGCGTCGGTGCCGCGGGTGAGGTCGGCGAGGCGGTTGAGAATCATCACGGCATGAGGATCGACGGCCGGGTCCGAGGGCTTCATGCCGTTGACCAGGAGCGCAAACTGCACGCCGCGTCCTTTGACGAGTGCGAGGACTTCGGTGAACCGGGGATCGAAGGGCTCCTTGGCGGGGCCGACTTCGACCGTCATGGTGATTTGGTAGAGTTTCAGCCCGGCGTCATCGAGGGACTTGAGGCGTTCGGCGACCTTGTCCAGCCCGATGTGCCCGACCCCGTTGTAGCCGAGGTCCTTCAACATGGCGGCCTGTTCGGTGAAGGTCCGTTTTCGGGAGTCGTGCCAGTCGATGCAGAACGGGAAGATGGCGGGTGAACGAGACTCGGGCGGAGAATCGGCGCCAGCGAGACGAGGGCACGGCAACGTGCAAGCGAGAGCGAGGGCGGCGATCCAACCGCGGACAACGCGGGCATCCAGGCGGCTCATGGGGGATTTATCGGTGGTGGTGGCGGAGCCATCAACGGAGTTGGGGCGAAAGAGAAGCTGCTTCGTGGCGAGGGCGTATCTCCGAGTTGTGGATGGGTGAGCCAACCATTGGAGGGGTTTGGACAGGATGCACAGGATGCACAGGATGAACAGGATGCTTAGGAACCCCTGCGGAACGGCATTTCCTCCTGTTCATCGTGTTCCTCCTGTCAAAACGAGGGCCGTGTCTTCGGACAACACGGAGATGTGCCCCGCGGCGATGATCCGGCGGCCGGGGCTTGCAGGAGGGTCGGGAGTCGGGCAAAGGCTGGGGACTGCATGACGCGCCCCACCCAATTCCTGAGCTGCGACTGGGGCACAACGTCCTTCCGGTTACGCTGGGTGCAGCGGTCGGATGTGTCGGTGATCCGCGAGTTCCGCAGCAAGGAAGGCGTTCGCGAGGTGCACGGACGGTGCGTGGAGTCCGGCGTCGTGGATCAGCCGGAAGCGCGCTCCCGGGTTTTTCGTCAGGTGTTGGTGGAAGCGATTCGCGAACTGGGCGGCGGCCCGACTTCGGTGCCTTCCGGGGTGCCGGTGGTGATTTCGGGCATGGCTTCGTCGTCTGTCGGGTGGCGTGAGCTGCCGTATGCTCCGACACCGTGCGCTTGGGATGGAAACGGGTTGCGGGTGGAGTCGATGGGCACGGTGGAGGTGGGTGAAGCTTCGCATCCGGTCTGGATGGTGTCGGGGCTGAGCACGGGTGCCGACATGATGCGGGGTGAGGAAACCGAACTCATGGGAGTCCTGGCGCTGCCGGAAATGTCCGGGGCGCGCAATGGCTGTCGGGTGGTGCTTCCGGGAACCCATGCGAAGCACGTCCGGGTGGAGAGCGGGTCGATCGTCGATTTTCGAACCTACATGACCGGCGAACTGCTGGAGGTGTTGTCGACGCAGAGTTTGCTGAAGGTGTCCGTGGCCTGGCCTCCACCGGTTTTGGGAGCGGCGTCGGCGAGCGACTTGGAGACGTACCGGGATGAGCTTCGGCAAGGGGTGATTGCCGTTCGTGACCTCGGGTTGGCGCGCGGGTTGTTTCAGGTGCGCGTCCGCTCCGTGTTGCACCGGTGCGAGCCCGACCGGAATGCCTGGTATCTGGCGGGGCTGGTGCTGGGGGCTGAGGGGGTGGACTTGGTGCGTTGGGGTGCGGATCAGCCCATTGTGATCGCGGGGGCCGCCCACTTCTCCGAGAGCTATCGCACCGTGATCGAGACGTTGGGCGCCGCCGACCGGTTGACGGTGGTTTCGCCGGAACGTTTGCTGCACGCGACGCTTCGATCGCACGCGTTGATTTTGGGACGACTGGAAGGATTGGAACCATGAGCCTGACTCGATTCGATGACGCCCGATTTCAATCCCTGCCGGTGGTGGGCATTCTGAGGGGCTTTTCCGCCGGCGAAACCGCCGGAGCCCTGGCGGCCGCGGTGCGGGGGGGATTGACCACCGCCGAGATCACCATGGACACCCCTGGGGCCACCGAGCGGATTCGCGAGGCCGTGGCGGCGCATGGCCGGGAGATGAATGTCGGGGCAGGAACGGTGACGTCGGTGGAGCGTTTGGAGCAGGCGCTGGCGGCGGGCGCGATGTTCGTGGTGACTCCGACCCTGGTGACTGGGGTGATTGAGCGGTGTGTGGCGCGTGGGGTTCCGGTGTTCCCGGGGGCGTTGTCTCCCACCGAGATCATGCGGGCTTGGGAGATGGGGGCGCGTTTGGTGAAGGTGTTTCCGGCCGAGGGCAAGGGCGCGGGGTTCTTGGTTGCGTTGAAGGAAGCGTTGCCCGAGGTGGGGCTGATGCCGACGGGCGGGGTGAGTGTGTCGACGTTGGGAACGTTGGCGCGGGCCGGTGCGAGCGGCTTCGGGGTGGGTGGTCCGCTGTTCCAGAAGGAACGGGTCATCGCGGAGGATTGGGGCTGGGTGGAGGCGCAGTGCCGGGCGTTCCGGGAAGCCTGGAACGCAGTGGCGGGTGGGGCCGAACTGGGTTTCAATCGGACGTGAACGCGACAGGACTGACGAAGCTTCTGGCACTGTGTGGTTGGGCGGGTTGGGCGGTTCAGGTGTGGGCTGGGCCGGAGCTTCTGGTGACGTTGGAACGGGACTTCGCGGCGGCAGTCGCCGCCCAGGGCGCCAAGTCCGGCTTCCTTCAATACCTTGCGCCCGATGGATTGCTCTTCCGTCCACGACCCGTGGTCGGAGCGACGTTCTTTGAGACGGCACCGGAAGATGTCGGACTGCTGGAATGGGCGCCGTCGTCGGCACGGTTGGCGGAGTCGGGCGACCTTGGGTTCACCACAGGTCCCTGGCGCTATCGGGCGTCGCGGACGAATGCGACGATCCAGGCGACCGGCCAGTATCTGACGGTTTGGCGCCGGACGGCGGAGGGCTGGAAAGTGGCGCTGGATGCTGGTGTCGGCGGCCCGTCGATGTCCTTCCCGTGGCGGGTGGATGCCGATGGACCGGAGGACGCTGATGAACCGTTGGCGGGTTGGCAGCAGACGCAGCGTGGGCGCGATTTGAAGTTCGTGGAGGAAGCCTATGGCCGCCGATCAGCGCGTGAGGGTGAAGCGGCCGCGGTAGAAGCCCATGGTCACAAGCGGGTGCGCGTGTTGCGACCCGGGGCTCCGCCGGTCGTGGGCCGGACGGATGCGGTGCGGTTCTTGTCCGCAAACGCGCGCAAGACTCGGGATGCGGTCCAGGGCGTGATGATTTCCGGAAGCGGTGATCTGGGATACGCGTGGGGGGAAAGCGAATTGCTGGGGAGCGGCACCACGCCGCCGAAGGCGGTGCGCAGTTGGGCGCGGGTGTGGCGTCGATCGGGATGGAGTGGCACCTGGCGGGTAGCCCTGGACCTCGCGATCGACTACCCGTGAGCGAAGGCGCGATTCAGCGGTCGAGCCAGGCCCAGTCCCAGGGCCAACCGGAGGCCCAGAGGGACTTGGCGTGGGGCAGGTTGGGGCCGGCTTTCACGATCTTGGACTGAGGGACCCATTCGGCATGGCCGTCGCTGAACGACTGGTTGATCCCGGACGGCATGTTGCTCCAGTCGACCTCGCCCAGGACGGCGGGTGCGCCCTTGCTGCCGTGGTTGGAGATCCAGGATTTGCGGGCGGGGAAGACCTGGGTGTGATCGGCGGTGAGCGGTCCGACGGGGTCGGTGGTGCGGGCGGGTGAATTGGTGCCTTTGAAGCGGGGATCCGGGGTGGCGCCGTTGCCACGAAGGCCGGTGAGGATCATGAAATTGTCGATGTGCAGGAGACCCTTTTCGTCGAAGAGCCGCGGTGGATCGAGCCGGGTGGGGCAGCGCCAAGTGGTGGGGAGTGTTTTCTTCTGTTGGATCTCGGCCTGGAATTCGGCGGCGTTTTTACGCACCGCACCGCCGGACATGCCGTAGCTGATCAGGGTGAGGCCCTGGTCCTTGCTCATGACGTAGAGGGCATCGAGCTTCCAGGCGGTGGTCTGGTCCGCGGTGGGGAAGGTCTCCCGGTAGTCGTCGGCGTACATGATGAAGGCCAGTGCCTGCATCTTGAGGTTGGAAATGCAGCTGATGCGTTTGGCGCGTTCCTTGGCCTTGGCCAGTGCGGGAAGCAGCATGCTGGCCAGGATCGCGATGATGGCGATCACGACCAGCAGTTCGATGAGCGTGAAGGCGGCCCTCCGACCCTGGAGACCGGAGAGAGCAATGGGAGCGCGCCGGGAATGCATGGGTGTCGCGGGAGATGGGTGGACGGACGGTGAGTGGATTCCGATGGCTTACCGTTGTCATTAACCCTTGTCACGGCTGGATTCGGAGGGTTCCCGGTCCGGGGCGCATCTCCGTGTTGTCGGAGGACACAGCCCTCGTTTCGACAGGATGAACACGATGAACAGGATGAAATGCCGTTCCGCTTGGGTTCCTGGGCATCCTGTTCATCCTGTGAATCCTGTCCAAAACCCTCCGATGCTTGGAGATCTCCCATCCACGGAGATACGCCCCCCGGTCCCAGGTCCGTTGACGCGGGGGCGGCGTCCGGGAACAAGGGAGGCAGCCACGGAGATGATCTCCGCCGAATCCCGCCCCGCCATGATGACCATTGGATTTCACACGGATGCGTTCAACGGATCGTACTGGTCGTTCGACAAGTGCCTGGACTGGGCCCAGCGCAACGGGGTGGGTCGGATCGAGTGTGGGTTGATCGATGGGGTGAGCTGGCTGCATGGACTGGGCTATCAGCCGCATGTGGCGCTGTATGAGGACCCGGTGCTGCTGCGGCGGAAGATGGATCGGTATGGGGTGCGGTTTTCGCAGGTGGACGCGGCGTTCCCGTTGAGTGGCGAGGAGGGGCTGACCCGCGGGGTGCCCTACGTTTTGAAATCGATCGCCTGGGCGGCTCAGGTGGGATGTCCGTGTGTCGACACCACCGACGGGTTGCGTGCGCCGGAGGGTTTGGAGGCGGGCGAGGCCATGGCGCTGATGAAGCGTTGTTACACGCAGATTCTGCGGGTGGCTGAGGCCCATGAAGTGGTCGTCAACATCGAGCCGCACGGGTTCTTCACCACCAACCCGGAGGCGATGGCGGAGATGCTGGGGTTCGTGTGCAGTCCCTTTCTCCGGATGAACATGGACACGGGGAACACCTTCATTGCAGGGCGTGATCCGGTGGCGTTCCTGCGTCGCTTTCTGGCGAAGGTCAGCCCCGTGCACGTGAAGGATGTGTCGCGGGCGCTGGCAGAGGCATTGCGGGGAGGGGCGACGGGCATCGCGCTCAGCCACTGCGCCATCGGGGAAGGCGTCAACGCCGAGAACATACGGTCCTGTCTGACCCTTCTCCGGGATGCAGGCTGGGAGGGGAACCTGAGCCTGGAGTGCGATGGTTCGGTGATCGAGGATTCGCTGACGTGGTTGAAGCGGACGCTGAACGAACTGGGCATTGCTCATGAGTGATGGGGGAGTTTTTCGGTGGCGATTCGCCCCAAAACTCCGGACAGGTTCACGGCCCGCCCTACGCTCGGCGCACCATGAAAGCCCCCGTGTCCACCCGACGAGCCTTTCTCCAACACTCCGGGTCCGCGCTGGCCGCCGCCGCCTTGACTCGTGCGATCGAGGTGGGGGCGTACGCGGCCGATGACGGCACCATCGATGTGGCGATCGTGGGCTGTGGCGGTCGTGGGACGGGCGCCGTTTCCAATGCGTTGTCCACCCGCGGTCCGACCCGGCTGGTGGCCATGGCGGATGTGTTTCCAGACCGGCTGGAAGGAAGCATCAACGCCCTGCGGCAGCAGCATCCCGAAAAGATCCAGGTGCCGCCGGACCGGCAGTTCATCGGGTTCGACGCCTTTCGCCAGGCGATCGACGTGCTTCCCAAGAATGGCGTGGTGATTCTGACGACACCGCCGGCGTTCCGGCCAATGCACCTGGAATACGCGGTTGCGCGCGGTGTTCACGTCTTCATGGAGAAATCGTTCGCCGTCGATGCGCCCGGCATCCGGCGGGTGCTGCGGGCGGGCGAGGCGGCGAAGGCGAAGAACCTGAAGATTGCCGGGGGCCTGATGAGCCGGCATTCGAAACCCCTGGAGGAAACGGTCCAACGCATCCGGGACGGTGCCATCGGCGACGTCATCACGGCGTATGCCTATCGCATGCATGGCGGGGTGGGCTTTGCGCCGCGCCGCGCGGGGGAATCGGAACTGGCCCACCAGATTCGGAACTATTCGAACTTCACCTGGGTGAACGGGAGTTTCCTGCTCGACTGGCTCATCCACAACCTCGACGTCTGCTGTCTGGTGAAGGATGCCTGGCCGGTGTCCGCCCAGGGCCAGGGGGCGCGGCGGGTTCGAACCGAGCCGGACCAGCTCTTCGACCAGTACATGGTGGAATACGCGTTTCCGGACGGAACCCGGATGGTGGCGCAGGGGCGGCACATGAACCAGTGCCACGACTATTGGGGCTGCGTGATTCACGGGACGACCGGCTCGGCGGAACTGGGCGAAGGCATTTCCCGTCCCCGGATCTTCAAGGGGCACCGGACGGTCTCGGAGAACATGACGTGGCAGTGGAAGGGGCCGGCCCACAATGCTTATCAGGAGGAGTGGGATCTGCTGATGGACGCCATCCGCAACGACAAACCCCACAACGAAGCCGAGCGCTGCGCCAAGGCGGCCATGGTGGGCATTCTCGGACGCATGGCCCTCGAATCCGGGAAGATGCTCAGTTGGGACGAAGCCCTGGCCTCGGAGGTCGAACTCGCGCCGGGCTTGGCCCGGATCCAAAGCATCGACGCGCCGGCACCGGTTCAAGCCGGAGCCGACGGACGTTACCCGCTGCCGGTTCCCGGCCAGCCGGGGATGGTGTGACGGGATTCTGGACTCCCCACGGGAACGGGGCTCGGGCAGGCTTGCCGGATGTCCGAGGAGATATTCGATGTGGTGAACGACCGGGACGAAGTGATCGGGCAACGTCCCCGGAGCGAGGTGCATCGACTTCATTTGAAACATCGCGCGGTGCACGTCCTGGTCTTCAACCACCGCGGGGATCTGCTGTTGCAAAAGCGATCGATGCGGAAGGACTGCTTTCCCGGCACCTGGGATTCCTCGTCGTCGGGGCATTTGGACCAGGGCGAGGCCTATGATGCCTGTGCGGTGCGCGAGTTGCGGGAGGAGATCGGCCTGGAGGTGGCGACGGTTCCGGAGCGCCTGTTCTATCTGGAAGCCACGCCGGCCACGGGCCAGGAATTTGTCTGGGTCTACCGCTGCGCGTCCGAAGGGCCGTTTGTGCGGCAGGAATCGGAAGTGGACCGGTTGGAATGGTTTCATCCGGACGCGTTGACCGGTTGGATCGAACGGCGCCCGGAAGATTTCGCCAGCGCCTTCATCGTGATCTGGCGCAAGCTCTTGGAAACGCAGCGGGCCGCCTGAACCCGCCCGTCAACAACTTCCCTTTGACCCCTGTCGGCGGAGTGTGTCTAGTCGGTGGGTGAACAGACGTTCACCATGAACACTCAGGCCACCCATCGACAACGCGACGTGCTTCGGCTCCTGGAACTCCGCCAGGCGCAGGGCGCTCCACCGCCGTCCTACCGCGAAATCGGCGAACAATTGGGCATTCCCCATGTGAGCGCGGTGGCCAAGCACGTCGCGGCCCTGCGCCGCAAGGGCCTGCTCGCCACCACCGAGGGCAAAACCCGATCCATTCAACTCGTCTCCCCGCTCCGGGCTCTGCGCCAGCGGATCGTGGATATTCCGATCTACGGCAGCATTCCTGCTGGTTCGCCGACGGACCGGGAGCAGGAGGCCGAGGGCTGCATCAGCGTGGATGTGGAGTCCGTCGGCATCCGGACCACGAGCCGGACGTTTGCGTTGCGGGTGAGCGGTGATTCGATGATCGGGAAGCACATTCTGCACGGGGACGTGGTGGTCATTGAACACGGGAAGGAACCGAAACCGGGGGATGTGGTGGCGGCGTTGATCGACGGGCAAAGCACGCTGAAGACGTTCCTCGTGCAGCGTGGGCGTCCGTTCCTGAGGGCGGAGAACCCGAAGTACCCGGACCTCATTCCGGCCGCCGAATTGGTGATCCAGGGCGTGATGGTGGCGCTGATTCGGAAGAAATCGTGAACCGTCCGTGAACTGCCATGGCGCGCGCCATTGTTCACCTGGACGGCGACGCCTTCTACGCCGCCGTCGAGCAAGCCGCGGATCCCAGGCTGCGCGGAAAGCCGATGGCCGTGGGCGGCGAACGGCGTGGGGTGATCACCAGCGCCAGTTATGAGGCGCGCCGGTTCGGCATTCACGCCGCCATGCCGACGGTGATGGCCCGCAAGCTGTGTCCGAAGCTGATCGTCATCTCGGGCGACTTCGAGCGGTACGAGCAGTTCAGTCGGATCATGTTCTCCTACGCCGAGGACCACACGCCCTTGGTCGAGATCCAGGGACTGGATGAAGGCTACTTCGACCTGACGGCGAACCGTGCCAAACCACCCTCGGAAATCGCCGCCATCGTTCAGAAAGCGATCCGGCAGTCGCTCAAGATCACCGTCAGCGAAGGACTGGCCTCGAACAAACTGGTCAGCCAGATCGCCAGCAAGGCGAACAAACCCGCGGGCTTCCAGGTGATCCCGCCCGGTGCCGAACTGGCGTTTCTGCACCCACTGCCCAATCGGTGGCTGCCAGGCGTCGGACCGAAGTTGTCGGGGCGCCTGGATGCGGCAGGTCTGGCGGAGATCCGGCACGTTGCCGCGGTGCCGGCCGAGTTGCTGGAACTGATCGCCGGCGGGCAGGCCCGGCAGTTGCGCCTCTTCGCCCAGGGGATTGATGACCGTCCGGTGTTGCCCGAACGCGCGCCGCAGAAGTCGTACTCGGCCCAGGAAACGTTTGCGGCCGATCTGACGGATGAACAGTTTGCCGAGGCTTCCCTGCGCCGGATGGCGGACGAACTGTTTGCCAAAATCCGCACCGACCACCGGGCCATCCGGACGCTGACCGTGACGGTGAAGTACAACGACCACGAGACCTCGCAAGTGAGCGAGAGCCTGAGAGAACCCACCCATCTGGAGACGGACGTCTACGGTCGTTTGGGAGGCTTGATGCGGCGGGCGTGGGAGCGCCGCGTCAGTCTGCGCATGGTGGGGTTGAAGCTCTCGAATCTCTACGACGCCCGGTTCTCGGGGGAACTGGACCTGATCGGTGAAGGGCCGAACCGCGAGCGGCGGGAACGCGCGATTCTGGCGGTGGAAGACCTCCGTCATCGCTATGGGTCAAGCGTGGTCCAGCGCGGGCATGATTTCATCCTGCGGGATGGTCCCCGGGACGCGGCCGTGGCGGTGATGACGCCGGTTCCAAGGGTCGCTTCGGTGGCCCCGGTGGTGCCCGGGATGCCGCGCATCGCCATTCGGGTGGTGGCGGCGAAACCGGCCCGTTACATCCCGCTGGGCTGCCATTCGCACTATTCCTTTCTCGATTCCACGCTTTCCCCGGAGCAGATCGTGGAACGTGCCGTGCGCCACGCGATGCCGGCGGTGGCGATGGCCGACCTGGGAAACCTCCATGGCGCCGGCGAATTTGCCGATGCGGCGAAGCGGGCGGGAATTCGGCCGGTGTTCGGGGCTGAACTCGAGACCGCCCAGGGACCGCTCTACCTCTATGTCCGCAACCGGACCGGCTATGCGAATCTGTGCCGGCTGTTGTCCCGCGGTCCGGGGGCGGCCATGGCGGGCGAGGAGGATACCGCCGTGGCTGCCCGCCAGCGCCTGCCGTTCCCGCGCAGCGTGGTGGAGGAACATGCGGACGGCCTGATTGCCGTGGGCACCGACGCTAGTTGGGAATCGGTGTTTGGCCCGCGTTTTTACCAGGCGGTTACCCGGCCCGAACAAGCGGGACATCCACGGGGTGTGCTGGTTCCCCGCACCCACTATGGATCGCCGGAGGAACGGCCCCTGTACGACATGGTGCAAAGCATTCGGACACGGACGCTGCTGTCGGCGGCCCACCCGGAGAAGCGGACGGGCGAGTATCCCTTTCGAAGCGCGGCGGCGTTGCCGGCCTGGGTGCACCGGCATCGGGAATTGCTGCGGCGCACCGAGGAGATCGCCGAGGCCTGCGACTTTGGCTTTCCGTATGGGCCGCCGCAGTTCCCGGAGTTCCGGCCGCCGGATGGTTCGAGTCCGCGGCTGTTTCTGCGGCGCCTGGTGGTGGAAGGCATCCGGCGGCGGTACGGCAACAAGGCCGGCGGGCTGCGGGATCAGCTGGAGGAAGAATTGGGGATCATTGCCCAGGTGGGTTACGAAGCCCTGTTCCTGCACACCTGGACCCTGCTGCAGGATTGTCGGGCGGCTGGCATTGAATGGATCACCCGCGGGTCCGCCGCCGATTCCCTGGTCTGCTACGGGCTGGGCATCTCGAACGTCTGCCCGATCCGGTTCGACCTCTATTTCAAGCGGTTCCTGAATCCCGAGCGGATGGCGATGCACAAGCTGCCCGACATCGACATCGATTTTCCGCACGACCGGAAGGATGACGTGGTGAACCTGGTGCTGGGGCGATTCGGGGCGGATCACAGCGCGGTGGTGGGCGGTTTTTCGACGTTCCAGGCGCGCAGCGCCTTCGCGGACGCGGGCAAGGTGCTGGGATTGAGCGAGGGCCAGATCCGGCGGTTCACCGACCGGTTTCCGTGGAAGGGCGGCACCCGGTTGATCGAGATGCTGGAGCAGGGGATCGAGACCCGCGAATTGCCGATCCAGGAGGAACCGTACCGCACCGCGTTGCTGCTGGCGGCCAAGCTGGATGGACGACCGCGCAATCCCAAGATGCATCCCTGCGGTTTGGTGCTCACCCGACAGCGGGTGCACGAACTGACCCCGACGTTTCTTTCCAACAAGGGCTGGCCGACCACGCACTACGACATGGATGTCACCGAAGCCATCGGTTTGGTGAAGATGGACATTCTCGCCCAGGGCGGGTTGGCGGTTCTGCGGGATGCGAAGGCGGCGATCCGGAACAACCACGGGGTCAGCGTGGATCTGGCAGAACTCACGCCGTGGGAAGACCCGAACGTCTGGGAGTTGGTGGCATCGGGCGGCAGTCGGGCGGTGCACCACATCGAGTCGCCGGCCATGCTGAACCTGTGCCGGATGACGAACGTGCGGGAGATCGACGGACTGATTGCCATCGTGTCGGTCATTCGCCCCGGGGCGGCGAACGAGAACAAGAAACTCGCCTTCACCCGCCGGTACCAAGGCATGGAACCTCCCTCGTACCCTCATCCCTGTCTGGAACCGTGCCTGCGCAGCACGTTCGGGTTGGTCGTCTACGAGGAGCATATTCTGCAAATCGCCGAGACGTATGCCGGGCTTTCCGCCGGTCGGGCGGATGTGCTCCGGAGGGCTTTGGTGAAGCAGAAGCCCAGGATTGTGGAGGAGATCGAGCCGGAGTTCTTCGCGGCGGCGGCGGCACGCGGTCATCCCGTCGAGAAAACCCGGGAAGTCTGGCAACTGATCACCAGCTTCCAGGGATACGCCTTCAACAAGGCCCATTCCACCGCGTACGGCGTGGAGGCTTACGAGGCGGCCTGGATCAAAAGCCGCTATCCCGCCGAGTTTCTGGCGGGCGTGCTGACCCACGGAAAGGGCTTCTATTCACGGCTGGTCTACGTGCTGGAGTGCCACCGCCTGGGAGTGAACATTCTGCCGCCGACCGTCAACCAGCCGGGCCCGGGCTATGTCGCCGGTCCGGACGGCATTCGCGTGCCGGTGGAGGCGGTGGCGCACCTGACCGAGGTCAGTCAACAACGGTTTCTGGACGAACGCCGCCGCGCGCCGTTCCGGGATCTGGCCGATGTCGCCCAGCGGGTCGGGCTTCAGGCCGAGGAACTGGAGGCCTTGGTGCAGGTGGGGGCATTCGATGAGTTCGGCGCCGGGCGGGTGGCGCAATTCTGGGACGTTCAACGCGTGGCCCGAGGCCAGGGAGGAAGTGGCGGTTCCCGGCGCGAACAAGGATGGCTTCTGCCGCCGCCGACCCTGGCAGCACTCCCGCTGAACCGTGCCTCTGTAGCGGCGGGCGTCCCGCCTGCCGGAGAGGGGGGCGTCCCGCCCCCCGGAATTCTGGTCCAAACACCACGGGGTCGCCCGCACTTTCCGCCGGGCAAGTTGCCCGGCTCTCCGGCAGGCGAGACGCCCGCCACTACAAACTCGGGCGTCCCGCCCCCCGGAGTCCCCGGTTCATGTTCGGTGAACGGTTCCATTTCGACCCGGCCGCTTTCTGCGGATCCACTGCGGGAACCGACCCGGCGCCAACGCCTCCAGGCGGAGTGGGACCTGCTGGGATTCACGGCATCGGCGCATCCCCTGGAACTCTTCGACGACATCCGTTGGTCGAGCTACTGCCCCTTGAACCGGGTGGGGGAATTTGTGGGGCGTGAGGTGGTGGTTTGCGGTCTGGTGGTGGAGCAGCGCATTCACCATCAGGTGACGGGTGAGCCGATGAAGTTTCTGACCATCGCGGACCGCACGGACATCGCCTCCACGGACCTCTTTGCCGACACCTATCGATCGTACGGTCTGGCAACGGTCCGGTATCCGGTGCTGGAAGTGACCGCGAAGGTCGAACCGTTCGAGAACAACCGCGGATGGACATTGCGGGCGCTGCGGGCCGGAAAACCGCGGACAATCGGGCAGGCGTAGGGGACGGTCGGGAGATCCGCGTCGTGCTGAGACGCCGTGCGAGGCGAGGCGGTTCGACGCGGGGCCCGTCCGCAGGGGGAGAGTGCGAGGAAGGGTTCGCGCGGTTTATTGGAACAACTGGGGCGCGAATTCGTGCAGGTATTCGCGCCACTTGTCCCAAGTGTGCGCGCCTTCGGTCTCCCGGTAGATCACGTCGAACTGGTGCTTCTTGAGCATCTCGACCGTGGCGCGTGACGTGGCGACCAGAAAGTCGTCCTTGCCGGTCGCAAACCAGACGAGCTTCAACCCGGTCTTGAGCTTCGCGTCATCCAGGATGGCCTGGTGCTTTTGTTCGAAGCTCGGCCCCTGCGGTTGACCTCCACCCGGACCACCCGTGATGCCAAAAATGCCGGAGCTGTAGACTCCGAGGTAGGCGAACTGGTCCAGATGAGGGATGCCGATGTTGAGGGTGTGCGCCCCGCCCATGGAGAGACCGGCGATGGCGCGGTGCTGGCGGTCGGCGAGCACGCGGTAACGTTTCTCCATCTGGGGCAGGATGTCCGCGGTGAATTCGCGCTCGAATTCATCATTGAACGGCACTCCAAACCGAAACGGTCCGGTGTGGCCGTGGGGCATCACCACCACCATCGGCTTCGCTTTCCCGGCGGCGATCAGATTGTCGAGAATGAACCCCGCCCGTCCGACGGTGCTCCACGAGTCATCCGAATCGAACGCGCCGTGCAACAGATAGAAAACCGGATACCTGCCTTCGCCGGCCTCGTACCCCGGCGGTGTGTAGACATGCAGCCGCCGGGAACGGTCCAGCGTCGAACTCCAGTAGGTCACCTCCGACACCGCCCCGTGCGGGACATCCCGGGTGTCCATCCAGTCCACGCCCGGCACATGGACGAGGCTCCAGGTGTTTTCGTTGGATTCGCTGGTTCTGGGATTGCGCGGGTCGATCACCGTGACGCCGTCCACGTTGAATGCGTAGCGGTAGGAGCCGGGCGGGAGCGGGCCGACGGTCAGTTCCCAGACCCCGTTGGTGCCCTTGGTTAGCGCGCGGGAGGAACCGAAGGAGTCGGCGGGGATATCGCCGCTGCCGCCCATTTGGACGGACTCGGCCTTGGGGGCGAGGATGCGGAAGGTGACGCGTCGTTCCGGCGAAAGTTCAGGCGAGACCACGGGTGGCATGGGTTGTCCGCGTGGCTGGGCCTGAAGCGCCGGGGTCAGGGAGATCAGGGCCAGGAAGGTGATGGCAATGAGGGGGTTTCGGCAGGGTGACGAGTTCATCAGGAGTGGGCGTGGATGGGTGGCAGTGGCCGACGGACTGGGGAACGTGCGCAGTTTGGGCCTGGGAATCGTGTTTGGCGAAAATTTAAGATCACCAAGAACCCGCTTGCGCCGGTTTTCGGTGGGACCTTATGCTCTCCGCCTCGTTGCACTTCATGCAACGCCGGGAGCGCGCTTAGCTCAGTGGTAGAGCACTTCCTTCACACGGAAGGGGTCCAAGGTTCGAACCCTTGAGCGCGCACCATCCTCCAAGTCTTTCCTCTTAGGTTCCTTTCAGCACGCTATCAGGCATTTACGAATCTGTTGTGCTGTCTAGGCCGGCTCCAAACGCTTCCACTCACCGCCGACTGGCCACATTTTGTGGTTTGCGACCGGAAGAGGCGGAACGAACGACTTGGGACTCCATCCAAATCGATGGGAGGGAAGCGCACGTTCGTGTGGAAGCCCAGACCTCGAAAATCCGCCAACGACGGATTGTGACACCGCTTCCGGCCGCTGTGACCTGGTTGAAGATCGCCAAGGAGTCAGGTTCGGCACTTCCTCTCACCCACCAATCTCGGAGGCGCACGATTCGGCGACTTCGCGATGCGCTGGGATGGAAGGCTTGGCCCAAGGATGTGACGCGCCACACGGCCGCGAGCTACTGGCTGGCCAAGGACGGCAATCCCCTGGCGGTCGCCGAACAACTGGGACATTCCGTTGCCCAACTGAAATCCCACTACAAGGCTTTGGTAACTCGGGAGGACGCCGAGCGATTCTGGCGTTTGATTCCAGCTGCGGTTCGCCGCCAGCAGCCGCAAGTCTCGGTTAGAGCTTCGCGGAAATCCGACCACAAGGCGGGGAATGTGTAGGGAATACACCGAACGAAGCGCCTTCCGTGGTATCGCTGGGCGTCATGCACGTTCCGAGCCCGGGACCCGACGACAACCCTCCTCGACCTTCCCCTGTGGGGGAGATTCCTCCGGTGCATTCTTCCGTCGATCTGTCCCGCCCGTCGGCGACGTGCGCTGAAGAGCGGGCAACCCATATCGGAACCGACTTGGATCGCCGAAGGTCGTAATGGGGTCAGGTCCCAACATTGAATATTTACCTGAGCGTTCGGGAGACCGCGGAGGCCTTGGACCTTTGGGAAGAGACCGTTCTGCGACTCATCGACCGTCGGCTGTTGCGGGCGTCCACCGCGCTCCGTCACCTCCTGATTCCACGATCCGAGATCATCCGTGTCCCGGAATAGGCCAGCCAGTCGGACCGGCAGCGCTAATCCAAAACACTCCAATGGTTGATTGTCGGGACGTGACCCCACTGTCCCCCGCAACGAGGGCGACATGGACGTCGTCAAGCACCTCGATGGGTAGACTGTACGGCGCGTGCCTGGCAGTAGGGGCTCTCTTTGGGGGGAGGAAGGGGGGGATTGCTGCGCTTCCAGACCAACTCGCCGCTGCGGATGCAGCGACCGGGAACCATCTATGGGCGGGCTCGGACACGGAAGAACTGGTTCGCGGTGTGGAAGGTGTCCGCTTCAAGCGATTTCACCTTTCCATCTCCTTGGAACGAGATCGCAGCCACCCATTCGCTAGAGCCGAGATCGGCGGTCGATTGCACCTCGTAGTTCCACCCTTCGTTGGTTTCGAATTGAAGCAGCAATCCTCGTTCCGAACGAAATGGGCCCAGGAGATAGGGCTCCTGGCGATCGGATCCGTAGAGTTTCGCGAGGTTCTTTCGGACGACATCTCCAACGTGGCGAAACAGCCCGCCCACATAGAGATCCCCACGCGCATTGGCGACCATGCACGTGACAGCTCCATCGATGGTGGAGCGAAAAGCGGGGTCGAGTTGACCACTCGAGCTTCGTAAGAGCTGGTTGCGGCCACGGAGGCCCGCAGAGATCACAAGCCGACCTTCTGGATCGAGAGCGGTGGAAAAGGGCAGAATTCCTGCATCGGCTGGTAGTGCATAATTTCCAGGCTTCTGAATTTCGCCATTCTGAAACTCAGCCAAGCCTGCAAAGGAACCCAGCACCGGGTCCATGAAGCTGAACGAGCCTGCCATCAGGATGCCGTTTGTTCCAAAGGGCACGGTAGTCAGGCGCTCATTGCCTAGAAGCGGTCGGAAGGTCACGTTGGGTTGCTGGGCAGCGAGTGTACCGTCCGATTCGAGAAATCGAACGAATCCTTGGCGCTTAGAAGATGCCGACGACCATCCTGCCAGGAAAATGCGTCCATCGGCCAGCGCCCTGATATGGAATGATTCCTCCGTAAAACCGAATCGTTCGACATAGGGAACGTCCAGTTCTCCGTTCGGTAGAAGTCGAGCGATTCGGACCCAGTCAACATCAAGGTTGGGTCCGTGGAAAAGTGTGCCAGACACAAGGAACGATCCGTCGCCGAGGCGAGCCACGGATGTGATACGGGATGGACGAGGAAGCCTGGATTGGAGATGCCTATCGATTGTCCCGTCTGTATTGAGACGAGCTAGCGAGTACGTCGGGTGATCCCCAATGCGGCTAAACGCCCCAGCTACGAGCATGCCGTCCCCGTCCGGTACCAGTTCCTCCACTCGTCCGAAGATGGCAATGCGTTGAGTAGCAGTGAGATCGATATGTCCATCCTCGTCCAGCACCACCAGCGATCCCGTCCGATGGGTGCCGAATTTCATAAAATCGCCGCCAACGAGGATTTTTGATCCGGGAAGCCTTTGAATCGCACGCACCTCATCATCGGGCCCGCCGTCGAAATCGACGGACATGTCCTG
>CAUJJW010000009.1 GCA_963205105.1 Verrucomicrobiota bacterium | reverse complement strand
GCCGGAGTGGGGTTGGGATTGCTGGGCGCTCTTTCGACGGCCCACCTTCATGAGGGCCACGTAGAAAACGGGCGTCAGGAACAGGCCGACCAGGGTGACGCCGATCATGCCGGAGAACACGGCGACGCCCATGGCGCGGCGCATTTCGGAACCGGCGCCGGTGGACACGACCAGGGGGAAGACACCGGCGATGAAGGCGATGCTGGTCATGAGGATGGGGCGCAAGCGCAGGCGGCAGGCTTCGATGGCGGCGGCGGCCGGGGAAAGGCCCATGACGTCCTGCTGATGCTTCGCGAACTCGACAATCAGGATCGCGTTCTTGCACGCGAGTCCGATGAGCACGATGAGGCCAATTTGGGTGAAGATATTGTTGTCCCCGCCGGTGACCCAGACGCCGGCGATGGCGAACAGCAGGCACAGCGGCACCACCAGAATGATGGTGAGCGGCAACCGCAGGCTTTCGTACTGAGCCGCGAGCACCAGGAAGACGAGGAGAATGCAGAGCGGGAAGATGTACATCCCGGTGTTGCCCGCGAGAATTCGCTGGTAGGTGAGGTCGGTCCACTCGAAGGCGAAACCTTTGGGCAGATTCTCGGACGCGATCTTCGCCATCAACGCCTCGGACTGGCCGGAACTGAAACCGGGCGCCGGTCCGCCGTTCAGGTCAGCCGCAGGGTATCCGTTGTAGCGCAGTACGCGGTCGGGTCCGAAGGATTCCTTGACCGACACCAGCGTCCCCAGGGGCACCATCTGGCCGAGGGAGTTGCGGGTCTTCAGGCGGGTGATGTCCTCGGCGCGGTCGCGGAACGGCGCATCGGCCTGGGCTATCACCTGCCAGGTACGGCCGAACAGGTTGAAATCATTCACGTACAGCGACCCCAGGTACACCTGCATGGTCTCAAAGACGTTCTGCAACGGGACGCCCAGGGTCTTGGCCTTCACCCGGTCCACCTCGGCATCCAACTGGGGCACGTTGACCGTGAAGGTGGAGAACAAGCCCGCGAGTTGTCCGGATTCGTAACCCTTGCCGACCACGCCTTGCGCAGCCTGGTAGAGGGCGTCGTAACCCAGTCCGGCGCGGTCCTCGATGAAGAGTTTGAACCCGCCGATGGTGCCCAGGCCGTTCACCGGTGGTGGCAGGACGGTGAGCACGAAGGCTTCCTGGATGGCGCCGAATTCACGATTGAGCGCCTCGGCGATCGCGGGTCCGGTAAGTTCCGGACCGTGACGTTCCTCGAACGGTTTGAGTCCGAAAAAGATGATGCCGGCGTTCGGGGCGACGCTGAAGCCGCTGATCGAGAGGCCGGGGAACTGCACCGCATCCTGCACCCCGGGCACCTTGAGGCCGATGTCTGCCATCTTGCGCATCACGGCATCGGAGCGGTCGAGGGACGCGCCGTCCGGGAGTTGGGCGAAGGCCACGAGGTACTGCTTGTCCTGGGTGGGCACGAAACCGGTGGGCACACGGGTGAAGCTCCAGCCGGTCAGGATCACCATGGCCAGGTAGACCACCAGTGCGATGGCGCTTTTGCGGAGCAGTCCGGCGACGCTGGCGCCGTAACGGTCGCCGGCCCAGGCGAAGGCACGGTTGAAGGGGCGGAACAACCAGCCCAGGGAACGTTCCATGGCCCGGGAGACCACATCCTTGGGCGCGTGATGGGATTGCAGCAGCAACGCGGAAAGCGCGGGGGACAAGGTCAGGGAATTGAAGGCGGAGATGACGGTCGAGATCGCGATGGTGATGGCGAACTGTTTGTAGAACTGGCCGGTCAGCCCGCTGATGAATGCAGTGGGGATGAACACCGCGCACAGCACCAGGGCTATGGCGATGATCGGGCCGGTCACCTCATCCATCGCCTTGCGCGTCGCCTCCAAGGGCGACAGTCCCAAGGCAATGTTCCGCTCCACGTTCTCCACCACCACGATGGCGTCGTCGACGACGATCCCGATGGCCAGCACGAGCCCGAACAGGGTGAGCATGTTGATGCTGAACCCCAGCGCGAGCATCACCGCGAACGTGCCCACCAGCGAGACGGGCACCGCCGCCAGGGGGATGATCGAGGCGCGCCAGGTCTGGAGGAACAGGATGACCACCACCACCACCAGGAGCACGGCTTCGAGCAGGGTTTTGACCACTGCCTGAATCGAGCTCCGCACAAACACCGTCGGGTCATAAACCACCGCGTAGTCGAGGCCATCGGGGAAGTTGGCCTTCAGTTCGTTCATGGTCCGGCGCACATCCTCGGACAGCTGCAAGGCGTTGGCGCCCGGCGATTGGAAGACCGGGATGGCCACCGCGGTGCGGTTGTTTAGCAGTGAGCGCAGGCTGTAGCCCGCTGCCCCAAGCTCAATGCGGGCGATGCTCTTGAGCAGGGTCTTCTCCCCGTTCGGCCCCGTCTTGACGATGACGTTGCCAAACTCCTCGGGGTCCAGGAGCCGTCCCTTGGCGTTGATCTGCAGTTCCAAGGCGACGGGATTCCCCACCGGCTGCTGGCCCACCGCTCCGGCGGCCACTTGAACGTTTTGCTCACGGAGCGCGGCGACGATGTCGCTGGCGGTCAGGTCACGGGCCGCGGCCCGATCCGGATCGATCCACACCCGCATGGCGTAGTCGCCGGACCCGAACAACTGGACAGAACCCGCGCCGGGGATGCGGGCGAGCACGTCCTTGACTTGAAGGGTGGCGTAATTGCGCAGGTACACCTCGTTGTACCGGCTGTCGGGAGAGAACAAATGGACCACCATGGTCAGGTCGGGGGACTGCTTGGTGGTGGTGACGCCGAGCCGGCGGACCTCCTCGGGCAGCTTGGGCAGCGCCTGCGCAACGCGGTTCTGCACCTGGACCTGGGCGTCATCGATCGGGGTGCCGAGCTTGAAGGTGACCGTGAGCGTCATCACCCCGTCGCTGGTGGCCTGGGAGAACATGTAGAGCGAGTTCTCCACGCCGTTGATCGCCTGTTCCAATGGGGCGGCGACGGTTTCCGCGATCGTCTTGGGATTGGCGCCAGGATAATTGGCCATCACCACGACCGTGGGTGGGACGACCTCCGGATACTCGCTGATCGGCAGCCGCCACATGGCGATCAGACCCAGGATCAGGATGAGCACCGACAAGACGCCGGCGAAGATCGGGCGCCGTATGAAGAAATGGGAAAATCTCATGGCCATGGGGCGCCGATGAAGGCGCGTGGACTATGTTTCATACCGAACTGTGCGGCGTTCAGCGGGCTGCGGTGCGGACCTCCCCTGATGCGGGGTTGGCGGACGCCTCGACGGGGTTCACCGGCATGCCGGGTCGGACCCGGGCGAGGCCGTTGACGATGATCTTTTCACCAGCCTGCAACCCCTCTCGCACCACGCGGCGTCCCTGGTACACCGGGCCGAGTTGAATCGGCCGGTAGGCCGCGGTGTTGCTGGAGGTCAGGGTGAGAACGAATTTCTGGGCCTGATCGGTGCCGATCGCGGTCTCCTCGATGAGCAGCGCCGGAGTCCGGGCGCCTCCCGGCAAACGGAGATGGGCGAACAAGCCGGGCAGAATCAGGCCGTCGGGGTTGGGAAACTGGGCCCGCACGACAATGCTGCCCGTGCGCTCGTCCAGCCGGTTGTCCAGGGATTCGACATAGCCCAGGCGGGTGAATCCTGCTTCGTCTCCCAGGCGCAACTCCACGGGCACCCGGCCCTCGGCGTCCCGGGGAAGGGTGCCCGCCCGGCTGAGTGCGCTGAAACGCAGGAACGTGGACTCATCGAGGTCCGCATACACATGCACGGGATCCACCGACACGACGGTGGTCAGGAGTGTCGCACCGCCAGCGAGGCCGCTGACGTAGTTCCCGGCGGTGATCAGCGCCCGGCTGACGCGCCCATCGATCGGGGAGCGGACCCGGGTGTGATCGAGGTCCAGTTGGGTCGAATCGCGGGCGGCTTTGGCGACGAGCAGGGCGGCCCGGGCCTCGGCGAAGCGTGCTTCACGAGCGTCGGCTTCCTCCTTGGAAATGGCCCGGCTGGCCAGCAGCTGAACATTGCGCTGGGCCTCGCGTTCGGCGTTGTCGACGCGGATCTGGGCCATGGCGAGTTCGGCCTCGCGTCGTTCGAGGTCCGACTGATGCCAGCGAGCGTCGATCTCGAACAGCACGTCCCCTTTCTTCACCCGCTGACCGGATTCGAAGAGGACCTTGTCCAGGTGCCCGGACACCCGCGGACGGATCTCGACGAATTCGATGGCGGCGGTGCGTCCGGTGATTTCATCCCAGAGCACGATTTCCTCCTGGGCGACGGGGGCAACGGTGACCTGAGTCGGGGGTGGGCCTCCGGCCTGGGCGGCGGGACGTTTGCAGCCGATGGGTGCGAACGCGGCGGCGGCGGCCAGGAGGAACGGGGCGATGAGCCGGAATGATGGCAGGGACGGGGCTGGATTCATGAGCGGACGGTTGACGGAATAGTGGACTATCTAGTCAACAACGCCGGCGAAGTTAGGCCGGTATTGTGGTCTGGCAAGTCCGGTGTTCTACGACTTTCGTCGGGGCTTGGGCCGGGCGGGAGCGGGGGTGGGGGCGACGCCGAGGATTTCGAAGGTGTCGCGGCAGACGTTGGCGAGCACGTTGAGGTCGTTGCTGATGCGGGCTTGGAGGAGAAGTCCGAGTTGGAAGGCGTGGACGAGGGCGGCCTTGGCGGCGGCATCGGGGGCGTGGATGAGGCCGGCGGCGTGGGCATCGCGGATGGCGGTCTCGAGGTACTTGAGGCCGTGGGCCATGATGTCCTGGACCTGATCGCGAAGTTGGCGGTCCTGGGTGCTGATTTCGCTGCCCAGAGTGCAGAGAGGGCAGCCGAGCACACAGCCGTGGCGCTTCTGCAAGTCCACCTGTTCCTGCACCATGGCTTCGCAGTACCGGCGGATACGTTCCAACGGGGGAAGGGTCGCCGAAAAAATGGCGTCGTAGGTCGGACGGTACTTGTCCCATTCCATGGCGAGCGAGGCCTGGGCGAGGGCGGCTTTGTCCTCGAAGAAATGATAGAACGACCCCTTCTTGACCCCGGCCCGTTCACAGATTTGGTCGATGGTGGTGCCGTCGTAGGAGTGCGTCCAAAACAGCTCCGCGACTGCATTCATCAACCGCTCCCGAGCATCGCTGGTTCGACCCATGGTTTCCGTGGTGCGGCCAGAAGCTGCTTGAATTGGACCGTTTGGTCAAAGATTTCGCCGTCGATCGCACAGAGTCGGGAGCGATCCCGGGTTGTGGATCGGTGAATCGGGTGCCGGAAGGAGTTTGGACAGGATGGACGGGATGAACAGGATCGGAGATGGCGTACGATCGGAACGCCAGTGGATCCTGAGCCTTGGGTGATTTCAGTTCGAGGAGGGTCCTGCGCTTCGATACGAAGGAGGTGCTTCCAATCTTTTCCTGCTTACCCATCGACAGGGTGGGGGCGTTCCGGGAGGTTGAGTCCGCATTCGGGTTGTGTTGCCCCCGAGTCTCCTGGGACGCCTTGTGTGGGTCTTGTGAGGGTGCCTCCTGCCGCGAACCAGCTTGATCTCCCATGCGCCCCCTATCCTTTGCCCCACCTGTCCGCGGCTTGTTTCTCCTGCTGCTCGCCTGCTGGTCCCAGCCCGGGCAGGCCCAGCCGGCCGTACCACACCGGGCGGTGACTGACGCGGGGGGTGGAACGGTGCCCGGGATTTCATCCTTCGAGTTGTTTCGCGATGGGATTTTCTGGTGGAAGAGCGGCGCCCTGGCCAGCGAGGTGGGGCGTCGTGAAGGAACGCTCGCGGTCCATGCCAATCTCGGCATCCGGGCGCCGGCGGTGCTCACCGGACCCGTGTCGCGTTACGTGGGACAGGGCTACAACTTTTCCATCGACGGCGCGGTCCGTGACGATCTTCACGTCTACTACGCCGCGAATGGCGTTCTGCGACGGAAGCCGCTGGCGTCCTCGTTCACGGATGCGCTCGCCGACTCCACCCGGATCCTGATCGATCGCGTCTCGGGCAATCCACCGCGCTTTGAATTGGTGCCGGTGGCGGCGAACGGCGCGGTGATGTTGTGGCGGGGTGACCTTTGGGGCTCGTACGCCAGCGGGGGAAGTTTCTTCATCGAACGACCCACCGGCCTGGCCGGTTTGCGCACCTTCTCGGCGGCGGGCGGGGTGGTTCGCCGCATGCAACCGGTGGAAGTCCTCCAGAACAACGGGTCGCGCCTCAAGGATTCGCTGCTCGTGCTGACCCAGGACCGGCTGCTCTATCAGTTCGACCTGGACCCCTTCAACGCGACACCGGCGCTGCTGGCGCGGGATGTCTGGGATTTTGCGGTCCGCAACGAGTCCACGGCGGGCGGTGGCGGGCCCGGAGGGATCTTCATCGGCCGCAACCACACCACCGCGATCTATGCCGCCGTGGGCACGAGCGCGTCCTCGCGGGTGAGTGGGCGGCTGCTGCGGATCTCCGCCCGCGACCGGAGCGTGTCGGTCGCGTATGACACCCAGAACGTGGATCAGCAGGTGCGCGGCGTTGCGGTCACCAGCGACCGGATCTACCTGACGGTCACGCCGCTGCGTTGTGGCGGGGTCTTTGGATGTTCCTACGACGACGCCAACGCGCAGATTCTGAGCCGAGTGTCCGGGGCCAACAGCGACTTCTTGTCCGGCCCGTTCGGGACCATCGCCGACAAGCTGACTGCTGGGGGTTCGTTGGAGGGTTTCAAACTGCGCTCCGACCGTCGCTGGCTGTATTGGATCACCGGCAATTCCATCTGGCGGATTCCGGCGGATGCGAAGCCGATCGAGCGCGACTTCGAGGTGCTGGGACTTGAAGTGGTTCAGACGACGCAGGACTTCGACAACTCGACCCGTCTGGTGGCGAACAAACCCACGGTGGCTCGGGCCTATGCGCGGTTGTCCCAGGACACCACCGGGGTGGGGCGCTATGCGGTGAATGCCCTGCTGGTCGGGTACTCCGGTGACACCGTGCTGCCCGGGTCGCCGCTGGCGCCGGTCAACAATCCCGCCATCACGGCGCAGGGGAACCTCGCCACCCTGCGTTCCGGTTTGGACAACGGGTTTCTCTTCGAATTGCCCAAGGAATGGATTCGCAAGGGCCGGTTCCGAGTCGGGTTCA
>CAUJJW010000008.1 GCA_963205105.1 Verrucomicrobiota bacterium | reverse complement strand
CGGGTCCAGCCAACCACAGGCCTTCAGCGCAGCGACGAATGCATCCGGGTCACCGGGCCATTCCGCCAGCTCCGCGATTTCCTCGTGGGTGAGCCCTGAGAGGTCGCCGGTCGGCGCCCCGTCCAGAGCCCACCACCAGAGGTAGTGTAGGTGTCCGATGGCTTGCGCGCCGTGGACACGCAGCATGCGTGCCAATCGGCGCAACTTCAGATGTCCCCCGAGGGACTGATGGCTTTCGATCCAGGCCATAACGTTTCGATTTTTTGTGTGTTTCGTTTTCGGGTTTGTTGGTGTTGTCCGCCTGGAATGGAGCAGGCGAGGGCGGCGGGCCGGAGGTCGGGGTCCCCGTTGGATTCGAAGGAAGCCGGACCACCCGGGTGGCAGACCGCGACCAGACCCTCGGAAGGGTTGAGTGGTCCAGGGTCCGAGACCGAGGCAATGCAGGTGCCTGATTGCAGGGGGGCCGCAAGCTCTTGGGCGCACGGCATGGCACGGCACCCGTAGGTGCCGACCAGTTCACTCGCGTCATTCCAAGGAGACATGGGTTTAGGTTTTGGCGGCTGCGTGTCCCGGCGTTGCGGCATCCGGGTTCTTCACCTCGCTGACCGAGATCTGCCGAATGACGGTTTGACCGTCGGAGATGGCGGGTCGGGCTGAGGAAGAAAGGGGTGTGATGAGGGCCAACTCGCGCCGTTGCAGGGCGACAACCAGACGGCGGAGGGCGTACCCATGGATCTGCACCTCATGGGTGGCGAACATGAGATCCAGGCGTTGCTCCGATCCCGAAGGATGGAACTCGGCGTAGACGAACTGGTCGTAGGGCAGGAGGAGGATGCGCTCCGGGGATTCCTCGACCCGCAGGGAATGGACATTGGTATCACACACCCAGCTTTCGGGTCCTTTGCTGCTCATGCCTGATTCCTGGGGTTCGAGGTTTGGGACGGAGGAAGCGGATCATGCCAAGCCGGGCGACAGCCAACTGGCCGAATCGCACCAACTGACTGTGTAACCGGCGCCAACGCAGAGGGACATTCCGCGGGGGAGCAACGGGTCCGGCCAGATCGACGGCGAGAGGCCGATGACCGGTGGCGAGGATGTTTTCGCGAAGCTGTTCCTTGTCGGTCGTGAAGATGCGGATGCCTTTGCGACCACGAGAAATGGAGACGTACCACTGCTGGGCATTCGTGGCGGGGCGACTGCCGGAGTCGGAGATCAGCACGTAGTCGACCGTTTTGCCCTGGGACCCGTACGAGGTGACGGCGTATCCGGGCAGGAACTCCCGATAACCCCGATTGAGAATCCGACCATCGGTGAGCTCAATCTCCCCGCCGGTCTTCACGGACTTCACGGTGGCCAGTTCCCCATTGGTGACCTTGGCTCCACAAGGCAGGGTGCGATTGGCTTTGAGACAGAGCCGATCCCCAGAGCTCAAGGGAATGTCGCGGGGCAGGGAGACCGTGATGTGGTCCAACATTCGGTTGGCGACCCGAACGAGCCGGCCCTCGGTCTCAACGAGGACCGCATCGGGGAGGACGGCCGCGAGCTTACCTGTCTTGCCGGCTTCGGCCTGGCGGACCTTCCGGTTGAAGACGACCACGGCTTCCGGCGGATAGAACCGCTGGTCCCGTTTCTGGGCAGTGGTGAGGTCGAGGCGATCCAGTGCCTGAACCATGGTGTCGCCGGTCCCGAGGAGCCCCCTGGACTTCAGGGCATCACGAATGCGCTCATTGACCCGATGAACCTCCGACCAGGTTTGTGACACCACAACGGCAGGGGCTCCGGAGGACGTTAGGGCGAGATACTCGGCGGCCAACCGGTCGGCTTGATCGCCAGGGGAGCAGGGCACCACGGCCCCCATGGCATCCAATTGCTCGAAGGACTTGCGGAGATCCCCCTTGGCGGCGGCTTCGACGGCGGATCGGTACTGGGTAATGGCTCTGGCTTCCTTCTGGTTCTTGCCCAGGTTCGGGTCCTGACGCCGGATACGTCGCAGTTCCACCGGTTTCACCCCGGCATGACGTTCGATAGCGACCAGGGCATCCGAGGCTTCCACCGGCCCATGCTGGCGAGTGTCCCCGGAGAGGATCACCCGAGCATCACGTTCCTGGGCCAATCGGAGGAGATCGAGCATCTGCCGGCCTCCGATCTGTCCGGCTTCATCGACGATGACGGCCGCTCCCTGGGGAAGCTCCTTCTGGAGGAGGAACTGGGCGACGGTGGCAGGCTCCGGGAATCCAGCCTGTTGCATCTCGACCACCTGCTGTCGTTGCGGGGCCAGGACCATCACCGGCCGACCGCTCGCCATGACCTGGTCCACGAGTTGGCGGAGGACGAAACTCTTCCCCGTTCCAGCACCACCCCGGAACACGGTGATGGCATGGGTCGACCCGAGGAGCTGACCCAGGGCTTCTCGCTGGTCGGTATCGAGTCTGGGATCGAGTGGGGCTCCCGTTCGGACGAGGGGATGGAAGGCGCCGATTCCGTCGCGAGCGAGTCGGATAATGTGCTGCTCCCGGTGGAGGACCTCGGGCAGGGTTACTGTACCCGGGGAGTCGGGGTGTCGCAGGTAGCCTCTGGAAGCGCCGGTGAAGGACTTCAGCTCAGCGAGGGTGAAATCCCCACCTCGACTCCGAGCCAACGCCTCCTGCCAGATCCGATGCTCCGGAACCACCGACTCGCGGTCAAAGAGATGTTCCTCGGCCCAGGCGACGGCATCTTCCATGGAGACCGTGGCATTCCCGGGACCCGATCGAGTCAATTGGCGGAATGCCTGGCGCTCCGTTGTGGTGGTTTGGCTTTCCCAGAGATCCTGCAATTCAGCTCGGCCCAGTTCCTTCTGTTTGCGAGCCCGTTCAGCCGTTGCCAGTCGACTTCGAAGATCCTTGAGGTTGGCCCCAGCGAGTTCGGGCTTATCGGTCAGGAGTTGAGTCAAAGCCTGGTCGATCTGGGCATGGCGTTTGGAGAAGCGGGTGCAGAGGTCCGGAGCGATCCCTTCGATCTCGAAATCCCCCTGAAGCCGATTCCGAAGCTGATAGCCAAAACCTCGCAGCGCCTTGGCCAACTCATGGTAGTAGGCGTTCTCGGCGAATTTCTTGGCACCCAGGAGATCCTGGTTCTGGAGCGCTTTCCACCGGTTCTCGACGGGGTCCCAGGTGGCATTGAAGACGATGGTGTGGGTGTGGAGATGTGGATCGAGTGCCCGGGATGTCTCGTGGGTGAAGAGGGCGCTGACCAGATTCCCAGTGGACCGATTGGTGTCGGCACCGTGGACTCGGATTCGGGTCGCGGCAAAGGACTCGAATTCTGAGAGGGCCGAGTGAACCGCCTGTGCGTGGGCAGCCACTATTCGGTCATCACCTCCCACCAACGCCGCGATGGAAACCGACTTGGGGGGAGAGAAGGTGAAGTCGAAGAAGATCCGGCGATTGGCCGTGGTGCTACTGTCAGAGGCCCGGACGGTATTCAGGCGAGCGGTGAGGGGCTCTGCGGTGGAGGGATGCTGATTATCGCAGAGGCGGAGGAACTCGGATTCACCAACACGACCGGCGAGAGCCAAGCGCTCGCAACCACGGCCAAACCACAGGCCGGCGACGGTCTGACCCTCGGCATAATAGTCCCCGACCGCCAGATGCTCGGCGAAGTACGAGCGGGCGTTTCCGAGGCTGTATTGGGTCTGAGCCGTGACCACTGACCGGAGACGCTACACGGCTTCGTTCCAAAGAATGTGTAGATCCTACACCAAATGCAGTGGGGACCTTTGGTGGACTTGTGGCCACGAATGAACACGAGATTCGGCACTCGACCGACGGATGGGTGCATGAGGGTCAGGGATGGGAGGAATGCTGGATGGAGGGGAAGGGGGACATGCAGCCCAGACCGAGGCGAACCCAACACAGGCATTCCCGAACATGTGCGGACCGAGATTCAGGACGCAGCACTGACGGCACTCCCTTCTCAGAACGACAGACCAAGGCAACTGTCTACTTCGCTCACCTTCAACACCACTTTCTCGGTACCAACCATTCCTGACTCAGATCGCCGCATTCACTTCCATGGCGACCCAGAACGCATCGCAAACGGACTCAGAATCGCATCCGCATCGGCCGGACACTTTGCATCGATCCCGAGCAGTCTGAGCGCAGTCCGCTTTTTGCTATTCACTTTTTGGGCAACGCACGCCGAACCCCTTCCTTTCGGAAGGATTTGGCGGACACCAATCGCGCAGGAGGCGCACACCAAGTGTACACCAGTTGCGCACTCTCATGCGCCCTCTGGCGGACACGTGGATGCGCACTTGAGTGGACACGCGCGCGGACACGGGTTTGGACACGGTGAGGCGAGCTGCGATGCACATCAGTTCCGACTCCTATCCGAACTGGTGTGCACACCTGCGTGCACCTGGGTTGCACCGGCAGAAAGGTGCCTGCGTGCGCATGATGCGGACTCCTTGCGCACAGCGACGCGCACACGGGATTGGCTCGGGAGCGCGCCCACCTGTTCTCTGCGTAATCTACACCTGTGTGGGCCGACGAGCTCACAGCATTTCCACGCGGGTGTGCACACTGGTGTGTGAACCAGATCCACGGCGCCATGACCGACTCATCGAATCACGACATCGATCGACTCCTCGCGGAGCATGGTCCTCGACGGCCTCCTCGATTCGCAGCCCTGACGCCTTTGACTGATTTCATTCAGGGGCTTCGCAAGCGGGGTGGGTCCTTCGAGACCATTCAAGCCATTCTTCGGGCCAGGACGGTTGGGGTTTCGAGAACCACTCTCCGGAAATTCTGTCGCGAGGTTCTGGGCGAAACCGCCGCTCCGTCCACCAAGGCAACGGGACGGACTCGCCGAAAGGTCGCTTTCTCACCACCCCAAAGGGCCACACCAGAGGTGAGTTCGGGCTCCGAAGCCCACCCGGTCCCATTGGGGCCGCTGGGTCCAGCCCTCCCGGCACCAACCCCACCTTCACTAGCCAGAGGTCCCCGAGTGGCCCGGGTCCGAATGCTTTCATCATCCACCCCGACCACAACTTCAACCAACAACCCATGAAACACATCGTCATCGTCCTCAACGGCAAGGGAGGCGTCGGGAAAAGCTTCTTCTCCGTCCAGTTCGTCCAATACCTCCAAAGACAAGGGCATCCCCCACTTGGCCATCGATACCGACAACGAGAACTCCACCCTGACCCGCATCACTCGGAGGCCCGCTTCGTCGAACTATCCGAAACACGGCAACTCGACGGCCTCTTCAGCGCCACGGATTCGGCCAACTGGGTTTTTGTCGATGGACGGGCCGCGTCCACGGACCTTTTTTTCAGCTACTTCAGCGAGATCGGATTGACCGAGGTCCTGGCCGCCTGCAGTACCACGCTGACCTTGGCCATTCCCATCAATCACGAGGCCGATAGCGTGGATCAACCACACGACGCCACCACGTGCGACACCCGGACGCCAGAGACTCCTTTTTCCAATGAGGAATTCGGCGAGTGAACTCCCCCCGGCCTCCTCGAACCGCCCCGCTCGGCTCCATCGATCGGAGACGGGTCACTGTTCCCCTGCACTTGCCGTGGATGGGACTAGGAGCTGACGTCCCGCAGTGGGCGTGACGCCCGCGCCATGGCTGCCGGAGCCATCGCGGCGACCGTCTGAGGCGATCGCCAATTCCACGCCAGAAGTGCGAACGCGTTTGCTGCAAGGCTCCGACCCTGCTCCGAGACCCCGACGGGTCCGCCGGACGGTTACGTCAAGCCGAACCACGCCGAAGAAAAATTGTGTGCATTTGTGAGCACGCCGGTGCGGATCGGACCGGTCTGCCTCTGAGGAGATCCGGGGCCTCTGCCGTGACGTTCTACCCACCGCCACGAGAGGGGTCAGTTCTAAGGGGGCGGGACAATCTCAAACTCCCCCTGCACCAAAGACCCAAACCATCCGTCGGTCTTGAGTTGAAACACACCGCCAGTAGGGGAGGTGTATTCGAAAACCATTGAACCGTTGGAGGTGCAGCCGCTGCCAGGGTTGCACGGGGGAGGGCCTCCATCGCTGTTGCCCAGAACGTAAAAGGTCCACCGTCGGCCACTCAGCTGTCCGGACTCGATGCCGCCGTAATCCATCCCCAAGCGGTAGCCTCCACCGGAGCTGATGGTGAGCCTGTCGACACTTCCATCCTGCGCACGAACGGTGATGGTGACGTTCGTGGAACTGATGGACGCGAAGGTTGGAGCCGTCTCCGCTGCTTCCCCTCGCTCTAGCGGAATGGAAACCAGCTGACCCCGGAGGCGACCTGCGCTTAGAAGAAAGCCACCTGTTCGGAAGCCTTCAGCCTCCACTCGGGCCTCGAAGTAATCGTTGGAATCCCGACGAACGCGCGTTACAGCGGTGAAAACTCCGGTGGCGTCCGAAGTCGCCGTCAGGCCGCCGTCGAAGCGCACCTTGGCTGCCGCGATGGGAGAACCCTCGGCGTCGATGACCCGCCCTTGGACCTGCAGGAAGGCTGAAAGATCCACCGCACGAAAGAACAGCCGTTCGCGATCCGGTACAACTCTCGCGAATCGGAAGGTGCGGAAACCATTGGTATGCGAGACCGGCGTCCAGTCCCGAAGGTTGGCGCTGCTTTCCAGGCCGCATATGTAAGCGGATTCCGCAAAGGAGGCAACGATGTCGAGCGAGCCCGGGGTGGCATCACGCGAAAGGGACACTGATCCCACGGGCTGGGGCGGGGCCGCAAAGCGCTTGGATTCCGCAGGCGCAACGGCCGCGAGCCCCGGATCTCCCATCGTCGCAAGGAACAACAACCATGTTGTTGACCACCTCATGCGGCGCGCGCCGCTTATCGTGACTCGACGTCGTGATTTCATGATACTCTTGTCAACCATTACTCAACTACGCGTCATGATTCGCCGTCGAATGTCGGTTCATGGGGGCGGGGACTGCCGGGCAAGGTCCTGACGCAGCTCGAAAAGTAGCGGGTTTGCCTCTGGATTGGACCGCAGGAATCGGTTGAGCGCTGAATAGGCTTCGTCCCGACGGTTTACTGCGTTGAGGTGTTCCATGAGCAGGAGAATGGCCGGTTCGTTCCGGGATGAGATTTGCAGCGCGATGCGAAGGATCATCTCGGCCTCGGTAGGCAACTTTCTCTCTAGGAAATAGCCGCCGTGTGCGCGTGCGAGACTGGACCAAGCCATTCGGACTGGTGACTCAGGGGGCAGGTTCTTTGCGTTCCGAAACTGTGTCGCCATCGATTGCCAGAGTTCCACAGTGGAAGTGGCTCTGCTCTGGAGTGCCTTCGATTCCGAGTCCGGCGGTCGGAGTCGCAGGAGCGGACCAGCCGGCAGAGCGTCCGTGTATAGTCCCTTCATAGGCCGCGTTTCCTCGAGGTAAAAACTAATCCCAGAGTTCTTCTCGACGAGTCGGCGGACCAGCAGTTCGTTCACCGCCATGATGGATCCCAGTCCCGAGGAGTTTACCTTGCCGTCCGGCGTCACTTGCAGACTCTCATCTGGTTGAAATAGGCGGGGGCCTCTGGGATTTTCCGCATCGTGCCGCGCCCTTCGTTGAGCGTCCAAAGAGTAGCTCTGCATCGCTTGCTGAATGTCCTGCGTCGAGATGCAGGCGAGGCGCTGACCGTGAAGTAGTTCCACATAGTCAAGATAACCGGGATCCACAAGTGCGTTTTGAGTCAGGATGATACAGTTGTTCGTTCCCGACAGATCATTGAAGAGCCCGGGCACGAAGCGGCCCGGATCGGTTCCCGCGAGGTAGATGGCGCCCACGGGAACGGTGGCGAGGACGGAGCGCGCGTATTCGACCAACGAATCGGCCGGCCAGGTGGCCACCACGAAGGCGGTGCCGTACGTATCAATGATCGCATCCCAGATTGCCTTCACATTCGCTGGCCGTCGGCCGTCCGGGAGTCGCCGGGCGTCGAGGACGGCGAACAGTTCTTGAACCTTCGCCGAGTCCCCGGCAGCGGCGGCGTCGAAGAAGCGCGACGCCTCGGATGAGAGCGTGACACCTTTCTTGGTTGCCCATCGCTCGGCAATGGCCCGTCTCTCTCGCGCAAACGCTGCCATCCGCTCCGCAACGATCTCAGTCGCGGATCGCGCTTGGAGCAACCGGAACGCGGATCGAGGAAGGAGGTGCGATTGGGATAAAGTGTCGTCGGCTAATGAGAGATGAGCTTGCCCTAGATCTGGAGGGGATGTCCGAAATCCAGGATGAAGCTCTGGTTGGAGATCAGAAATGGCGAGCGATGGTGCCGACGTCGCGACCAAGGTTAGGCTGAGGAGGGCCAACACAGGGGATCGAAGCATAATCAGGTGCAGATTCAATCAAGCTCAAGATTCCCCCATTCTCGGAGGAAGACAGGATGAATTTGGTGACCAGTTCGGAAATGGGGATCACCGGGAGTCGCTCGCCATTGGGGTGCCCACCGCGATGACACCCGAGAGTCGGACCGCGAGCTGCCGAACGGGGTTATCGGCAGCGGAAGCACGGGGCGTCGGACCGCAGGTCGGTCAACACGGGAGGGCTATGGGCCGTAGCGGGGCGGGCATCTGCGTCCGAGCCAGAGCGTTGTGGGGTCCCAGACGATGAAGATGCGCTTGGGAGTGCGCCGTCTGACCAAAAGATCAAGGGCTTGATGGCGGAGCATGGACCGGTTGGTGTGGTGGGCCCTATTCCCACGAGACCTGCGGTCTGGAATCGGATTCTTCTGTGGGGGTGGCGATGCGCGCGGTGTGGTCTCGTTTTGCCGTTCTGCGGGGTTCCCAAGGGGATGGAAGGAAGTGCCCGGACTTTTCCCGATCTTCTTGCTCTTAGCAGTCTTTGTGCCGTGTCCGGTGGTGCTCGCACCGGATTGCGGGTGGGAATGTGGCGTCGTTCGTGAGAAGTCTGCGGATGCCCATGCGGCTGTTTCGAGGCGTCGAGTGGGCGGGTGGGTGGTTGCGGAGGGGCCCGTGCGCGTAACTTCGTGGCGTCAGGCGATAACTGGTGCGCGCGATCCGTCCCGCGGGACGTTCACCGGCGCGCGGGGTGCGCCGGTTGCAGATCGCGCACAAGGGAGGACTGTGGTCAGCGGAACTCTCAGATGGCGCGCCGCCGGAACCAGGCCTGCCGGTACGATTGCGTTCCCTTTACATCAAGAAGTTCGGGGAACCGTGCAGGCTTTTCGCCAGGGGTTGATTGTCCTGCTGTTCAGGGGGGCGAATTCGCGGATCCTTTGCCGTTACGGAAACCGGATCGATTGCTGACCAAACGTGAGCTGGCCGTCTTCCTCGTCCTCACGCCGCGCACGATTGAGCTCTACCAACGTCGGGGCCTGCCGTTCTACCGGGTGGAACGCCGTCGGAACCGGTACGATCCGCTCGCGGTCCGGCGCTGGCTTCATAGGGAAACCAGTCGGCTTGGCTGATTCGCTGGGTGGATGCCGGTTGAAGGCAGGGCCGAGTCAAACCCCTCGTGCTGATTTTGTCTTCATTCCGCGCGAATGTGTATGCGGGACACCAAAAGACCGATGCGGCTGGGTAGGATTACTGCCCGTCGATGCTCAACCGGCCAACGAAGCAGATCATTGTTACCGCTGCGAGGGCGGCGGGAGTCCCGCTGGACCTGATCCATGCGGGAATCGCTCTGATGATTGGAGATGCTGGCAAGGTGCCGTCGTCGCCTGCCATCCTTGTCAATCAAGCCACGGCGGCTCGGCTTCTCTCCGTTTCGCGATTTACTATTCGGAGGATGGTGGCCGAAGGAACCCTCCATCCGGTTCGGGTCCGTGGCGCAGTGCGGTACCGCCGCGAAGAATTGGAATCCGTGGCGCGAAGCCCGGTGGCCATGGTCAATTCACCAGGGTGATGGTGGGCAATGACTCGATGGCTGCCTGCTTCTGTTCAGCGTCCAAGTGCAGGTAGACGTCGCTGGTCAACAACGGGGAACCGTGGCCTACCAGCTTCTGAACGATGTGCAGGGGAGTCTTCGCCTTGGCACAAAGGCTGACGAAGCTGTGCCGCAAACTGTGGAACCCCACCCGGACGATGGCTCGACGTCGGTGGCCATGGGTAGCTTTCTCCGTCGTTTCAAGCCCGCACGATTCGAAAAAACGTTGGATCGGTTCGGATACGTTCGCCGTGTTGGCCGAGTACGCCTTCGCCTCCTCGGGGAAAAGCAGTTCGCCTGGCGCGCTCGACATTCGATGCTGCTGCAGGAGCTGGCTGAGCGCTGGGTGGATCGGGATATCGAGCTTCTTCCGGTAGCGGCTGGTCTTGAGCGGCACGAGCACAATGAACCCTGGGCGTGGCTCGCGCAGGACTGGGTCATGCTCGACATTCTCCCACCGGAGGTTGACGACGTCGCCGAGTCGCAGGCCTGTGAAAAGACCGATGTGCAGCATTAGGCGGAGGTTTCCCTGTGCGGCGTTGAGGACCTTTGAAAGCTCGGCTTCGGTGAGGTTGCGTCGGCCTTCATCAAGTGCCCGCTTGCGGCTCTTCAGGTGGGACCAAGGGTTGTCGGTGAGCCCGGCGCGGTTCTCCAGCGCTTGGAAGACGCTGCGGAGAAGCTTGATGTGCTGGTTGAAGGTGCTGGGCGACACACCCGAATTCCACAGATCCGCGGCGTAGGTTTCCGCGTTGGCGCGGGTCATGTCGTCCAGATGAACGAGGCCAGCGGTTGGGCACCACGCTTGGAATCGGCGCCACATGGCCTCGTAGCCTTGGAGCGTGCGTGCCTTGGGCTCGGACTCCCGATTGGCTGAATCGCGCCACGCCTGCCAACTGTCCGTGATCTTGAGCTGCGGACCCTGGCCAGCGCGGAACTCGCGCGCGATATCCTCGCGTGCCTTCGCCTGCTCGTCGGCGGGAAGGGCGGCCACGATCCTGCGGAGCACGAGGCGGGCTCCTGCCAGGAACTGGCTGGCGTTGGGACCGGGGCCTTGGGATTCGAGGAGGGCGAGCAGTCGCTGGAGAGGTTGATGGAGGTTCTGGTCGTCCCGCGTCTCGGATACGAAACGACGGAGGGCGTCCATTGCCTTGGCCCGGGAGGTTTCGCCGGTAGCGCGAACGAAGTCCTGACCGTCTGCCTGCCAACGAGCGTAATACCCGGGGCGACCGGAGCGCTTGAACACCTGCATGCGAAAGTTTGGTTTGGGGTCGTGGGGAGCCTCAGGTTGCGGCGCGTTGCACCGTTACCGGGATTGCGCCAAAAGCCAAAACCACGTTACCAAAACCGTTACCAAACGCAAATTTCCGGAGCGATTCGGAGGAAGAAAACTGTGTAACTGCTTGATCCTGAATGGTGCGGCCGGCAGGGCTCGAACCTGCAACCTTCTGATCCGAAGTCCGTTGCTAGCGTGTTGTAGGCAGTTGTAGGGAGTCGCATGCAGTCCCATGAAAGCCTTGTAAAATGAGGCTAATCGGCCACTCTGACCACCACATGGCACGACCCGACGCAACACCGTGCGACGCACAAAGTGGCGCAGAAGTGGCGCAGTCCACGGATGCGGTTCATCTGATCATAAATCAGATAGGAAAGCCCCCTGGTAAGGGCCAAGGAGTCGGCCGTTTTTCCCCCAGATATTGGGAGCCTCGGCTCTTCCGAAGGAGTTGGCGTGATGAGGATGGCCGCCTCCACACAGTTCCGGAGTGGCGTGCGCGAATGCAGTTCGCCGGTGAGAGGCGTGAGGTCACTTTGGCAACAAACGACCGTCAGGCAGCAAGCCGATCGGCGGCGAAGTTCTACGCCGTTTTGCGTGCGAAGGGTTGGAAGCATGCCCTCGACGAAGTATTGCCTGAGGCAAAGCCAAAGCCCCAACTCGCGGGTCCCACGGTTGGGGACTGGATTGTGGCCGCCGGTAAAGTGTTCCAAGGCAACCCGCGAACGTTCACGGGTTACGCAACCAGCTTTCGTCGCATCGTCGCTGACCTTGAAGGAATCAAAGACCCCGACGGACAGCGATTCGACTACCGCGCGGGGGGCCGAGAGCAGTGGCTGGAGTCGGTGGGAAGGGTAGGCCTCGCCTCTGTCACCCCGGATCGGGTCGATCTGTGGCGAAAGCGATTCGTGAGCTCGCACGGAACCACTCCCTTGAAGGTGCAGCGGGCACGACGCAACGCGAACAGCTTCATTAGGCAGGCCAGGGCACTCTTCTCACGGGGTATTCTGAAGCGGATCGGGATGGAGCCGCCTCATCCACTTCCTTTCGCTGGTGTGGATCTAGAACCGGAAGGCTCGACTCGGTACGTTGGCACTTTTGACGCGTGTGAGCTCATGACGGCAGCGCGAGAGCAGCTCAAATCAAACGACCAGGAGGCATGGAAGGCCTTTCTGCTTCTTCTATGCGCCGGCCTTCGTCGTGGTGAACTCGACGCTCTTTGCTGGTCACAGATTGATGCGACATCGGCCTCACCTTCGGTTCGGGTGATGACGAACGATTTCTTTTCACCAAAGACACAAACCAGTGAACGAATGGTCCCGCTTGCTGCCTCAATTGCTGCCGAGTTGGAAGGATTCCGCCCGGGCGCCAGCGGGGTCTTCGTTATTGAATCGAGGCACGCTCCGCCGCCCCGGGAGGCGCGGGATCGCCGTTATCGATGCCGCGATGTGTTTGATCGTCTTGTGGCTTGGCTGCGCACCAACCGCATAGTTGCCGATAAGCCATTGCATGAGTTGAGGAAGGAATTTGGGAGCATCATCACCGCGCAGGCTGATCTATTTACGGCCTCCCGCATGCTGGGACATAGCACGATGGACGTGACGCAGCGCTTTTATGCAGAACAACGGGTTCGCGTAGTCGTGGATCCCATGGCGAAGTCAATGTGAAAGCCTGGTTGAGTGTGGTTGCAACGACCCACAGCACCAGAGTGTGCAGTGACGATTAATTTTCACCACGTGAAGAATAGTTGGCATTGCCCAGAAGGGCGCGCGAGTGCCGGTCCGAAGAGATGAAGCTGCGCCTCCTGACAATTTGCGCCTGAATCGAGAAGCCGGCGAACTTACCAGTTCGTCACAAACCACGAGTCGGGGCTCCACAGAAAGCGCCCGGGCAATGCCAATTAGTTGCCGCTGACCCCCACTGAATCCGTGCGGATATCGCTGCCCCTGGGCGGGACCAGGACCGCCGTCTGAGAGCAGCTCGGCAATTCGATTCCGGCGGTTGGCGGAACCCAGAAACAGCCGATGAATATCCAATGCCTGGTTGAGCATGGCTTCAACGATCATGCGCAGATTCAACGAACCGTACGGACCTTGAAAAACCATCTGGAGGTGTCGGCGCATCGGGCGCAACGCGCGCTCTCCCAAAGGTCCGAGGTCTCTCCCGTCGAATTTAATGCGTCCAGATGTCGGGTATAAGAGACGAATAATCGTGCGGCCAAGAGTTGTTTTGCCGCAGCCGCTCTCCCTGACCAACACAGCAGCAGACCAAACAAGAAGAGGTATCGCCCCATCGCCTGGATCGGCGGCCGGGTCGGCGCTCGTATCTGCTGGGCGATCGGGCCCAGGCGGTTCTCCGCCTCCTGCAGTTCGTCGGGCGTTCCGGTCGCGTACTGGCGGGTGCCGTCCTCCACCGCGGGCGCCGCAGCATTCGTTCATTTAAGCGATCGACGCCAGCGCCGCTTGCGTCCATGTTCCATTGCGCGTTCCGGCGCAATCAAAACTCTTCCCTCCGACCTTCCGTGAGCTAGTCGTTCGAAGATCTCTTTCCCGAGGAAGCCTGCCTGAAGGTGGCCGCGGAGTTGAGCGTCTGGACCTCAGTCAGCGATTGTCTGGTCGCCGCCCGCTGGCTCGAGGGCCGCTCGATCGAGGGCGACGTCCCGGAAAGCCGCCTCATCGTGCCGTTCGTCGACAGCGACGAGTTTCAGTCTGTCTTCCTGAAGGGGATCACCTGGATGATCGGAAGCTACCGCGTCCCGCCGAGCAAGGTGAAGCTAGCGGGCCTCGTTGATCCGCATATTTCCGCCGCGACGCGCACGACCCTGATCGAGTGCCGGTTCAAGCCGAACATCGACCTTGGCCCGGCCGGCCACATCCACCGACTGTTTCCTCCCCTCGCCCGTCACCGTGACCAGCGCTTCCTGATCATCGAGGATACGCCGGCCACGATCGAGCTGACCCAGAATCCGCTGCGGTGCCTCCTAAACCAGGTCAGCCAGGTGTGGCCGACAGCGTCGAAGATGCGCGCGTTGCGGGTGGATGCGGTGAAGGAAAACCGCGAGCCGCCGTCGATCTTCCACCAGCCCTACACCGACGGTCCGCTCCTCGCGCTGCTGGAAGCCCTGACGTTCCACGTGCAGGAACTCGAGATTGGACCTCGGCTGGCCCCGGCCCAGGGCGACATCAATCGCGGTTACCGTTCTTTCGAGGTGGTGGCACGGCCGCCCGTCGAGCCTAAGCTCTTCACCGTGGCGCAACAGTTGACCGAGGAAATGTTCCGGTCCCTCCACTGACATGCCCGGGTCGTTCCAGTTTCGGCCGCATCTCCACAACGTCCGCGGACAAGGCGACCGGATTTCGAGCGCCGCCAATCCGGACTGGCTGAACACAGCCGACTCCGACGAGCCTTACATCGACAACCACTACGGTCACGTCTGGAGCTTCACGCCCCAGGCCGGCGCCGCCGTCTACGGCCAGACGGACCAGTTCAAGGAGTCGCCGATCGATCACCTGGCCAAGGGGCGTTTCCTGCGCGTGCCGATCCGTCGGGTTCCGGTCATCGACGTCAACTCGGCGCAGGCGCTGGCGGCCTACGCTGCCGGGATGCATTCGCCGGACAAGAGCCTCCTGCTCCGCTGGCGCGGCCAGAACAAGGGCTTCACCCTCTCGCGCACCGCCGGGGAATCGCAGCGGCTGTTCGGCGAAGATTCCGTCACCGAGCCTTCGATCATCCCGTCGGCCGCCCGCGGGAAACTCGAGTTCTCCTCAATTTTTGAAACCTGGGCTGCCATTCTCGACCTCTACCTCGCCGAGCGGGCGCCCGCTCGCGCGCACTCCGACGAGGAGCTGGCCGAGTTGGCGGAGTTTCGCGTCAGCCACCGCTACCGGCTCTGGGCCTTCGCCACGGCGCAGCACTACGGGCTGCCGAGCGTTGGGCTCGATGTGACAGACGACCTGTGGACGGCGGTGTTCTTCGCCCTGCACGAGTTCAAGCTCAACAGCGCGACCGGCCACATGGACGTTGTCCGCGTCGCGGCCGACGCGGAGCCGGTGCTCTACGCGATGAGCGGATTCGAGAACGACCTGTTCGACGACGAAAAGCTGGCGCCCGCCTGGATGCAGCACGCCCGTCCACGCGCGCAACACGCCCACTTCTTCGGCACCGGCTGGGGCTTGGCGGCGAACAAGGCCGCCGAGCGAATCTTCATCGCCTTCCGGCTCGTGAACCACGAGCAGTGGCGGCTGCCCAAGTCGGCCGCCGAACTGTTTCCGACGCGGAGCGGCGACGATCTCCTCGATTTTCTCCTCGAGTGCAAAGAGCGCTTTCCGGATTTTGCCCGGGAAGCGCGGCTCGATCGCGTGTATTACCGGCCCGAGCCCCAACTCGTTCCGCTCTATCCGCAGCCGGGCGCCGAACCACCTCCGCCGACGGATCAGGCGCCGGCATCCGCTTCCGTTCCGGCCCCGGACGTCACGCCCGAGCTCGCACGCGTGATGCCCATCCTCGCGCGGATCATGCTGATGCTCCGCCAGCCGAAGGCCGCCGATTGGAAACCGACGCCGGAGCAGTCCGCGCCATTCGCCTGGCTGAGCCCGCCGGAGGCCGTCCGCCGCGCCACCTATTTTCAGGAATCCCGAATGTTGATCGGGCAGACCGGCATTCATCCCGCCGAAAATCCGGAGCGCTTTTCCATCCTGCCATTTCATCCGTTCGAACCGAGCGACATTCCACAGCGGATGGCGGAGCTGGGATTTGATGCGGCCACCGTCCAGGAGATGATCGCGGGCGGCGTCAGCGTCGCGTGCCCCGACCTGATCACCGGCTATTACCCAGGCGGCATCCTCGACCAGGCCGTCGGCCACGTCCGAGAGCAGGGTTACAATCGGGCTCACTGCCTGATCGACCCGCTCACTGGATTCCTGATGTGGCCCGGCAACCCGAAGGTCCGCAATTGCAGCCTAACCCATCCCTCGCTCGTGGTCCGGGCGTTGACCGTTTCGCCGGCCCTCGGCAAACGCTTTGCCTCCGGGCCTAACCTCGACCTGTGCCAGGGAGTGGACATCGCCCGCAAGGTGTTCGGTGGCGTGCTGGGACTGGGCCCGATGAAGAAGCTCTTCGAGAACGAGATTCCCGAAATCCCCGTCAACAACCTTGGCGATTTGCTGGCGCTGCTAGATCGCCTGCAGAACGCGATGGCGCAGCTGCCGGGAGGACAGCTGTGGCTGCGCGGACAGACAGTCGACTACCTCCTCCCCGACCGCACGGCGCTGGTGAAAAAATGGATCACGCCGTGGAGCGACATCCGCGACTCGAGCCTGCGGCCCAACCTGTACCGTCGCTTCGACGAGCACCTGAAAACGCTTGGCGGCTGGGAGTCGCTCGTGCACGAGCTGGCTGACTGGGCAAACGACGCCGACGTCGTGCTGCCGGAGCATTTCACCTATCACGACATCGACACCGGCCGGGAAATCCCGGCGCCGACGCTCCCCGCCGATGCCGTCGCTACGGTGGAACTGGTCATGCGCGGCCACGCGCACGAGCACGCGCCGGCGCTGCAGGATATCGGGGCGGCCAATCGATGGACGGTCAGGGACCGCACGGGACGCGTGATCAAGCGCTTTGAAAAGCGCCATCACCTCGCGCTGTCCGCCTACATGCGCGGCATCCTCCTCCAGCACTACGGCGCGCCGACCGCCTGGCTCGATATCACGCGCGATCCGAAGGTCGGCCTGTGGTTTGCCCTGCGGAAAATGACGGCCACGCCCAACGGCGTCGTCATCGAGCCGC
This sequence comes from Verrucomicrobiota bacterium, assembly GCA_963205105.1. Lineage (GTDB taxonomy): Bacteria > Verrucomicrobiota > Verrucomicrobiia > Limisphaerales > CAIMTB01 > CAIMTB01. The sequence goes on along the minus strand of CAUJJW010000008.1, from coordinate 18,229 downwards.
ACCGCGGTTCCGGCAGCGATCCCGCAACCTGGCCCACGATCTACGTGTTTCCCTTGATCGAACGGCTCAGCGAGTTCCTCGACTCGGGCACGATCCTGGGCAAGACCGCGGCCGCCCGTCCCCAGCGCCAGCAGTGCGGCCTGCTAGGCGGCGCTGGCGTCCTCGCGCAGAATTATCCGTCTCGGTACATCGGATTGAAGATCCGCCTCTCGCCGCAATTCGAGCCCGGTCCGCTGCCGTCGGCCCGCGAATTGTTTCCCGGCCCCGAGGAAGACGGCATGCTCAAGCAACTGCTGGAGCTGGAGCAGAAGAAACCAAACCGTCGCCAGTATCCGATCTATCAGGTCGTCGCCGAGCGCTGAACCCACCCGGGCGTTTTCAGGAATTCTGCGGCCACAAAAAGTGGCACGATCGCCCAAAAAAACTGGATTGCCGGGCCAAGCGCAGGCGACTTCATAGCGCGGCGGCATCGCCGCGCGAGGTCATGCCGAGAAGGACTCGCCTCGCACTTTCCCGGTCCGCATCCGCCGGACCTCGGTAGCCGCCGGACCTCGGTAGCCGCCGGACCTCGGTAGCCGCCGGACCTCGGTAGCCGCCGGACCTCGGTAGCCGCCGGACCTCGGTAGCCGCCGGACCTCGGTAGCCGCCGTGACCGCCGTCCACCCAAGTAGCATCGCAGCCGAGATCACTTCAAACCAGATTGTCAGGTTAATGATAGGAATTTGCTTTCTGGTGTGCCGAGCGGGGGGCGGATCGGGAGGGGGAAATCAAGGCGGCAGTCGGGCTGAAACGGGGCGGAATCCTCCCCACGGCCGACGCCCCCAAAGTGCTCGAAGCGCTCGCCCGAACCGCGGGCGACACCCATCCGCCGACCGTGGCCAGTCTCAGCGATTCCAGGAACTCACGGCCGGTTTTCCGGGAGTAGTCGTTCATTGGTCCCGTTGCTCCGCGTGATCGATGAGTACGGCGCTCAACGCAAGGACCGGATCCGGACCGAAATCGTCTTCCTCCCGGGGCCTTCAGCGCCATCGAGCGATAGTCCGATGCGGGACTGGAGGCGGAGCGACTTGCGCAATGGCAGCAGCGCGGCCCAAGCATCCGCCGGCGCGGCGCGCATTCGCAGGGCCATCAGTTTTCGTCCACCGTCGGGAGCGAGGCGTCCGGACGGAAGCGCACGGCCACGTCGATGCGTTCCCCGCGCCGGAGCGTGAGGCCCGTCACCCGTCCGTCCTCGCGTCGGAACGTGACCGAGTCGTTGGATGCGCGCTCCGGCACCCAGCGGTCGGCTTCGTTTGTCGGGCGGAGCCGGATCACCATCCGCCCGCCCATCTCGAAGGCGAGGGTGTCATCCAGACGCATGATGGCCCCGAGCGAATCCACGCGGTTGTCACGGGCGTAGAGGCCGGTGAATTCCTCCAGCCCCCGCGCCTTGGTTGGACTGAACAGTCGGCCAAAGGCGGCTGCGTCCGGTTTCAGGAAGAGATGGCTCAACCCGGCTTCAAAGGAACCGGCGGTCTCGCCGCCACGTGTCTGGGTGAAATAGCAGACGACGAGGCCGTGCTATGGAGAAGCGTAGGCATGGGTGCCGTCGGACCCGCCATGTCCAAAGGCGAAAATTTCCTCCGGTGCGTTGCGGGGGCGGTAGAGCATCCACATCTGGCCGTAGTCCACCACCGCCCCTGGAAAACCTGTGCTCATGATTTCGAGGGACGCCGGTGTCAGCCCACGGGCGAACGCCGCCTCGGACAAGACCTTGGACCCGTCACCGGCTTCCCGGTCCATCCAGAGCTGAAGAAACCGCGCGTAGTCGCCAGCCGTGGAGAACAACCCGCCCGAACCTTTCAGAAATGGATAGATGGGCGCATCCGTGGAACTCCAATACCGTGTCCAATGTCCCCCGATGCCCAGATAGCGCGTGGGGACGCGGTCTCGTCGCGTCGGCGAAACCGCTTCTGACTCGGGGAAGATGTCCCCCAGCTTCCAAGGCGTCACCACACGGTCGCGAATGAATTGTTCCAAGGGTTGCTCCGCGACCCGCGCGCGATCACGGCCCCGAGAATGTCGGAGCCCACGTCGCTGTAAACGAAGCGCGAGCCGGGAGCGAAATCGGGTCCTTGCTCCCCCGCCATGTCTGCCAATTCCCGTAACCCGCCGGTGTGGGCGCCCAAAGGCTTGCCCAGGTTCCTCACAAACGGAAAACCGCTCCGGTGGGTGAGCAGATGGCGGATGGTGACGCTGCGGGACCGGTCGTTGTCGAACGACGGAAGGTATTTCGCCAGCGGCGCGTCGAGTTCGAGCTTGCCCTCCTCGACCAACATCTGCGCGGCCATTCCGGTGAACGATTTGCTCATCGAGCGGACGGCGAAGGCGGTATTGGTCGTCATGGGCCGTCGGGCTTCGCGATCATTGAAGCCGAACGCGCGGTGATGAACCGGTTCGCCGCGATGCATCACCAGCAATTCCCCGCTCACGATTTCGTCGCGGTCCACGAACGATTGCACAATTTGCGCGAGTCGTTCCGCCGAGGGGGCAGGATCGGTGGTCGGTTGCGTCTTGGTCGATGGAACACAGGCCGCGGCGATCAGGACGACACACAAGATCAAGAAGGGCTTCAAGAAGGTGGATAGTTTCACTTGAGGGATGGAGGGCCGAAGTTCGGCGCCGAACTTCATTTGTAGGATTGGGCTAGGACTTCGAGCTGGCGCTGCTTGGGCAACAGCCGCCGGAAATAATACCAGGCGAACCAACCCACCATCAGCGCCACATAGGCCGGCCAGATGACATACGCGGGCAGCAGGATTTCGTTGCCGGTTTTGCCGACGGCGCGGAGCTGGTGGACGATCAGGACCACCAGCGGAATGCTGGCCACCAGCAGGCCGGTGATGACCTTATAACGCGTGCGCTCCGTCCGGTTCTCATCCAGCGACGCAGCCACGCTCGCGCTGATCGAGCGGTCGTAGTCGAGGTGCCGCGTCTGATGCCGCAGGTAGAGCCGGAGCATGATGAACCAACCGGCCCACGGCAGCGCGAAGAGCGGGAGCACCGCCCACTCGCGGCTCAGGTCCAACTTGTCCAGCGCCGGATCGGGCCAGAGCACATGCCGCACGATCAGGGCGGTAAGGAAAAGGAGCGGGATGAGGGTGAGCCAGAGCAACCCGCGACTGGCGCGGTGACGGCGGCGGAGTTCGGCGATGAGCTTCATTTTGTGGTCTTCCAGTTCGGTGGCGTTGGGTTGGTTGTGCGGCGAGCGCCACACGGATTCGATGTCGTCAAAGTTCATGGACGGCTCCTTTCATGGCTTTGGCCAGTTGCTGTTTGGCACGGTTGAGGCGCACGCCGACGTTGCTTTCCGAGAAACCGTGGATCTCGGCCATCTCGCGGTAAGCCACGCCGTCGAGCGACAGGAGGATCAACGAACGGTCCACCGCCGGGAGCCGGCGGATCTCGGCGTAGATCCGCTCCAACAGCTCGGTGTCCGGCACGGGGTGAAGGCCTGTGCTCTGCGTAGGAAGCTCGGCTTCGAAGGCTTCGACTTTGCGGACGTAGTTGAGGCGGGTCCGCCGCCAGGTGAGCGCGGTGTTGTGGGCCACGCGGTAGATGAAGGTGGAGATTTTTGATTCCTCGCGGAAGGCGGGCAGGGCCTTCCACAGGGCCAGCAGCAGCTCCTGCATCAGGTCGTTGCGGTCGTCGCCCCAGGCGAAGCCGTTGACCACGTGGTGGAGGATTGCACCGTGGTCCCCCAACCACCGGTCGAAGCGTTCCTGTTGTTCGCGTTGAGTCACTTGTTGCGGAGTTGGAAGCCGGCCGGGGACGTTTCTTACAGGAAATCGTGGGCGTCGAACGGAGAGACGAAGCCCGGCATCCGAAGTGATGAGTGGAACTGCGGGTCAGTCGGGCGGATGCGCGGGCCTTCTCACATCGTCCTCCCAGGCCGCCCATCTTGGAAACGCCACCAATGAAACAGCGCGTGGGCGATGACCAGCATGAGGATCATGGCGTCGTAGGCCGAGACCGATGGCGGCGTTACCGGCCGGGCGTCGAGATACAGGATGAACCTGATCGTCCCCACGACCGCCCATCCGGCACAGAACGCGACCGTCAGAGCCTTGAGTTTCAAGGACTGCACGCGTTCGTCTTCGATCTTGTCGCGTGCGAAGAACAAGAAGAGCAATCCGAGCACGTAAGCGGTGTCGGCCCCGGAACTCCAATCACGGTAGCCGGTGTTCAGCAAATGCGCGGCGGCGGCGAGGAGGATGATGATAAAACCGAGGAGCTTGAACTTGGCGGGGATCATGGCGGTGCGGGGGTTACTTTTCGTTGTCAGAGAAGATGTCCTCGATGGGCTGCTTGAAGAGCTTCGCCAGCTTGAAGGCCAACGGCAGGCTGGGATCGTATTTCTCGGTCTCGATGGCGTTGATGGTCTGGCGGGAGACCCCGAGTTTCTCGGCGAGATCTCCCTGGGACCACTGCTTTGCCGCCCGCAGTTCTCGGAGGCGGTTTTTCATTGGTAACGGCGGTTGGCCAGGGCAAGGCCCGCGGTCCAGAGGAAGAAGGTGAAGGCGAAGTAACCTTCCCAGCCGAAGCGCAGACTGCCGATGAAGCCGCCGAGCTGGAGCAGGTCCACCGTCAAGGCGATGAACAGCATGGCCAGCGCGGCGAAGGCCACGGCCTCGAACTGGATGCGGCGCTGCATCTCGTCCAGGCCCCGCATCCAGCGCCAGAGAGTTCGGACGTAAAGCAAACCCGACAGCAGCGGCAGCAGGGCCACGGCGACACGCAGCGGGCCGGTCAGTTCCGGATCGCGCAGCAACAGGCGCGACACGAAGGCCGCGACCACGGCGACGGGCGCCCAGGCATTGAGTTTGAGGGCGTCGCGGACGGAAATCCGCACCGCTTCAGGGAGGGTGAGGGAACTGGTTTTCATGGAAGTGCTCTTTGGGAAGGTTCGCGGGTTCTCAACGGTTCCTCCACCAGAGCCACAGGGAGGCGCCCGAGAAGATCATCAGCATGGCGAAGCCGACGCTGCGGACGCTCAGTTCCACGCCGGAGATGAAGCCCGCCACGCGGAGCAGTTCGTTGCCCATGATGGCAGGAGCAGGCCGGGGAAAACGGCCGCGAACGACTGGAGCTGGAGGCGTTGCTGGAGCTCATCCAGGCCCCGGACCCAGCGGACCATGGTCATGACGCAGAACACGGCCGGCACGAACGGCACGACGACCAAGGCGAGGCGCGCCGCCGCCGGCAGGCTGTGATGATCGAACAAATAAAACACGGCCCGCACCGCGACACCAAACGAAATGCCCCAGAACAGCGCCCTCGCGACGCTGCGCGTGATCGGCCAGGGACTCGGGGAGGTTTCAGGAAACGCGGTGGTCTTCATGGACATGACTGTAAAGGACGCTTGTCATGTGTCAAGCTAGCTTTACACAGCGGTTCCCACTTTTGAGCACCAATTCCTTGGATCCTCTGGTTATTGATCGAGGCGTTGAAAGGGGATGGGCTCGCGGGCCGTCAGCCATTCGGGAGGAATTCCAGCTCGCCCGACAGCCCGCGCGACAATCCCGCCGACTATGGCGCAGTTGGTGTGAATGTCGCCAGCGGACGCCGTAGAGCCATGGTGATCGGGATTGACTGCGGCACTTGGCCGGGACACGCCCGTGGTATGGGCTGAGCCTCCTTCGTTCACGATCGGGGAGACTGATGTTGGGCTGAGACAAGCCACGTCCTGGACTCCTCTTTGGAGTTCCTGAGTGGAAATTGCTTTTCGGCGTTTTCCCTAATCTGCTCCCCAATTGGACCCTTACGGTATCTCGTTCGCCTGAAGGTAGTTCGAATCGATAGGGGTTGGACCCAATGGGACCCAACCGGGCCCAATTTCGGGCGGGTAGTATAGAATGGGGTATAGAATGGGTTTCCGAATTGGAGAACGATGCTTGGCAGCGCTGCCGGTCTATTGAAGCCCCGCAGCGCTGCCATCGAGAGGTAAAGGACCTCAAAGAGCCCTAGCGTTTCTTGCGACTCGGCGCCTGAGTGAGCGCGGATGCTGCCGCACTCTTGGCGCTCTTACTGGCTCGAGGGCTACGAAGAACACTCGATGCTGCGGTGGCTGCCTTCTTACCCGTCTGTTCGTTTTTTGGCATTGAAGGTTCACCTCCTTTCTGCGGCGCAGAATACCACGTATTGTGGAATTGTCGAAAGTGAGGGTCCAAGGGACACAATCTCCCGACCTCGGCGCGGCTCACGAATCTGGTCCTCGAGGACATGCAGGACCAATCGACAGTCGTACCACGGTTGGCGTTCCAGACGCGGATCGGAGAGGTTATCCGGAAGTTCTTTTAGGCCGATTACCCCCACTTGGACGGATCTGGTCCAGAATGGGCAAACATTTGGGCAAAAGCATGTTAGCACGGTGCCTCGAGAGTCCTGAGTGGACTCCCGTGGACCCAAAAACAGGTCATCAGTATCAAAGGGCAGTATCAAAATGCTGAGCATCTGACTCGGCGCTGATTGGCATGAATCGACGTCTCGCTCGCGCTTGAATGGACTGAGGTCGTCGGAGAGCCCCATGAAATCCCGAATTCCGCTTCGATCCATGGGCGCACCCCAACCCCAGATGAAGACGGCCGACCAACTGGTCCCAAACAGTCTAGGAGCTGGTTCCTCGCCGACCGAACAAGCGAAGATGCGACTGCGTCTCGAGATAATTCATAGGTCCCACCATTTCCGCTCCACCGCCTCCTCCTAAGCTGAGATGACCCACAACGCCGGGCCGGGGTCCTCCGAAAGTGATGATAAGAACGGTTTGGGTCTTCGCCGTTTGGGCCGCGCATTTCACAACCACGCGCCGACGGCGGGTGGCTTCCTCCATGACCTCCCGAACCCAGGGCGAGTTGTCGCTTCGCCAACGGCCGGGCAGGGGGGAAGTGTCGTCCACCACGACATGCTCCTCGCACCACTCCCACGGAAGCCGCCGGTCGGGCGGGCGCAAGGCGCGTGAGAAACCGTCAATCAAGGGATGTCGTTGGGGGCTCATGCTCCTCCAGGGCGGGCGTGGTCAGGTCTTCCAGGCCCACGTCGATGGCGTGCAGTTGGGCAACGATCTCGTCCTCCTTGTCTTTCAACAAAACCTCGGCTTCGAGCACCGTCATGCCGGCGACGGACGGGGCCAGGAGGTGCAACGAGGTGACGACTTTGCGGACGGCCGCTCCCAGGCGGGCGCCCAGGAGTTCAACGTCGCGGGCGGGAACGTAGACCCGGCGAAGCACCGCGATCTCGTGGCGCAGTTTCTCGTTCTGAAGGGCGAGTTGCTCCGCCTTGAGTTCGCCGGCGTCGAGGACTTCGGAGACGCGCAACCCGTTCGTCCTTGCCCACGAGCGCCACTCGTCGATGGGATACCGACCATCGGACCGGGCGCCGGGGCATCCGTCCAATCGGGACCAGCGTTGAATGGTCCGCCGGTTGACCCCCAAGGCCTGCGCCAGTTCGACCTGATTCGACGCAAAGCCAAGCGGGCCCTCGCCGTGCCCGGAGGCGGTCCGCACGAGTTCGACTTCCGCGGTCGTGAGTGGTTTTCCCTCCTTCGCCTTTTTCGCGATGTTCGCGACGTTCGCCGCGAGAATACGCCGGGCGTGGTCCGCACTCAGGAGGGGAGGGGGCGGGTTCTCCCCCGGGGGCGCCTGGCCGCCGTTAGGGGGCGTCATGCGGTCGGGGAATGGAGCGCGGGGGTTGGACTTGAACCACCTTCTCCCGGCTGGACGCCGGGCGCAGCAACATCACTGCTTCCCACGCTTCGAGGAACTGCCTTTCCCCGATACATCCCACCGCCCAGTTCCGCAATCTTCGAGAACGACAACCGGAACCGTCAGGCGATTCCGTGCCGTCGGGTCGAGGAAGTAAATGTAGCGGAACTGGTACCCCGGAAGGATTCGGCCGCCGAACCGTTCCACGTACTTCTCCAGGCAAAGGTTCCGGCCATTCGTACGGCGCAGGACCTCGCGAGATACGGCTGAGGACTTGTCCTGAATCTTCACCCGGTGCGCGATGGGGGCGCCGTTCAGCTTGGCCAAGTCCGGCGGCAGGACCCAAAGCGAGGCTTGGCTGAAACCCGTGAGGACGAAGCCCGCGGCCCGGTACGCCGTCCCGTCGCCGCATTGGCAGGCGTCCGCGAACGACACGACCCACTGAATCCAAGGGTACCGCTTCCGGATCATGCGAAGGCATACGGACAGGGACCGGCTTTCCCCGTTCCTCGGCAACCACTCCGCGAGCGCCATCCGGTTCAATTCCAGCATCTCGTTCCAGCGCGTGCCGTGGACCAAGTGCAGGAGCTTCGTCCGGTCCAAGGGCGGGCCGAACGACAGCGCGCCGCCGCAAACGCCGGCAAGGAACACCCCGAAGTGAAGCTGGGAGTTCTGCACGACGGTCCCGCTGTAGTGCAGGGCCCGGATGATTCGCCGGGCGGCCCTCGATTCAATGGGCCGGATCTGGATGGCCTTGGCAGAAACGCTCGCAGATTCGAGCGAGCGCGTTGCCGTTGCTGTTTCCTTCGTCACGCAATCCTCCTTCCGCCTTTGCCAAGCGCACGGCTTCCTCCACGAGCGCCTTCTGCGGGTCCGTCAACGAGAAGACCATGTTGTGCAGGCCGTCGAAGTCGACCTGCTTCAGGTCTGGCATGTCGGCACCGTTGGCGTTGAACTCGCCCAGGATTTCCTCAAGGCGCGTGTCGGAGAACCCCGTCACGTAGAGGTCCACGCCGCCCTCACGCAAGCCCCGCAGAATGTCGGCGAGCCCGTCTTCGTTCCATTCGCCGGCGAGGTTGTTGAGCGTCAGGTTCGCCGCCTTCTCCTTCTCCGGCGGCAAGTCGACGCACCAGACGTCGGTCTCCTTGTGGCCCATCGCCAGGAGGCACTTCACCCGCTGGTGGCCGCCGACAAGGTTCCCCGTGCGGACGTTCAGGGTGACGGGGGAGAGGTTCCCGAACTCGGCCACCGACTTGGTCAACCGGCCCAGGGCCTCCGCGGAAATCGACCGCGGGTTGTAGTCGGCGGGCGTGATGCCGGCGAGGTCCATGCGTCGAAGGCAGGGACATTCCGCGGGGGCAGGGGGTTGGGATGACACGCAAAGCGGGAACCGCTCGGGCGGCCCCCTCTACCCAAGCGGCCAGCGTCCACCCTTTAGGGGGTGATTCAGGGTCAATTCCTTTGATGGCGTGTGTCACTTCTAACACAGCTGATCCCGTGAAGACGACGAGCCTCATCGGAGCCCAGGACGAAGCGACGCAGGCGATTCTCTCAGGCCGTGAGCAGTGCCGCCGGGCGGCCAGTTACGGCAGAACGACACTCAACCGGAACCCGCGGGTCCTTCGTGGAATCCGGAAGGCGTACGAACGCCACGCGGCCCGCCTGGGGTTCCGCCCAGACCAGATCGCCGCCCAATGGAACGACGTCGTCGACATGGCGAAACTCGAAGGAGCCTCGAAGTAACACCCCCAAGCCCATGAAAACCATGACCCGGGAATCCTTCGACCGCCTCGTTCGCGAGGGACGCATTGAGGCCGTCACGGACATCAACCGATTCGGACGCCTGGAAATCCGTTGGCTCCGGACCGGCCGCCGCGAAACCGTGAGCATGACCTCGGCGCCGAATCCGGGGCGGCTCTTCCGCCGCTCCTACGTGGTGACGGTGGAGGCTTCCGTTGCCCCGGGAGCCCCCGCGCCGTTCGGTTGCGGCACCGCCAGCCACGAGGCCGCGCAACTGCAGGTCGCCGTTGAGTCGGTGGTTTCCGACGCCGTCGCCCGATTCTACCAGACCACCTTCGCCACCGTCCGCGTCGCCATTTCAACCAGCCCCGTCCTATGAAGCTGGTCGCCCTTCCAATTCTTTGAGCCCCAGCAACCTATGACGGACGTCCAGTCTGCTGAAACCTTCGCCTTCGCGCTTTCCCTCATGGAGGCCCTTGTCGTCCTGCGGACGCGCAAAGGGTGGACCCAGGAATCCGTCGCCAGACGCCTTCGGGTCCCGCTTCGCACGCTGCGGTCCTGGGAACAGGGGACGCGCAACCCCTCCGGCGAGGCGCAGCGCAAACTGGCGCAATTCATCCGTCGCCACACTTGACCCCTTCGGTGGTGGCGACATTGCCGGGCTGATCCTTCCGTTGCTGGCCGCCCAGGTGACAAAGTCGCCGCCGTCCCGGTCCGCCTGCCTTGCCTCGTTGCCGTTCGGACGGCGACCGCCTTCCGCCCCATGGGCGTTCCTGGCGCCTGCGAGGCGCGGTGAAGGTCCCCGTCGTCGCCCTCCCGGACACGCCTTCTCATTACCGGGGAGGGTGACCTATCGTGAGCAGATCGCCCGCAACTCCTTGCTGGACAGGGCCAGACTCGAAGGCATTCTCGCCGTCGTATCCAATACGAGACTAGATCACTCCAAAGGTGGTCGTTCACTTGTAGTGTTAGCCCAAAATGATCGTCCCTGAGCAAATTCGAAAGTGCGTTGCGTTCGTTGGTGTTCAAATGGCGGACAAGACATTTCGCTTGGTCGGATCAGGCTTTTTCTTGGGTCGTGCACAAGAGACGGGCAAAGCAACATCAGTTCGTTTCGTGACTGCCCGCCATGTTATCGACGGCATACGTGCGAGAGCATTGACCGAGGTTTACCTTCGGATGAATCGAACCCAAGGAGATGCCATCTGGATACGCAGCAATATTACCGACTGGTTCAGCCATCCAACTGATAAGTCTATCGACGTTGCCATGCTCGCGTGCGGAATTCCCGCAGAGTATGACCATGTTGTCCTTCCATTATCCCTTTGCGCGACTGAAGAAGTTCTGCTCCAGCAGGAGGTGGGACTCGGCGATGAGGTATTCATCACAGGACTCTTTCGTCATTACCACGGGAGTCGCCGAAACATTCCAATCGTGAGAGTAGGAAATGTCGCTTGCCTCATTGAAGAAAAGATTCAAACCAAAGAATTCGGAGAGATAGATGCGTACTTGATCGAAGCACGTTCTATTGGCGGTCTCAGTGGGTCTCCTGTTTTTCTCAATCTCGGAGTGGTGAGGAGAGTCCAAGGACAGGTCAAGTTTTCGCAGGGCGGTCCCGTATTCTTCCTGTTTGGCCTTGTTCATGGCCATTATGACGTGAGTGCGGCTGGCATTGATAATTCCCATACAGATGGAGTCGATCCACTGACGCCGGAAAGAGTGAATACGGGGATTGCGATAGTAGTGCCGTTTCAGCGAATTGATGAGGTTTTTAGATTGGCCGAAGGCACCAATTGATCCGGGCTAACCATCAGGTCCCGCAAACGGCGGTTTGACAGTGGCCCTCAGGAGTGACCCTGTCCCCGCTGTCGCAGACCCAGGCGTTAGGCTGACACAAAGTATGGCTCGACCCAGCAGCGACTCTATCGCCTACAGCGCAGCCGCGTTACAGGCTGGCGATGTTCAGGAGGCACTCGCAGTTCGCAATCGGGAGTTTAGACAGGGAAGTGGCACCTTCGATGATTCGGTTGTTCGGACCATCGAGTTCATCTTGGGTCACACGCCTGCGCTTCTCGCCGATTGCCCCTCGGAGGTTCTTGAACCTCTTCGCATCGCAGCAGCGATGTTGGAGCTTTGGGGCGAGAGTAGTATCCGGCGCTTTGTGACTATCGAGGGCGAGTTGGATTATCGTTTCGGCACAGACGCTATCGCACAGATGCTTCATTCGCACGGTTGCTTTCTGAGGTCATTGGAGGACTTTCGACGCGTCGGCATTTCGCGTGTCAGTCTACTTGGACCGCACAGCTCAGATGATTGTGCTGCGTGCCGCGCTGCTGATGGCATGAAGTGCACCGTTGACTCAGTGCCGCAGCTGCCGCTTTCTGATTGCACATGTGAGAATAGATATGGATGCAGATTGACTGTCATAGCAGATGGCGACATTCCCTAGCGATTGCGTTGAGCGAAAAGGAGCTAGCCATGACATTTGTCTCGACTCCTGAGTTTACGCCCGCTGCCTCTTGTCGCGCACGCAGGCGTTGGACCTTGCGATAGAATTGATACCATCCACAAATCGTGAAACCCAAGCCGATATCCTACCTACTGATTGTTCAGTGCGAGCGTCCCGAAATCGGTGTAATGGCCGAATACGCGGCCTCTACTCCATTTCCGCATTTTTCATCAGGCGCCACGTTGGAGTTGCTAGACTGCGAGCCGCGAACTTGGGACGTGAGATTCGTTACGCACAGGATTGTCGCAGGGAAAGCTGGTCAGGTGGTTTGCAGCACTTTGCTGCTCGTTGACTCTCCTGTGGTCGAGAATTCTGGTTACATCGTCAAGAAGCAAAGCGGAGACACAATAGGCCCCAGCGCCACCCGTTTTGGAAGGTTCAAGGGGTGAATGAGCAAGAGTCTTCGCGAGTCATTGCCAGACGATATAGTCCCTTGGAGGCTTCCGGCCAACGAGTTACCAAGCCCAACCATTGCGCCGAGCGAACAGGAGGCAGCAATGACGCTCGTCTCGATTCCTAAGACTGCACCCGCTGCCTCCTGTCGCGCGCGTAGGCACTTGGGAATTAGTTCGTGAGCTACTACGCACCAACCTTTGGGAATGTCAACGCTCGCTGGTATTCAGACGAGAAGTTCGATGCTGCGTGGACCCCTGAATGCGATGCGCTGTTGGAAGAATATTCTGGTCGTTACGCCCCATTCCTACTCGCCTACATTCCACGATTCCAAAGGGAGGTCTTGGCACGACTCAAAATCAAGTTGTCATCGCAAAACATAGACTATGCCGTCCTCACCAAAGCGGCGCACAACCCGAAGATTTTGGAAGAATGGACGTCGAAGCACTCGAAACTTGAGAGCGTGGTCCGAGAGTGCCTGTTCTGCGCGGGTGATTTCGGCCTCCTCGATATGCACCCCAATGTTATCCGGAACTGCGGAACGGACGTGCGTTGGTGCCGTGGTTGCAACTATAGCTTCTGGCGATACGCCTCGGGCTGGTCAGAGGATTTGGAGATGCGCGTTCGGCGGGCCAAGGTGAGTGCCCATGAAAAGCGAAAGTGCCAGTGGTGCTCGCGAGGCTACAATCTTTTGAAGCATTTCCATTCCTCTCGGTCCTTTGCCGACCAGGGCATGGTTCTGACGACCGTAATCGGGCACGAGGACCTTGCGGCTTGTCATGCTGGGGTGGACTTTCTTTACCCGAATTTGTATGCAAACGTTTGTCCGGAGTGCTTTGCCGAGTGTTTCCATCCAGTCAAGCGCGTCGATCAGTCGGAGATTCTGACCGCAATCCGTGAACTCGGCGAGATGATTGGAAAGGTGCCGACGCAGGATTTTGACTCATACATGTATCTCTTCTCCAGTCGAGAATCGATTACCGCCTTTATCGATTTGATGCATCGCTTGCCGAGCCCCGAAGAGATCAAGGCTCGATTCGGGTCGTTCTTTGGTGGGATTGCTAGATCGGGTTTACTGCCTGACGGAGCAAGGCGAATGAAGATCGGCACGATGGTGGAAGCGGACGATGGCGACATCTGCTTCTCCCTTCCCGAGCGCGACATTGATAACTGGATGTTTGCTCAGGGAATTAGGCACCGAAAGGAAGTGAAGTATCCCAACTCCGATCTCCGGTGCGACTGGGAATTGATAGGGTTTTCCCAGCGTGTTTTTGTTGAATATTTTGGACTCATGAGTCGAGCCGCCTACGTCGAAAAGGCGCGCAAGAAGAGCCATCTGGCAACACGCGCTGGAATTAGACTAATCGAGATATTTCCGGATACTGACTGGAAGTTGCAGATAGCACAAATAACGACCGAACTGAACGGTGCAACGACTTGGAGTCCGGCGGTTATTTCTTAAACAAAGGAAATGTCGCTGGTGGCTGGCGCCAGTTGTTGAAATTCGCGATATCAACTGTTTTCGGAATGGCGAAGCAAACATGAAGCAGAGAGACAAAATGCGGGAACTATTTCGACTCCACGGCGGCGATGAAGCAAGGGTCATCCAGGCCTATGCCGAGTCGGAAGAGCGAGGCGAAGTCGAGCGTGAGAGCGACATGAACAGTCTTGAACCACTTGACTATGCCGCCAGGCTATTTGCGGACGGCACTAGGAGGGGGTGGATTCATGTATGACGAGAGCGATCCAAAGCTCGATAAAGAATCCGAGATTCAGACACTTTGGCAGTCACACTGGAAGCGCCTTAAGCTGGGGAGTTGATACCTCGGCCGCCCACCACTGATGTAAGAACCCCTCGCCGGATTCTTGCGAAGCAACGTTGAGCCTAGAGTGGGCAGCATGTTGACCATCGCGATACCATGGGACATTCCAAAACCGTCCGTGGTGCACGGTCCTCGCGTTGACGCCTTACCCCCGACGAGGGGGAGTTGGGTAAAAGATTCCTTTGATTCGTCTAGGGCCTTGCTTGGTTTAAGGTCACTCCGGCGACTCATCCATTCGGCCCCGCCAGAGGCTGGGCATATCATCCTTAACGTTCTGCGACCGAGTTCTGGAACGTCGTGCACGAGGTGCGTTCAGGGCGTAGCCAGAGCGTCGTAGGAGGGCGGCTTCCACGGTGCCGCGCTTACCGTTCAGCGGGCCAACGGCAAACAGGCCGAAGCCACCGACCTTGCCAGCGTGGTCACCCTCGCCAGCGAAGTTCGTATTCAATGGAATAAGCAACGGCGGTGCGTAGCCAAGTCGCTTCACCCGCCATCAATGGCGACGACATCCGCTGCACCGTTCCTGATCAGGTTGGCCTTGTCGCCGTTGACTTTGGTTCAGAATCGAAGAACCATGCACAAAATCCAGTCCAGCCATGCCGCATAGTATGCTTTTCTCCTCAAAGCCAGCCCAAACCCTTCGGCGCATCAGGGCGTGCGCTTCTCGATGGATCTACTACCTTTACGGTGGGCTCTGTGGATTCAGCGGAATGGTGATGGACACCATCGCTGCCCCACAGGATGAGTTCATGGCGTTTACGTCTCAGCCTCACATTATCGAAGAGTGCATTCTTCGAGAACTAGTATTGCTACCAGGTGGGCGCTGGAATACGAACAAATACACGTTTCGCTGGCAGCCGAATGCGATGCTGGCCAAGAAGTTTGCGGATGGAATAGGAATCTCCGAGGGCTCCAATGCCAATGTCTTTGACGGTGATGCCGAGGCTGTTTTTGATTCCAACGTTTGGAGGATTTCTCAGAGTGAGTATCGCGAATTCACGCTGCCTGTGGACAAGTTTCAATCGCGTTTTGAGCAGTCCCCGCTACTAAGCTACGTATTTCGAGGCCCCTTGAGCCGCGCACTGAGCGGCGGGATCTGGGGCCTAACTCCAGGATCTTTGATTTGGACAAACGGGTCAACCTCTCGGAATAACCGAGACATACGAAACGAATTCCAATTAAGGGCGAATACGGATGGACAACTCTTGGAAATCAGCACTAGATCCATTCATCCAGATGGCCATATTTATTATGGTTGCTACAAATTTACTGAGTTTGCACTGAACTCACTTCCATTTCTTCCCAGTCGAATAGAGCAATCCGATTCACCAAATGCACCGCCCTCTTACATACTTATTATCGACAGCTTGCGCCTTGCGAGGGAGCCGCTGCCACGATTGGCCTTCCAGCCAGATAAGTACTTGCACCACGGAATAGACAACTTCGAGATTGAGGCGCCGGCTGGTTCCAGCCAACCGGAAGCAGGACGAATGGTTCAAGGTAAGGTTCATGTCCTTCCCAGATCAGCTTCGGTTCGGTGGCGCCCCAAAAATCGGCTGTACATGCCCATTCCGAAACCGCCAACAAATGCAGCCAGCCATGAATTGGCAGCATGGCTTTCGTCACAGTCAGTACGCAGGGCGCTCGCATCAAGATTCGCGGTGGTTATGACGGACATGGGTACTTACACACTTACCAACGTGCCCCCAGGAATCTACCGTTTGCGGATTGCGGCCGACTTGTTGCTCCCAGAGGAATCCAGCGCGCGAGATGGCCTAATTGAGGAGACGGTGGTCGTACCCGAGACAATAGATACAACTAAAGACGCTCTCATTGTGCCAGATATGCACATAACTTTGCTCGGAAATATCGAAGTCGGAGACTCCATTCCCAGCGTTGATTTTACCACCTTCGACGGCAAGCGGCTTCCGCTTTCTGTCTTTACGAACAATGTGATACTCTTAGATTTTTGGGCGAGCTGGTGTGCCCCGTGTATCAAGAGCATTCCGAGTCTTAAGGCCTTATCGGAGGAGTTTAGATCCGAGCGTCGGTTTACTCTTCTTAGTGTCTCCCTCGATGAGACGGCTGATAATGCACAAAGGGTGGTGACGCGCTACGGACTCGATTGGCCGCAGGTGTATCTCGGAACTCAGCAGCAACGACAAATCCCAGCTATGCTGGGTGTTGTCGCAGTGCCTACACTCTTTGTTCTTAGCCCCGGGGGCCGCGTGGTAGCAAAAGGAAATGATGTTGATTCACTACGACAGGATGTCGTCCAAGTGGTCTCCGAGTTGGCCCGTGGACTTAAAAGGGGCAATGTTTCTACTCCACCTCCTGAAAGGATTGAGTAGCGGGACGCTTGTTCACAACAAGCGTTGCCCTGTTGCGTCAGGGTGAAGGGGGGAGATTACCGCAGTCATGGGTATAAATTCTTGGTGAATTTTGGCACGACCTGAACGGTGCGGAGTTGGTTTGTTCCGTGCGTGAGCACACAGAGGACCTGGCGTTAGGTCGCGCCCGCAACGGCTATTGCCGATCCGGCCTGCGGTACCTTTCCGGCGGGCTTCCTGATCCGCAACTTCACTGACAGCGCCTTGAAGTGCCGGACCGGTTCGATGTCGTGGGAAGTTCAGGTAGGAGCTGGGCCCGCCTCAAAGGACGGCTTCCACGGTGCGGAGCTTACCGTTCAGCGGGCCAACGGCAATCAGGGCGAAGCCACCGACCTTGCCAGCGTCACACTATTGGCCTGTTGAAGAAGGCGCTTCCAATCCGCTGTTGGCGAGCTTCAACCGGCGGGCGGATGCCCGGATTCGGAAGGGAGTCCCGCCGCTTTAGCGCCCGCTTGGTGCGATGGGCCCGGCCTTCCGAAAGGGCGCATGGGAATAGCGGAGGCGGTCGGTGATTATTCTGGGCGGAGGATATGCAAGAGTCCTCACCATTAAACTGGCCCGTCATACTGTAGAACTACCTGGTCCATTTTATTCTTACCGATGCTGATCATTGCTCTGAGGCTGGCGTGAAGGTATTGACGGGTAGGTGATATGGCTGGATTCCATGCGCCACCGTGAGTGCCCAGTATTGTCGCTAGGCCTGTTTCCAATTGAGAAGGTTTGTCAGGAATAAAGGTTATGCAAAAGCTGGGGCTGCGAGGTTCATTTGAGATGTTGATGAGGAACTGCCAGTCCAAATGTCTCCCCGTGCCGCAATAGCCAGTAACGACAAACTCCCAATCTATCTCGCTGTAGTGAACTTTGTGGTCATTTGCTTGGTCCCACGGGCAAGGAAAATGAATAACCCCTTCAGCCCTTTCAAAAAGAACGTGGTGTATTGGCGCTGGAATATCCTTCTTAAATCGTCGAACTGCACCAGCGCGTGTCGTCGTGGGTGTGGGCCCGTCAAGGGTGATGATTTTTGTCCAAACTAGATAGTCACGAATTGCTTCCTCGCAGCTAAGTGGTGTAAGTCCAGACTGCAAATTCTCGACAAACTTGTAGAAAGACAAAGCAATGGATTCTTGACCGTACCTAATGAGATCAGAGCGCCCGACTTGCTTACAGATCGAGCTTTGCGTGTCGAGTAGGCTAGCTCGATAAGTTGCATCCAGCGGAAATCCCAAGCTGGCACGATTGCGCAATCCCAGGATAGTAGGTTGAATAGCACTGACTGCATACTGAATAGGTTCACTTAACCGAGAGATAATCTGCCGCAGATCCTCCGGTA
This sequence comes from Verrucomicrobiota bacterium, assembly GCA_963205105.1. GTDB lineage: Bacteria > Verrucomicrobiota > Verrucomicrobiia > Limisphaerales > CAIMTB01 > CAIMTB01. Next base: position 305 of record CAUJJW010000008.1, on the reverse strand, counting down.
GTGCCTCAGATTCCTTACGGAGCACACTTCGAGCGTTTTCGAGATTCGCATTTGTATGCTCGGTTTTCGGCATTGCGTCTCTGAAGAGGAAAATTGCTACGACTGTCACACCTATGCAGATTAGCCCCGACCATAGCAGGATTTTCTGAAAATCAGGTTCAGCAGCAATCATCAAGAGTATCCAGAGCGTAAGGCTGAGCGCAAATACGACGGCCAAAAAGGGAGCGCTGAACCAAACAGGTTTCATCGGAGTGACAATGTCATCACCTTTAGTTTGCGGGTCGTTGGAGGAAATGCGTGCTCAT
>CAUJJW010000007.1 GCA_963205105.1 Verrucomicrobiota bacterium | reverse complement strand
GCATGGAACGCTGAGTCCGGACCAGACGCGCCTGGCCCTGGGAATCGGGGACGGAACCGCCGCCATCTGGGACCTGAAATCCGGGGAGCGGGTGGGGTCGTTGCTGTCGCACACCAACCGCGTGATCCAGGTCGTGATCAGCCCGGAGGGACAGCGCATCGCGACCCTCACCAGCCACGGCAAAGTACAACTCTGGAGCGTGGAGTCCGGACTGCGTATCGGTCCCACGATACCTCACCGGGTCGAATTCAATGAACGCATCGTCTTCAGCCCCAATGGCGGTCCGTTGTTTGTGCCGGGCCCGACGCAGGTGGGCGCCTGGCGCATCGACGCCGATCCGGCACCGCTCTTCACCCTGGAGGAAGCCGGCCTGGTCCACGGCCTGGGTCTGAGCCGCGATGGAACCCGGCTGGTGACGGGCGGCGCAGACGGGCGCGCCTGCATCTGGGAACTTCGACCGAATCCGCGGGTGCGCGGAACGCTGCACCACCCAACCTCGGTTCAACATGCGTTCTTTACCGCCAACGACCGTCGGGTGGTCACCATCGCTCGAGACAGGAAGGTTCGGGTTTGGGATTCGGAAACGGGGGAACTGATCCGGAGCACGGAATCCAGCGCAGCGGATGTCCTGGGCTGGTCGGCAAGTGCCAGCGGACAACTGATCGCAACAGCGGGATTCGACAACACGGGAAGGATCTGGGAGGCCACGAACACCGGTCCCGCCTTGGCGGTGCTCCCCCATCAGGGCGGGGTGAGCACCATCGAGTTCAGTCATGACGACACATGGGTCGTCACGGGAAGCTACGACGGCACGGCGCGCCGATGGGACCGCAGCACCGGACGCCCCCTGCCCCCCATCTACCCGCACACCGCGGGTGTGTCGGTGGCGCTTCCGGCCGATGACGATCGCCGCCTGGTCACCGCCGCCTATGGCGGCGACGCACGTCTTTGGCGGTTGGTCGCCCATGACGGGGCACGCGCCGTCCTTACCCTTAACGAGGTCCCCATTTTTGCCGCATTCTCCGGGACCCACTGCGACGTGCTGGCCGTCAGCGCCGACGGCGCGATGCGACGCTGGTCTCCGCTCGGGGATACCGCGGCACCGTGGGCGGTTCGGCACGGCGCCCCGGTCAACGGCGTGGCCCTGAGCCAGGATTCATCCGAGATCGCTCTCGGGGGCGTCGATGGCCAAGTCAGCCTCTGGACCATCGGAGCCACCGCACCGCGCCTGAGATTGCCGGCGCCCGAAGGATGGCAGCCTCGGGCTCGGATGAACTCCGGCTGGATTCCCTGGATTGCCTTGAGCCCTGACCACACCCGCCTGGCGGTGTCCACCGCAGACGGGAGAGTGCTGCTCTGGGATGTGGCCAGTGAGCCTAGGCTCGTGGCCACCCTGCCCCATGGCGACGCTGTGCTCGCCATGGACTTCAGTCCGGACGGCCTTTCACTGGCCACCTCGGATGGTTCCGGGAACGTCAGAATCTGGGAGGCTGCGGACGGCCGGTTCAAGGTTGCGCTTCGGCACCTCGGAGTCGCGGTGTTTCGGGTGGGTTTCAGCCCCGATGGACGAAGGCTGTTCAGCGCCAATTGGGACTATTTGAATGACAGTCTGGCGGCCCGGATCTGGGATCCGGTGACCGGGGCGGAATTGGGACTTCCCCGGTTTCATCGCGATGGGGTTCTGACCGCGCGATTCAGCCCCAAGGGTCATTGGCTCGCGACCGGTGGTGAGGACAACCTGGCCCGCGTCTGGCACTCCGATTCCGGAGCCGCGGCGACTCCTTATCTCCAGCATCGCGGTTTTCTCACGGACGTGGCGTTCGATGCGTCGGAGCGTCTGGTGGCCACCGCTTCGCGGGATGGCACGGCGCGAGTCTGGGATGTGCGTGACGGTCGCCCCGTCACCCCGGAATTGCGCCATGCCGGCTGGGTCAATCAGGTGGCTTTCTGCGCGGACGGCCGGTTCCTGCTGACCGCGTCCGACGACAAAACCGTGCGGATCTGGGATCTGGCGCCGGTGGATTGGCCCTCCGAGGATCTGACCCAACTGGCGGAATTGCTCGCCAATCATCGGTTGGAATCCAACGGCGATCGAACCCCGCTTTCGACGGCCGAGATGAAACAGCGCTGGGAAGCCACGCAGGCCCGGCATCCGGAGTATTGGCGCGGACGATAGATCGCCACGCACCGATTCCGTCGGAACTCACGCCAAGAAGGACCGGCCGAGAAAGAGGCTCGCGCCCAGAAGGTTTCGCGAACCTAAAGGCGTGGGTTGAGGGAATGCTCCCGACTCATCCGGTTCTTCGCATTTCTTGTCGTCTCAGCCTCTTGGCGTGAACTCCATCAAATCCAACCGAATCGTTGGCTAAGCAGATCGCTGGCGACGCCAGACGCCGAAGCCCAAGAGGCCGAGTCCGGCGACGAAGGCCCATGAGGAGGGCTCCGGAACCGTGCCCAGATGCAGCGTGCCGTTCACAAACTGGATCGGGACCCGGTCGGCCAAGGAGGAGTCTTCAAAGTATCCCGAGTCTCCCAGGAGAGTCGTGTCCACGCGGATCTCCCACGAACCGCTCGTGGCACCCAGGGTGTCGATTCCAACAGTCGCGAATCGGCTCACTCCGGCCGGAATCAGCGGCCCGGACCCGATGCTGCCGCCGGCTTTCGACACTCCGAAAAAGGCGGACTGCGGAATGCTGGTGTCGGACTGGGTTCCGGAATTGTTCGAAGTGAAGATCGTTCCCGCCAGCAGGTTGCCGCTGACAATGGCGGGAGTGGCTTCCGACCCGTCAGCCAATTGAAAGAACAGATCCAGGGCGCCCACCCGCACGGCTGAACCCGAGTTCGAAACGAAGAGCTCGATGAACTGGGTGGAGCCGGAGTTGGGTTGGAGTGTGTGAGTGCCGACGTCAATGAACAGCGCGGCGTGGGACGAGCAAACGGTCAGCGCCAGCGCGCCGATCAGGGCTTGGTTGAGGGGGAATGTGGAGGAGTGGTGCATGGGTCTTTGGGTTGAGTATTGCTGAGTCAAATTTTCTGAGAGGCCCGGTTCAGTCCGTGGTGTTCGCCGCCTTCGTTCGCCAGCGGACAAATCGCTGGGCGGCATCGAGGGGCAGCGACACCTGGAAGAATCCGTCGCCTTGGGGGACCAACCATTCGGAGGGAACCGGTTCCCATTGGCCCGAGCCAAGGTCCGTGCCGTGTTCGAGAATCGCGTCCTCCCCCAGGGGTTGGAAAAACCACAGCTGCTCCCGATCTCCAACAATCTCCGGGCGTCCCAAAAACCCGGTGGAGATCGGCTCTGCTTCCGCCGTGGAAGCAAGGGCCACCCCGGGCGAAGAAGCGTTCCGCACGGCGGAATCACCCGCACCCAGAACCAACCGGACGAGCGCCGCGGTGCCGACGGCGGAATGGTTGATCGACAGAAGCGCATCGACGGATGTGACGCGCTTGTCGCGGTTGTGGTCCGCCGGGTTGGTGATCGCGGCGCCGGTGGAGACCGGATTGTTGATGGCGAACAGCACGTCGACCGAGGTGACGGAAAACCGGGTCGACGAATTGCCGACGCCGGATTCGCCAATGGAATTGCCGAAATAGAAGGTGTCCGGGGTGGCGATTCCAGTTCGGGCCGTCGCGCGCACCGTCACTTCCAGCCACTCTTTCTGGATCAGGTTGTTGGCCCAGAGGAGCGTGACCCGATCCGCACCCCCGACACCCGCCCCGGCCCGCACCGTGATGTGGGTCGGATTCGGGGCGGACCCCCAGGAGCCGGGAGTGGCGGAATTGCCCTTCTTGAAGATGAAGTCCGACAGGTTGGGAGCCGCGCCGTTGGGCAGGTCCACCATGAGCCCATTGATGCCACGGCTGAAGCTCGTGTAGTTCGCGATGCCGGCGGTTCCGCCCGGAAACAGCGCCGTCTTGTCCGGGGCAATCGCTGCATCGTCGCTGGCGTTGGCCGCCGCGTTGTTCCCGTCCCACGCCGACTGGTTGTAGAAGATGTGGCGCCCGGTGATCTCCAGCGGCGTCGCGCCCGGGAAGAAGCCGTACTGGACGGAATAGGACGCCGAGGAGGCCGATCCCGTCGTCGGCCCCACGATCCCGGAGAACGCGGCGTAATCGGTCGAAGCACTCAGACCGGCCCCGCCCGAGAGCAGGGTCGGCTCCAGGCGATACTGCGCGCTGGTGAGGGCAGCGTTGGCGACGACGGGCAGCCAAGGCGCAAGAGCGCCCACGACCGAAAGCCAGGGTCGCGGATTCAGGAGGCGCGGGATCGAAGCGAACGGCCGGAGGCCGGATGTCGGTGGGTAGCGCATGGGATGGGCTTGGGGGATGGGGGTCTCGGGAACCCAGGCCTATCGACGGGCTTCCACAGCGGCCAGGCGATCGCGCAGGGCCTGAAGTTGGACGTCCTTTTCAGCAAGGCGCTGCTCGAACCGCTGGTGCAGCTCCTTGACGGCCTCCACCAGCATCGGTGTGACGCCGTCGTATTGGACGCTCATAAAGCCGGCTTGGTTGGTGTGGACCAATTCCGGGGCGACAAGGGCGACTTCCTGCGCGAGGAAGCCGAGGTTGCGTCCGGAGGGTCGGTCCCCGTCCGGCAGCCATTCGAAGCTGATGCCACGCAAATGGGTCACCCGGTCCAAGGCATCGGGGAGCGGGGCGACCGCGGTCTTGAGACGTGAATCCGAAGTCGAGGTGAATCCGACGGCGGTCACGTTGCCGTCGAAGGCGGCGTTCCCCTTCACGAACAGCTTGTGCGTGGTGGTTGGCGACGTGCCGATAGCGAGAGTGCCCGAAAAGTCCCGGTTACCGGGAAGGGACGTAGGAATCCGGGCCGCATCGAAGGTGCCCGAATCGATCCTGGCGGCGGGGAGGTTGGGAATGCGAACCTGGTCGAAGGTGCCGGAGGCGATCTTGGTGGCGGGGAGGTTCGGGATGCGATCCGCGTGAAAGGTGCCTGAGGAGATGATGGAGGCAGGCAACAGGGGAAGCCGATCCATCTCCAAGGTCCCAGTCGTGATCGAGGAAGCGTCTAGCTTCATCTCCGGAAGCAAATGGAAGGGGATGCGTCCGAAGTCGTCGGTGGTGACATAGGAGAAGGGACGCCAGTATCCGGGTTCGACGAATCGAAATTCGGTCACTTCGTTGGGGTTGCGAAGAGACCGCGCTCGGGATGTGTAAACACGGCCGTTGGCGTCGCAGGCCACAAACTGTCCCCCCCCGGGAGTCATCGCCACGGAAGTCCAGTTTCGGTTCAAGGGGTACCTGACCCAGGTCAACCCGGAGTCGACGGAAGAATAGATCGAACCTACAGATCCGCTGATAAATCCAAATCCGACACCGAGAAGTAATCGGCTGCCATCGGAAGAGCTGGCGATCGCAGAGAATGTTTGCGTCCAATTGCCGTTCGGTTCGGGTTTCAGCCTGGCCCAGGATTGGCCGGAGTTGGTACTCCGGTAAACGAATCCTTCTCGCGTGCAAGCCACCAGTCGTGTGCCATCCGCGGACGACGCCACCCCGGTGCAAGTCCCTATTCGGGTGACACCCGGGATACTGTTGGTGGTCCAGGTCACGCCAAAATCGTCGGAGAGATAGAGCAAATCGGACCCTGATGATTCCCACGTCGCGATCAGACGGGATCCATCCGCGGACGAAGCCACGCCTACCCATTGCTTCCCTATCTCACGGGCGGTCCAGGTTTGGCCGGAGTCGTTCGAGGTGAAGATGCCGTCCTCGAAAGCCGTGGCCACGAGTCGGGTGCCGTCCGAGGAGGAGGCGACCCGCAACCAGGCTCGGGTGGTGTCGCGGGCGACCCAGGTGACTCCCGCGTCGGTGGAGGTGTGGATGCGGCCCCCATTTCGAACGGCCACCATCTTTTGGCCGTCGGCGGAGATCGCGACCGAGTCGCAGCCGGGCGGGGACGCAGGCTGACTCCAGCTGACGCCATAATCCGTTGAGCGGTGGACCGTTCCGTCCCCGCACGCGATGATGATTCTACCCTCCGCCGACAGGGCGGCGGAGGTCCAGTTGCGAACCGTTTCACGGGCGGTCCAGGTCAAGCCCGCGGCTTCGATGTCGAAATCCACTCCGTCGGCATCGCGAACGCCCCAACCGGCTGCTCCCGCTCCGGCGATGCGAATCACGTCGCCGACCTGAGCGGTGGCGGGGAGGGTGAACCCAACGGGAATGGCTTCCCGATTGGCGAGGTAGCCGTGATTGGGTTCCGCCAGGACCGCCAGGTCCGAAGTGCTGGTCCAGGGTTCCGTTCCGGGACCGCGGAAACCGTCGGCGGTGACGGTGCCGGTGAAAGTCGGCGCGGAGTCGAGGCGGGCGACGGTGTTGGGAAGTTGAGAATCGGAAAGTGTGCCTTCGATCTGTTCGGCGGGAACGTTCCCGGAAATCACCCCGGCCGTGTCCGCGAGGGCAGCGGTGGCGGCCCGGCGGGCGTAAGGCACCGCGAGCAACGGCTGATCCGGGCTGAGTTGTTGCAGACCGTGAGTGCCGTCATTGAACCACACCCGAAGTCGGAGATCCGTCGACTGGTGAAGCAGATCCTGAGGCACCGGGATGGTGTCGATGCCCAACCGGACCGAGTAGAGCCCCTTCGAAACCGGGAGGGAAACCGTGCCGAGGGCGGGGCCTCCCGGCGGATCCAGGTGGAGCACGGGTGAAGCGGCGTTCCCTTCAACCAGCGCAAAACGAAACGCGCCGGTCCCGGTGAACGGAACGCCGTCCACGAGAACGCGGCCCTGGAAGCTCAGGGCTTCGGGCGTGTCCGCGCGGGCGTAAAGAATTCCGGACAAGAAGGCGAGGAAGGCCGTCAGAGCCATCCACAGGGTCAGGAGGTTGGGTCGGTGCATGGCGGGGAGGGTCAAAAGGTGTTGAGAGGTCGGGAGAATGGGCTTTCCAGACCCAGTGAGAAGAATCCGGCGCCGAAAGTTCCGCGGCTTTCTTTCGGTGGTTCCGGAAGGCGTCAGCCAGCCGGGTACCCGGGCCAACGGTCTTTGGGACGAGATGGGCGTATTCCAAAATTTGGACACGCATGGGGACCATGCACCGGGGCGCGAGGATTCGAGCGAGCGGCCCTCATCCCGGCCTTCTCCCGGAGGGAGAAGGAGAAAATACTCCGCGAGGTTTGCAGGGTTAAGTCAGGCATTCGCCAGAACGAGTCGGAACGGCTCGCACGCACGGAGTCTTGGCGTGTTGCGGCAGGCGATAGGCGACTCCCTCTCCCCCCCGGGAGAGGGTCGGGGTGAGGGAGCCGGTTTCAACCCTCGCGATGGCTCGCAGGGGTAGGTTTATGGACAGCCTTCGATACCGACCTGCTCACCGGCCTTGAACCGGGGATTCCGGGGGGCGGGACGCCCCCCTCTACGGCAGGCGGGACGCCCGCCGCTACAGAGGCGCGGTTCATGGAGAGCGGCGTTGGCGCGGGCGCCATGCTCACGGACCATGAACCTGGGGAGGCGGGCGGATT
>CAUJJW010000006.1 GCA_963205105.1 Verrucomicrobiota bacterium | reverse complement strand
GGGCGAGACGCCCCCCTCTACGGCAGGCGGGACGCCCGCCGCTACGGACGACCGGTTCATGGAGCGGCGGGGGGAGTACGATTAGGAGTAAGAGTACGATGACGAGGGGAGGGGAGGTTCATGGGAGGTGGCCGGTCTCATAGCGACCGTCGGGGGTGGTTGGCCACGTTTCATCGATCGAGGTGGCGTCGCTGCGGGCGAGCGGGGGTAGGAACTGGAGATGGGGACGCGAGGGTGTGGTGCTGGAGGGCACCAGGCGGAGATGAGGCGTGCTGGAATTTCCCCAGAGGGGCTGGGCCGGAGCGCGGCCTCGCCAGACGATGTCGCCGCGAGAGCCTTGGATCCCGCAGACGTCGTGGCCGGCCCACAGAACGAGGCTGGCATCGGTGTCGGTGTGGTCGGGGCGTGGGGCCATGGGGACGATTCGGAAGCCGTCGACACCAGGTCCCGAGAGACGCTTGCGCCAGCGTGGTTCCAGGGTGGCTCCGAAGCCGGCGCAGAGGAATCCCTCGTTCGGGTAGATGAGTTCGGAAGTGCCGTCTCCGTCGAGGTCGATGGCGCCCCACACGAGTCCGCCGCGGTCGGGTCGGTGGCTGGTCAGCTGGATATCCCATCGGAGTGGGTTTGTTCCGTTGGCGTCGAGCACCACGATTTCAAAGCTGCCTCGGTCCAGCACGGTGATCCCCAGGGCGACCCGGCGGAGGCTCGGGTCGGGTGACGCGAGCACGAGGGGCGCCCAGACTGCGGGGAAGCCGGCGTTCCAGGTCCAGGTCCAGCGAACCAGTCCCGAGCGACCGTCGAGCACGACGAGTTCGCAGGCGTATCCGCCCGGGTCACGGTACCCATTGTGTCGGACGACGAGCACTTCGGGGACGTCATCGCCATCGAGGTCACCGAGCGTGGGTTCCGGCCAGGCGATGTGGCGGGGGTCCTGGGCGAAGGGGAAAGGAGCCGGCCAAAGGGACTTGCCGTCCAGACCGCTGCGCACGTCGACGCGAAAGGTTGCTTCGGCAGGGAGGGTGTTGGTGGGGGAGGGAGACAGGATCAGGGCCAGGTCCAAGACGCCGTCGTGGTTGAAATCAGCGATGGGTGCTCCTGCGGGTCGTGGGTCGGGAGCCATGGCGCCGTCGACGATCCGGGTCGTCCACAGGACTTTGCCGCTGGTGCCGGAGACGACAGCGAGTTGGAGCTTGTCCGTGTCAGTGACACTGGACGCCAGCACCTCCGCGGTGCCATCGCGGTCGAGATCCACGAAGTCGATGCGGGGATAGTCATACGCCCAGCCGAGGGAACTGCCGCTGCGACTGCCGCCGCTCAGGTCAACTTCCGGCGAAGTCCAGAGCCTGCGGCCGTCCTGGGGTGAAAAGCCTGCAAGCGATCGGTACGTGTGGCGGGTATCCGGACCGGATGCGCGCCCGAGCTGGACGGCGGCGACCAGTGGGGTGGTGACGGGACGGGGCGGCGTGCCTGGGTTGGGGGACTCGAGCCAGAGTTCTTCCGGGGACGCGAACTCCGCGGAGGTCTTCCAGTGTGGGCGGCCGTCTTGGCCCGATCGCGCCATGAGCGTGTCGCCCGACAAGCCGTACACCTCCTCGGTACCATCGGCGTCCGCGTCCGGTCCGACCCGCCAGTTGCCGAGTTGTTTCCAGGCGGGGCTGGGTTGTCCGCGAATGGCGACCCAGCGCAGCGTGTTTTGGTTGCGGACGGGGTGGAGCAAGTCGGGGGCACCATCGCCATTGAGATCCGCGATTTGGACGTCCCGGACCTCGAGCAAGGTGTGGGCGATCTGGCCGGTCTTGGAGTCGAACAGGAAGGTCGAACTGCGTCCCCCAGCGAACTGGGCCGTGGTGGTGACCAGCAGGGGCGCTCGATCGATGCCTTGGGTCCACCACGCCAGCGAACGGGCTCCGGCAATTCCGGGATGATGCTGGCGCCAGACGATGGAGCCGTCGGCGCCGGAGAGGGCGACGGCGAGAACGCCATGCTGGCGCGTGGAGGGATCGTAGGCGGGGAAGATCGCAACGATCTCGCGGGAACCGTCGCGGTTGAGGTCCGGGCCGGGCAGGAAACGGGCGTCGCTGGGAATGGACTGGGGATGTTCCGCGTCGTGCAACGAGGTTTCCCATCGGGGTTGGCCGGTGGCGGCGTCGAGGACCTGGACGCCGAAGGTCCAGTGATTGGGGCTGGGGTGGCGAGCGGTGAAGGTCACGACTTCCGTTGGATCGTCGTTCTCCAGGTTGACCGGGGTGAACGATTCGCGGGGCATGGCATCCAGTTCGATGGCCACACCGCCGAGGACGGTGAGTGGTGTTTGGCGCCAGGCAATCGAGCCGGTTTCGAGATTCACGGCGATGAGTTCGAGATGGGCATCGGACTCGACGAAACGTCGCGTGACGAGGGCGTGGGGTTTGGGGGTGCCGTGGTGCGGCGTGAAGAACTCGGGAGCGCGTTCGAGCGTGAAACCGAGTGGAGGCGCCTGCTGGAGGGGTGTGCCGGTTCGTGCGTCCCACAATCGAAGCCGATCCTGATCGGGCAGGACGACCGCAAGGCCGCTGGGGAGGCGAACAAGGGTGGGGTGGGCGAGGGTGTCGAAACGGGCTCCGGACGATGACGTGGCGTAGGTCTCCCAGTTGCTTTCCACCGGACGTTTCCAGAGGCCCTGGCCGGTGCGGCCGGAGATGGCGGCGATGTAGCTGAGGCGCACGGCATCACTGAATTGACCTTCACCGGGGACGTAGTGTTCGTCGTTGGACCGGAACGAGGCGACCACGTCGTCGATGCCATCGCCGTCGAGGTCGGCGATCTCGGGGTAACTGACCACGTAGCTTCGACCGGGGGGGCCAGAGGCCCAGCGGGCGTCGGCGGGCGCGTTGGGAGGCAAGGGTGGGCGGCTTCGATGCCACCAGAGGACGCGGCCGGAGGCGCCGGAGACGGCGAGGATGGATGCGGACGCGCGGGAGAGGAGGATGAAATCCCCGGCGCCATCGCGATCGAGATCGGTGACCCGTTCGCCGATGCGAGTTCCGGTGTAGTGAGGGACGACGGCCCAGTGAGTCAGCAGCAGTTGCCATTCGAAGAGTTCACCGCCGGGGAGGGTGGAGGCATCGAAGACCAGATCCTCGGTCCACACGGGTTGGGCCGTTGCGCCGTCGATCAGGCGAAGACGGGCGGACTGGGAGGGTTGTCCGGGGCTGGTTTCCGGGTGACGCAGGACGAGGAATCCAGATCGGTCGTCGAGGGGGACACGTTCCATCGACGTGGGAGTGCCGAGGTCCTGGGGTGGCCAAAGCCAGCGGGAGGCGAGCGTGAGGCTGTGGGAGGCCTGGCTTCGGGGGGCGAGATCGATGGGCCAGGTCTCGCTGAGGGCTTCGGGTGCGGAAAGGCGCACTTGGTACGAACCGGCGGGCAGGGCGAGTGGCTTTTCGTTGGGAACGGGGAAGAGGGGAACGACGGTGCGGCCGCTGGCGTCGAGGATTTCGGCGAGCGCACCGGAAGTGGCGGTGGACAACTGGAGCCGCCCGAGGCGCGCGTCCGTGTACGATTTCGCCGCCCGAACACCGGCGGCGGCGAGGAGGACGGAGGCGGCGCCGGACAGTGCGGCGGTGGTGACGAGTCGGCGATGCTGGCGGACCCAGCGAACCGTGCGTTCGAGTGCGTGGGGGCGTCGGGCGGCAATGGGGCGGCCGGCGACAAAGGCGCGGAGATCTTCGGTCAGGGCCTGGGCGGTGGGGTAGCGGCGCGAAGCCTCCTTCGCGAGGCATTTGAGCAGGATGGTTTCCAGGTCGCGGGGAACATCCGGGGCCAGGACGCGCGGGGGTACGGGCTCGGTATGCAGGATTTTGGCAATGACCTCATGCGCGGAGGCGGCTTCGAAGATGGGCTTGCCGGTGACGAGTTCGTAGAGCGTGGCGCCGAGACTGTAGAGATCGGTGCGATGATCGATCGGGGTTCGGGCGGCGGCGGCCTGTTCCGGGCTCATGTAACGAGGCGTGCCCAGCAGGGCGCCGGTGAGGCTGAGGGAAATGTCATCCCGTCGGCGGGCGAGGCCGAAATCGGTGAGCCAGATGCGGTTCTCGGGATCGAGAATCAGATTCGACGGTTTGATGTCGCGATGGATGACCCCTCGGTGATGGGCGTGGGCGAGGGCGTCGGAAGCCTGGAGCCCCCAGTCGGCGATCCGGCGGAAGTCGAGAGCGCCGGACTGGCTGCGCATGTCCAGGGCGACGCGGCCCAAGTCGCGGCCCTCGATGAACTGCATCGCGTAGTAGCGGACGCCGTCGTCGGCGCCGATGGCGAAGATGGGAACGATGTTGGTGTGGTGAAGGCGGCCGACGGTTTCCGCTTCGCGTTGGAAGCGTTGCATGGCGACCTCATCGGCGACTGGCCCGTAACGGAGGACCTTGAGGGCGACGCGGCGCTTGAGGGAGACCTGCTCGGCCTCGTACACGACGCCCATGCCCCCCCGTCCGATTTCCCGCAGGATACGAAAATCGCCCAATTGAACGGGAGCCTTGGGGTTGGCGGGGGCGGCGCGATGGATGAATTCCAGGCCGGCAAGCGCTTCCTCCAGGGGAACTGCCAGGTGCGGGTGGCGGGCGAGCAGTTCGGCTCGGTGGGTGGGACGGCCGGCTTCCAGGTCGGCGAGATAAGTCTCCAGAATGCCGGCGAGTTCGGCGGAGACTTCGGTGGGTGCATGTCCCTGGGCTGAGGCGCGTTCGGTGGGAGGCAGCAGGTGGTCCTGGCCTTCGTTGTTGGGATGGGAATGCCCATTCATGGCGATGGTGGGCCGGACGTGTGGGTCTCGGGCCCAGAGTAAAGGGCCGGGCGGCGGAGGAAATGTCACAGTTCGGGTGAAAGGGGCGCTACCCATGTATCTGCCTTCCGTAGCGACGGGCGTCCCGCCTGCCGTAGAGGGGGGCGTCTCGCCCCCCGGAATCCTCGGTTCATGGTCCCAATGTGCGATTCGTGAATCGTGGCGGCTACCCATGAACCTTTCCATGGCATCGATCGCGAGGCTTGAAACGGGCTCCCTCACCCCGGCCCTCTCCCGGGGGGAGAGGGTGTCGCGTCCTGACCTCGGGGACATGCCTGTGTTCCGTTCTTCCGAGCCGTCGCGAATCGCACCAGCCGACGCCCGGCCTAGCCCTCCGAAATCTGCGGCGCATGTTCTCCTTCTCCCTCCGGGAGAAGGCCGGGATGAGGGCCGCCCGTTCCACGCCTCGCGCCACGGTTCATGACCCCCTGGTGCGATGCGCGGTTTCCCGGGTATTGGCGGACCGGCCAAATCTTGCATGAACCGCGCAGGAACCGTGTCTATGCTCGGCCATGGCGTTTGAGTCCTTCAGAGATTGGGTGAATCACCTCGACCGGGTGGGTGAGCTGAAGCGTGTCCGAGAACCGCTGGCGACGGAGTTAGAAATCACGGAAGTCGCGGATCGGGAGATGAAATCGGCGGGTGGCGGCAAGGCGTTGTTGATTGAGAAACCGACGGTGAACGGGGTGGTGAGCCCCTTTCCGGTGGCGATCAACACCATGGGTTCCTGGAAGCGCATGGCGATGAGCATGGGGGCGGCGTCGGTGGAGGACGTGGCTGCGGAACTGGGTTCCCTGATGAAGGCGAAACCGCCCACCTCGGTGCGGGAAGCGCTCAAGCTGTTGGGAACCGCGTTCGAACTGCGCCACGCGCGGCCCAAGATCGTGAAGGACGGTCCGTGCAAGGAAGTGATCCGGAAATTTGACGCGCCGGCGACGCGGACCGAGCCGTGGCCGGCGGCTCCGGACGGGGACTTTCGCGGTTCTCCAGCCGACCATGCCTGTCCGTCGCTGTTGAATCTCCCGATCCTCAAGTGCTGGCCACACGACGGAGGGCGATTTGTCACGCTGCCGTGTGTGGTGACCAAGGATCCGGACACGGGAGAACGGAACATCGGCATGTACCGGGTGCAGATCTACGACGACCGAACGACGGGCATGCACTGGCAGTTGCAGAAAGTCGGGGCACGGCATGGTCGGCGCTACTACGAGAACGGGACGCGCATGCCGGTGTCGATCTTCCTGGGGGGCGATCCGATGTTTCCGTTTGCGGCGACGGCGCCTCTGCCGGACGGCCTGGATGAGTTCCTGTTGGCGGGCTATCTGCGGCGGAAGTCGGTGGAACTGGTGAAGTGCGAGACGAACGACCTGGAAGTGCCGGCCAATTCGGATTTCGTGATCGAAGGGTATGTGGATCCGAAGGAACCGTTGCGGGACGAGGGGCCGTTCGGGGATCACACGGGATTCTACACGTTGCCGGAGCCGTACCCGGTGTTCCATGTGACGGCGGTGACGCACCGCAAGGACGCGGTCTATCCGGCGACGATCGTGGGGCAGCCTCCGATGGAGGATTTCTACATGGGCGGGGCGTCGGTGAAACTGTTCTTGCCCGTGTTCAAGATGAACTTCCCGGAGATCGTGGACATTGCGTTACCGGCGGAGGGGGTGTTTCACAACCTGGTGTTTGTGAGCATCAAGAAGACCTACCCGATGCAGGCGTACAAGATCATGCATGGGATGTGGGGCATGGGGCAGATGATGTTCACCAAGTACCTGGTGGTGGTGGACGACGACGTGGACGTGCACAACACCAGCGAGGTGCTGTTTCGCATGTGCTCGAACACCGATCCGCAGCGGGATTCCCTGTTTACCAAGGGACCGGCGGACGTGTTGGATCACGCGACGAGCGAGATCGCGGTGGGAACGAAGCTGGGCATCGACGCGACCCGAAAACTGCCCGGGGAAGGTTTCAAGCGTCGGTGGCCACCGTTGATCCGGATGGACCCGGCGGTGAAGGCGAAGGTGGAGAAGCTGATGGGGATGTGAGGACGGAGGGCGGAGGACGGAGGGCGGAGGGCGGAGGGCGGAGGGCGGAGGGCGGAGGGCGGAGGGCGGTGGACGCGGGCCCGTGGACGGGGGA
>CAUJJW010000005.1 GCA_963205105.1 Verrucomicrobiota bacterium | reverse complement strand
GTACCCGCCCAAAACCGATGACCCGGCCAGGATGATCGCCGAACCCCCGCCCGGCGGGCCGTTCTCGGCCAACTTCGACAACGTCAATGCCGCCGATGGCAACGGCACCACCGACGTCGGCGCCTACACCGCCGCATCGAGTTACTACGGCACCTTCGATCAGGCCGGCAGCACCTGGGAATGGAACGAACCCGCCGATCCCGCCACCAAATCCACCAGCCGCCGCGGTGGCTCCCAGGGCAACGCCGTCGCCCGGCTCGCCGCTGGCGCCATCGCCAGCAATGGCATCAACAAAGGCGGTGCCTCCGTCAATCAGGGCTTCCGACTGGCCCTGGTCCCACTCCCGGTCCAAGCCACCCAGGTGGTCGTGGAACGTCTCACGGCCACGTCCCTGCGCATTTCCTGGTCCGGCGGCGGAACCCTCGAAAGCGCCGCGGCCGTGGTGGGCCCCTACACCGCCGTCGCCGGAAATCCCGGCAGCCCACATCTGGTGAATCCCAGCGATTCGGCCCGGTTCTACCGGGTGAGCCGGACGCCCTGACCCGGCTTCGACGACGGAAGCCGCCTACCGTTTCCCGATCGAGCGGGGGTGGGAGTGAATCTCCCACCCCCGTTTTTCATGGGTGGTGCTTGGTGGTGCTTGCCGCGCTGCGGCGCAGGCGGGATGGTCGCCGCTCGCCCCTCCTCACCCGCAACCTCGGGACGCAGCGGGAGTCGCGGCTCGCGCATTCTGGAGCTTGCCCTGAGCGAGAGGATCCCTAACTTCTCCGCGCCGGAGGCGATTTTCCCCCCGCCCAGGCACCCCCCCCATGGATCTGAATACGCGCGTGGGACTGCATACCCCGGGCCCGTTTCGGCCCGACGATCGTGTCCTTCGTTACATCAACTTCCGGCTCTCGGCGCTTGGACAGCCCACGTTCCAAGGTGCCGGTTCGGAGCAGACGGAAGAGTGGAACGACATGGTTCACTCCCTGCTCGCCCACCAGCGGGAGACCGACCGACTCCTGGCCAATTACCTCCCCCCCGTGGATTGGCGGATTCAGAACTGGCTGGACGAGTACCTGTACGACAGCGGGACCACGGCGCGCCTGCCGCACGACACCTTCGTGCTCTACCGCTATGGCGTGGCCCGCGCCCTCTCCATCCCCCCTGACCGCGATGAATTCCGGTCCCCGATCGTCCATTCGTATCGGACGAAAAGCGGCGTCCTGCACAACCCCGCCAAGGATCGAAGGACCACGGAAGGGGTGTTCCATGTCGCCGAAGGCGGGCTCCCCATTCCTGACGACAAGCGCTCGGTGCCACTCCGCACCTTTGCGCTCATGCTCCGGGCGGCGCTGAATCCACCGGAGGAATTGCTCCGACTGCCCTTCACCGCGTCGCAGGACAAGCAGGCCGCCTGCTTCGCGTCGCTCCTCCTCCGACCCACCGTCGTTCCTCCCGTGCCGGGCCGTTCGCCGACACAATCCATGGAGATCCGCTTCTTCGCGCCCGGCAGCCTCGTCTCCAACCTGGATTTCGTCGAAAGCATCTTCGGCAATGCCGGCGATCCGTTCCTGCCCGAAAACGACGCGGGCCTGGACACCGACCATTGGACCGGCCACAGCGGCTGCGTGATCCTCGCCCCCCACCTGGTGACCCTGCGCAAGGTGGATGTGGGTCTCCCGCCCTGGGAGAAGGCCACCGAACGCCAGCGTCGCGACGGGATGTGCTGGAAGACCGAGGACGAACTCTACAACGGCGGATCGGCCTTCAAGCTCACCGCGCGGGATGAACGTGGCATCATCGTCACCCTCATCGCCGACAACTACTTCGGCTACTGCAAAAAAGAGGTCAAAACCCAGATCAGCTATGCCGCCAACCTCCTCGGCCAAGCCGAGGAGGAACACGCCGGCGGCGCTCTGGTCTTCGCCAGTTTCGACCTCGGCGAGGAGTTCGACGCCAGCCTTCACGTCCGGCCCACCGGCCATCGCTACGAGGAAATGATCCAGTCGTTTGCCTCCATCCTCGACCCAAAACCCGAAGGCTACGCCGTCGATCGCCATTATCCCGATATTTTCTACGTTCCCGAAGGCGCCCGATTCGACCTGCAAGATCAACGGGTGTCCTGGAACCACGGCGGCACCACGGAAGGCATCAAGTTGCTGCCGGGTCGCACCTACGTGCGCCCCTCGGGTTACAAGGTCCACATGGAGCGCCCCGGGCATCGCCTGTGGCGCCTGGTCGGCACCCGCGCCGACGCCACCTTGTGCCACAAACCCTGCACCGTATCCGGTGGCGGCAAGTCCGAGATCTCCAAATCCATCTCGGACGCCATCATCGCCGGCCCCGTCTTCGTCGCGGATTACGTCCGGGACTTCGACTACGTGGACCAATTGCTCCGACGGGACTACTCGGATCGGTTCCTCGACAAGACCAAGAAAGACCAGCGCAAGATTCTGGCGCCCGACCGCTCGCTGGGCAGCGTCATCAAGCTGCTCACTCCGTCGGTCGAAGATTACACCGCCGCGTTCAATGCCTGGCTCGAATCGATTCCCCAGTACGTCAAGGAACTGGTCTTCGTCATCAAACGATTCTACCGCCCCGACTGGGGTGACCAGTGGCGCAAACACTTCAGCGTGGACGCCATCAATGGCATCCCCGGCAATGAACTGAAGTTTCGCGATCGCAAAATAGTCACCACCCAGCTTCGGGTCGGCTATCAGGCCGATGGCTCCTGGCGCACCTTCGGCCTGCGCAAGGACTTCATGCCCGCCATCAAGGTCCAGTATGAGGACGACATCACCGCTTCCGTCGTCGTCCCCACCCAGGCCCTGAACAGCATCCCGCCCAGCTTCGCCGCACCCTCGGTGAAGTTCGTCCAAAACTGTGAGTTTCGGCTCTTCCAACGTCCCGACGACGCCATCCATCGCGGCTACGACAAGCAAACCGAGGCCGACTTCGCGCAGCCGGGGAATTTCTTCTCCAATTACGAACCGCTGTCCTCCTCCAACGCGGTCGCCATGGTGGAGAACACCATCGAGTTCGATCAGTACACCCCGGCCATGCAGCAGTGCATCCGCGAGGTCGCGGAGACCGGAAAACCCGAATGGTACGTCTGCACCTCGAATCCGCGGTTGGTCGATGGCAAACCCTCCAAGAATCCCCGGTACCTTCAGGCACGACCGGACCTGATGCATCCGCGCGCCACGTACCTCGCGGAAATCAGCATGCGCCTGCTCCGCCGCCTGCCGCCGGAACAACCGCTCCCCATCCCCGTCACCGCCGTCCTCCCCGGCCGCCGCAACAACCCACCCGAAGCCGGCATCCGCCCGCTCGCCGTCCACAACCCCATCCACTACATGGAACTGCCCGAACTCTTCATGGAGTTCACCTGTTCCATGACCGGCAAATCGCCCTCGACCACCGGCGCCGGATCGGAGGGCGCACTCACCAAGGGCCCGTTCAACGCCCTGCTGCCCATCGTCGACCTCAACAACGCCCTGGTCGCCTACATCCTCTGCGAACACGCCGCCTTCATCACCGCGGCCGGCTATGTGGGCCCGAAATACCGGGTCGATCACGATATCAGCCTGCTCGTTCCCGAGGTCTGGAGTCGCATGGGCTTCGAGGAAACCACGCCGCGCCACATGATCGAGCACGGCTTCCTGGAACGCTGCCGTGACTTCACCCACGACGGCCGCACCATTCTCGCCAGCCGCCTCGGCTGGCGGATCAACGAACGCTTCCTCGCCCGCTACTTCGGACGCGTCTTCAACCATCCCCACCTCATCTTCTCCGAGGAGATGCTCCGCCCCGAACTCCAGGACCCCGTCGTCTTCGCCGATGGCATGGACAACATCGTCGTCACCCACCGGCGCGTGGCCGAAAACTACTTCGCCGACGGCGGCATCGAGCTCGCCTGCCCGCCCCTGCGCGCCTTGCTGCACATCATGCGCGATGGCGAATGGCAGGGCCTGACTCTCGAAAGCTCCAGCTTCCGCAAGCTCTTCACCCGCGACCATCTCCTCGCCAGCGATTGGTACGCCGCCCGACTCGAGGCCCAACGCCAGCAGGACACCCACCTCGCCGCCCGCCACGTCGATTCCCTGTCGAAGTTCCTCAACCGCCCGCAATACGCCGACGAAGCGGGCCGCCTTGGAATCCATGAGCGACTCGAGCGGGCCCGGCAACGCCTCGACGCCGCCCGCGAACCGCAATACGCCCGCACCCTCGTCGGGACACTGGGCCGACAGCCCAACTTCACCCCGGCCTGAGCCGGGTTCTGCCTACTTCTTCTTCGGCTATCAGGAGCAATCCTTCACAGGATTGCTCTTACTACTTGAGGCTGTCGCGGGGTCGCCACTACCGTGGACGCACGTTCCCCGTCCCCTTGCCCATGCCTCAACCCTCGCGCCCATCGTGAAATCGAACGCACCTTCACTCCTGCTCGCCTTCGCCTGCCTGGCTCTCGCGCCATCGCTCCAGGCCGACGTCGTCAATATCGCCACCCGAGGTGTCGCCACTTCCACCCAACCGCTCTGGGGAGGCGGCGATATCGCCCGCATCATCGACGGCGATTCCGGCACCTTCGTGCATGCGGATGCGGCACCGGCCGAACCGCTGTCCTATGCGGTCGACCTCGGGAAGGCCTACACGGTTTCCGAGATTCGAATCGTGCCCCGCCAGGACGGCTGTTGCGCGGACCGCCTCACCCAGCTCCGGGTGTCGATCCACAACGACGATGGCCAGGGTGGCGTTGGAACCCAGACCTGGAGCACCAATGTCCTGACCGATGGCACCAACCCCGGCTCCACCGCCGGCAGCCTCCTCACCGTTCCCGTGACAGGATCACCGTCCGGCCGCCACATTCAGGTGCTTTCCCTGGCTTCGCCGATCCCGGATTACGCCCTCCAAATTTCCGAGTTTCAGGTTTTCGCGGATGTCCCGGCCTCCGAAATCAACCGGGCGGCCAACACCGTTGCCGCCTCCAACCGACCGCTGTTCGGCAACAACCCTGCGCGCTTCCTGATCGATGGAAGCCGCAATTCGCTGGTCCACGGAACCGAGACCATCGAGAGCCCGTTCTTCTACACCATCAATCTCGGCACCAAGGTGAAGTTGAACCGCATCATCGTCTGGGCACGCCAGGATGGCTGCTGCGCAGACCGGCTCACCAACTACCGGGTCTCCGTCCACGACGACAACGCCGGCGCCCCCGGCAACGCGGTCTGGCAAGCAACCTTGCATGATGACTTCACGAACCCGGGTTCCACCGGAGGCTCCAAGGATGTGCTCGAAGCCAGTCTTCATCCCGCGGGAACGTTCGAAGGCCAATGGATTCGCATCGAGGCACTCGACAACCCCCTCTCGGCCTACACCCTCCAGATCGCGGAAATCGAGGCGTTCGGTGAAGCCGTGGGCAGCGCGAATCTGCTGATCGCCGAACAACCGGTCAGCGCCGCCGCCGGCATCGGCCAAACCGCACGATTCTCCGTCAGCGCCGCCGTCATCAACGGCGATCCCAGCCAGGTCACGTACCAGTGGCACCGCAACAGCTCCCCCATCGCCGGCGCCACCGAGGCGGCTTATGTGACACCTCCCCTGTTGGTCGCCGACGACAAAGCCGAGTTTCACTGCGTCATCTCCTACCCCGGCTTGCCCGGCCAGGTGTCGACCAAGGCCACCCTCCGCATCAATCTCGCGTACCAGGCCAAGGCCTCCTCCAACCGCCCGCTCTGGGCCCAGGGCGGTTGGAACATTTCCCTGATCACGGACGGCAACCGGACCGCCGCCCTGCACGGCGACACCCTGATCGAAGCCGGCATGGCCTACGAAGTGGACCTCGGCGCCCCCGTTAAACTCGAACAGATCGACATCTACCCACGCCAGGACGGCTGCTGTCCGGATCGGCTCGCCAATATCCGGGTGTCCGTGCTCACCGACAACAACGGCGCCGCCGGCACCGAGGTCTGGAAGGCGGACTTGTTCACCGACGGCAGCAACGCCGGTTCCGGCGCCGGAGCCGTGGTCAACATCCCCGGCAGCCTCGATGCCGCCGGCAAATTCGAAGGCCAATGGATCCGCATTCTCGCCCTCGACGACCCGATCCCGGATTACTTCCTCCAAATGGCCGAAATCGAAGCCTTCGGTTCCTTCGTCAACGCGCTCGCCAAGCTGGAATTCGTCGCCCAACCCGGCGAAGCAGCCTCCGCCCCAGGCCGCACCGCAAGGTTCTCCACCACCGCCAAGGTCATCAACGGCGACCCCGCAAACATCGGCTACCAGTGGTTCCGCGACGGCAATCCCATTCCCGGGGCCACCGACAGCACCTACAACACACCCCCTCTGGCCGCCGCCGACACCAACTCCGTCTTCCACTGCGTCCTGTCCTACCCGGGCATCGCCAGCCTGAAGAGCGACAACGCCAAGATCGTCTTCGATTACAATTACGCCCGCGGCCAGCCCGCATCGTCCAACCGCCCACTCTGGGGCCCCGGTAATTGGAACATCTCCGCCATCGTCGACGGCAACCGCGCCAACACCGTTCACGGCGACACCAACCCGGGCGTTGGTTTCGCTTATGAAGTCGACCTGGGCACCGAGGTCGACGTCGAACAGATCAACATCTATCCCCGCCAGGACGGATGCTGCGCCGAACGTCTGTCCGATCTCCGGGTCTCTCTCCACGCCAACGATGCCGGTCTCATCGGACAACAGGTCTGGTCGGCGGACATCCTCACCGGAGGTGAAAACGCCGGCTCCGGCCCCGATATCGTCGTCAACGTCCTCCCCAGCCAGGGCACCGGTGTCGCCAAAGGCCATTGGCTCCGCATCCTGACCCTGCTCGATCCCGTGCCCGATTACTTCCTGCAAATGACGGAAGTCGAAGTCATCGGCCTCGCCACCGGCCCAACCCCGGTCCCCATCACCGCCAGCCGCTCCGGCAACAGCATCGTGCTCGCCTGGTCCGGTGCCGGGTTCGTGCTCCAGGAAACCACCACCCCCGGCGCACCCGGGTCCTGGGTCAACGTTCCCAACGCCCCGACAAGCCCGGCCACCTTGCCCACCTCCGGCAGCGCCAAGTTCTATCGTCTCCGGAGCCAGTGATCTCAACCCGGTCGACGATTCCCACTCGCAACGCTCGCATCGGGGCCGCGGCCTGCCTCGCCTTCATCGGCGCAGCTTGGCCCGGTCCCGATGCCGTTTCAGCCCCGGCAGTCTCCTGGCAGGTGGCCGACGGCTACCGCTGGAAACCGGCCGTTCCTGCACCCGCCACCCGCACCGGTTTCACCACCGTCACCGCTACCCAGGGTCTCGGCATTCCTTTCACCAACCACGTCAGCGCTCCCGCCGCCCTCAACAATCAAATCCTCGAAAACGGCGCCGGCGTCGCCCTCGGGGACATCGATGGCGATGGCCTCTGCGATGTCTACCTCTGCGGCTCTGAACCCGCCAACGCGCTCCATCGCAATCTCGGCAACTGGCGGTTCGCCGACATCACCGCCGAAGCCGGCGTCGCCTGTGCGGGACAGTTCTCCACCGGCGCCGTCCTTGCCGACCTCGATGGCGACTCCGACCTCGACCTCCTGGTGAACGGGCTGGGCGTCGGCACACGCCTGTTCCGCAACAATGGCCAGGGACAATTCACCGAGGACAACCGGTCCGGATTGGTTCGTCGGCACGGCGCCACTTCCCTCGCCCTGGCCGATGTGGATGGAGATGGTGATCTCGACCTCTACGTCACCACCTACCGCGTCACCAGCGCCCGTTCCGAATCACCGCCCCCTCCGGTCGAGGTGCGCCGAATCGACAACCGGCTGGTGGTCACCCCCGCCGATCGCTTCACCGCCTTCCCGCTCGCCGATGGCAACGTCGAGCTCGCCGAAAAAGGTGAACCCGACCACTTCTACCTCAATGACGGGCAGGGCAGATTCAGCGAAGTTCGCTGGAACGCCGGCCTGTTCCTCGACGACACCGGACGCCCCCTCACCGCGTCACCGGAAGACTGGGGGTTGTCCGTCCTGTTCCGCGACCTCTCCGGGGATGGCCTTCCGGACCTTTACGTCTGCAACGATTTCTTCCGCTCCCGCGATCAGTTCTGGATCCAGGACCATCAAGGCCGCTTCCGCCCCGCACCCGCCCTGGCCTGGCGCAACATGAGCCTGTCGTCCATGGCGGCCGATGCCGCGGACATCGACCGTGACGGACATGATGATCTGCTGGTCGCGGAAATGTTGTCGTTGAACCACGCGACCCGACACCGGCAGCG
The DNA here is from genome assembly GCA_963205105.1 of Verrucomicrobiota bacterium. Classification (GTDB taxonomy): domain Bacteria; phylum Verrucomicrobiota; class Verrucomicrobiia; order Limisphaerales; family CAIMTB01; genus CAIMTB01. Next base: position 4,443 of record CAUJJW010000005.1, on the reverse strand, counting down.
CGCCAACGCCTTCCGACCCCAGCAGGCACTGCCTTTCCACGATCCCGGCTACCAACCCGAACTGCCCCGCAACACCCTGTTCCTCGCCCGCGGCGACGGTTCCTTCGCGGAAATCGCTTCGTTCGCGGGCCTCGCCGCCTCCGATTGGTCCTGGAATGTGGCCTTTCTCGACGTCGATCTCGATGGCTTCGAGGACGTTCTCTTCGCCACCGGCAACGCCCATGACGTGCTCGATCTCGATGCCCAAAACGCCATGGATCGTGCCCCGAATCCGGGATCCACACCCGCGCTCAGTCACTATCCGCCGCTCCGCCAGCCACCGATCGCCTTCCGCAACCAGGGTGATCTCACCTTCACAAACGTCTCCGCCGCCTGGGGACTCACCGCCCCCGGCATCGCCCAGGGCATGGCCTTCGGCGACCTCGACAACGACGGCGACGTCGACGTCGTGATGAACCGGCTGCACGACGCCGCGCTCGTGTTGCGCAATGACGCTCCCGATCCACGCATCGCTGTCCGCCTGCGCGGACTCCCGCCCAACACCCGAGGCATCGGAGCCAAAATCCGACTACTCGGCGGCCCCGTGATTCAGTCCCAGGAAGTCATCGCCGGCGGACGCTACCTCTCCTCGGATGAACCGCTGCGCACATTCGCCGCGACAGCATCCACGACGCCGCAAGAGCTCGTGCTCGAAGTCACCTGGCGCAGCGGCCGACGCAGCCGCATCCCCAATGTCTCTCCCAACCGCGTGTACGAAATCGAGGAACCCGCGACGGCAGTTCCCCCGGCCTCCGCGCCCCCAACCGCCCCACGTTCCCCGTTGTTTGCCGACGTGTCGTCGCGGCTTGCGCAGGCACACACCCAACCGGAACCTCCCGACTTCAGCCACCAACCGCTCCTTCCTCGCGCACTCAACCATGCGGGACCCGGTGTCACCTGGCTCGACTGGGATCAGGACGGCTGGGACGACCTCCTCCTCGCCGACGGCGCCGGACGGTCGTGGAGCGTCTACCGGAACGATCGCGGAACCCGGTTTTCTCCATCGGCCATCTCCTCGGCGACCTCGCCCATTCCTGGCGACACGTTGACGGTCATCCCCTGGTCGACCCAAGCGGTGCTCAGCGTCAACGCCCGGCCTTCCTCCCAGCAGACCGGGCCATCCCTTGTCACGATCCACAGCCGGCCCCAGGGCAGTTCCGTCGGCTCCTTACCCACCGGGAATTCCAGTGCTGGACCCATTGCCGTCGCGGACATCGATTCGGACGGCGATCTCGACGTGTTCCTGGGCGGTCGTCACGTGCCCGGCCGTTACCCGGCCGCAGCCGTCAGCCATATGTTCCTGAACCGGAATCAGACCCTCGTCCCCGACCCCGCCTTTCCTCCGGAACTGCGCAACGCCGGCATGGTCAGCGGGGCGGTCTTCACCGATCTCGATCTGGATGGCCAACCGGACCTCGTGCTCGCCTGCGACTGGGGGCCGATTCGAATCTTCAGCAACCAAAAAGGGCGGTTCACCGAATCAACCCGATCCTGGGCACTCGCGGATTGGACCGGTTGTTGGGCGGGCATCGCCACCGGCGATTTCGACGAGGACGGGCGTCCCGACCTGATTGCCTCCAACCTGGGCCGAAACACGCGACACGCGATTCCCGGACCAGGTGCGTGGAGGCTGTTCGCGTTCGATGCCGACGAGGACGGCACCCTCGAAATCATCGAAGCCCATCGTGCGGCCGGAACGGACGCGTTCCTGCCATGGCGCGGTCTGGATGTGCTGGGGCGCGCCATTCCGTCGTTGCAACAGCGGTTCGCCACTTTCCGGGATTTTGGAAACGCCACGGTTCCCGCCCTTCTCCAAGGCCTCGGTTCGCCCGTCATCACGGTCGAAGCTCGGTTCCTGGACCATCGGCTGTTTTTGAACCGCGGCGATCGCTTCGAATCCCGACCGCTGCCCCCCACCGCCCAATTCGCCCCCGGCTTCGGCATCGCTGTGGCGGATTTTGACGGGGACGGGCATCTCGACGTTTTCCTGGCGCAAAACACCTTCGACCTGGACCTCGACAGCGGCCGGGGCGACGCGGGCACGGGATTATGCCTGATCGGCAACGGGAAGGGCGGTTTTCGCGCGCTGACTCCTGCGGAAAGCGGGGTGACCCTGCACGGCGCACAACGGGGGGTTGCCGTTGCGGACTTCGATCAGGACGGCCGGCCCGACCTGTGTGTCGCCCAGCACAACGGAAGGACCGTCCTGTTGCGCAATACCGGAGGCCAGCCCGGACTCCGGGTCCGCGTTCAGGGCCCAACCGGCAATCCGCACGCCATCGGAACCAGCCTGAGACTGCGGATCGATGGCACCCCCACCGGACCCGCGCGCGAAGTGCAGGCGGGGTCGGGTTACCTCTCAGCGGATTCCACCACGCTCGTTTTCCCAGTCACCCGGCTCACCGCCTCCATGGAAGTCCGCTGGCCCGGCGGCCGGACCACCCTCCAGCCCATTCCAGCCGGTGCCCGCGAGCTGACAGTGGTTCCGTGAATCTCGGCTGTCGCGCAGCTCGCGTCCCTGTGATCTTCTCCCCGAAGCATGGCGCTCCAGCATCTCGCACTCCTGACCGTGGGCTTTCTGGCCTGGGCTTGGTCCGCGTCGGGCCAGAGTCCGACTCGTGCCCGCCCGCTGCCCACCTATGAAGCCTGGCGATCTGCATGCCGGGACCTGCCCTCCAACCGCATCGTCTCCAATCGATTGCCAACCCGGGACAAACTCCCGCTCGCCAGCTACGCCGACTTCGCCGCCGCCCTCGATCCGTTTCTGGACCTGTGCCGCACCGGTGCCTTGGCAAGTGCCAGGGCGTGGGTGGGAGCAGCGCCCAACGCAGACACCTTCTTCAACCTGGAGGCAGGGTATTACCTTCAGCCGACCACCCCGTTCCAGCCCTTCGCCGAACGGCACAAGGTGGCTCCCGGAACGCGGGTGCTCTTCCATGGGGATCTTCACGGCGACATCCACTCCCTCCTCACCTACCTCGACGCCCTGCAACGTGACGGGACCCTCGACGGCTTCCGCATCGCCAAAACCGACGTGCGCATCGCGTTCCTCGGCGATTACACCGATCGCGGGCGTTACGGCGTGGAAGTCCTTTACACCCTGCTCCGCCTGAAACTGGCCAACCCCGATCAGGTGCTCCTGGTGCGTGGAAACCACGAAGACGTCAGCCTCGTCGCCCGTTACGGGTTCCTCGCCGAAATCCAGGCCAAGTACGGGCGCGAATTCGACATCCGCCGCACCGTGCGGCTCTACGATTTCCTGCCCGCGGTGCTTTACCTCGCCTCCGGCACCAACGTCATCCAATGCAACCATGGCGGCCTCGAACCCGGCTACGATCCCACCCTGCTCCTCGACGCACCGGCACCCGCCTCGTATCACCTGCTCGGTCGACTCCATCAACGACGTTTTCTCACCGCGCAGCAGGCCTGGGTCAACGGTCTACCCTCCGAGACCCGGCGGACCCTGGAGGCCAGCCTCACCGATTTCCAACCCCAGAGCCCCATCGCTCCCACCGTCCTGGGATTCATGTGGAACGATTTCACCGTGCTCGGTTCCGAACCCCAGTTCGCGGTCGACCCGGGTCGCGCGTTCGTTTACGGGGACCAGGCCACCCGCAACCTCCTCAACCTTTCCCACACCCCGAAGCACCGCATCCGCGCGGTTTTCAGGGCTCATCAGCACGCAGGCGAACTCAATCCGATGATGCGCCGCCTGATGGCCAGCCGCGGAATCTACCGGCACTGGCAGACCAACGACCACACCGGCCTGCTCTCGGCAGAACCCTCTGCCTTGCGTGCGGTGCTCGAATCCACCGAATCCCGGGCGATTCCGGATGGCTCGGTTTGGACCTTCAATGTTTCACCCGACAGCGTCTACGGCGCCGGCTGCGGATTCACGTTCGACACGGCCGGCGATCTGACCGTGGCCGAGCGCTGGGAAGACTGGCGCCTGCGCGTGATCAACCACGAAGTCTCCCTCACGAAACCCTGACTCACTCGTAGCGCAGCGCCTGGATGGGATGCAGTTTGGCGGCCTTCACCGCCGGAATCAGGCTGGCCATCAGGCCCACCACCATGCTGAACGCCACCGCCGCAAGCACCGGCGGCGCGGTGATCACCGGCGCATTGTTCCCCGGTGACAGGTAATCCAGCATCCAAACCAGTCCAAACGAGGACGCCACCCCGATCGCCGCACCCAACCCCGCCAGCACGCACCCCTCCACCAACACCTGCAGGAAGATCGCCAACGGCGACGCGCCAATGGCCTTGCACGTGCCAATCTCACGTATCCGCTCGGTGATGCTCGCCAGCATGATGTTCATGATGCCGATCCCACCCACCAGCAGGCTGAGACCCGCGATGATCCCACCGCTGATCCGGGCGTTGCGAATGCGCAGGTTGATG
>CAUJJW010000004.1 GCA_963205105.1 Verrucomicrobiota bacterium | reverse complement strand
CCCGACTCTTACGCGAGAATTCCGCGGACCACTTCGCCGTGGACGTCGGTGAGCCGGAAGTCTCGGCCGTCGTACCGATAGGTCAGACGTTCGTGATCCAGGCCGAGCAAATGGAGGAGTGTGGCGTGGAGGTCGTGCATGTGGACTGCATTCGCCACGGCTCGGTGGCCGAAGTCATCGGTGGCCCCGTGGACGTGACCCGGTTTCACGCCAGCCCCGGCCAGCCAGACGGTGAACGCCCCCGGATTGTGATCCCGGCCGGTACCGTTCTTTTCTGCGTAGGGTGTCCGTCCGAATTCGCCTCCCCACCACACCAGGGTGTCTGAAAGAAGGCCGCGTGCCTTCAGATCCTGCAGGAGTCCCGCGATGGGGCGATCGACTTCGCCCGCCAGACGGCCGTGTTCCGCCGCGAGTTGGTCGTGCTGATCCCAATAGCCGTGGGTGACCTGGACGAACCTGACGCCGCGTTCGCTCAGGCGCCTCGCCAGCAGGCATTGGCGTCCCATCTTCTCCGTCTTGGGATCGTCCAGTCCATAGAGTCGCCGGGTGGCTTCGGACTCACCGGAAAGTTCGAAGATTTCCGGGGCCTCGGTTTGCATCTTGAAGGCCAGTTCAAAGGACTGAATGCGTGCCTCCAGTTCGGCATCGGGACCGGCCAGGTCGAGGTGATCGCGATTCATGTCGCCCAACAGATCGAGTTGGGCACGTTGGCGGGCGGCGTCCCGGCCATCGCCCAGGTAGGCGATTCCAGGTTGCCCATTCCTCGACGGGTTGCCGGTGATCGAGGTGCCGTGGTGCACGGCGGGAAGGAAGGCGCTGGACCAGTTGCCCACCCCGCCGTGGCCCTGGGTCGGGTTCAGGGTGATGAAACTCGGGAGGTTCTGGTTCTCGGTGCCCAAGCCATAGCTGATCCAGGATCCCATGCTGGGACGGATGAGGCTATCGGAGCCGGTGTGCAGCTTGAGCAGGGCGCCGCCGTGGGCCTCGTTGGTGCCGTGAACCGACTTGATCAAGCAAAGGTCATCCGCGAGTGCGCCCACGTTGGGGAACAGATCGCTGACCATCGCGCCGCATTGCCCGTAGGGCCGAAAGGTCCAAGGCGATTTTCGCAGGTCACCCGTCTTGGCGAACTGGACGCGTGGCTTCTCGAAGGGCAGGGGCTTGCCCGAATCCCGGATCAAGGCGGGCTTGTGGTCAAAGGTGTCCACGTGCGACGGCCCGCCATGCATGAACAGAAAGATGACGCGCTTGGCGCGGGCGGCGAAATGCGGGGACCTGGGGATCAGTGGATGCGGTGGCGCGGTGCTTATCCGCGGGACGGGGTCCGCGCGCGCGAGAAGATCGGCCAGGGCCAGCGCTCCAAAGCCGACGGCGGATTGGCGGAGGGCCTGACGTCGGCTGAGCGTTCTCCAGCGCGGGGAAAGCCAACCGGAGGAGGATTCGGGGCGCGGCATGGTGGTGCGTCAGGGCCGGTAGACGAATTCGTTGGAGGCGAAGAGCGTCTGGCACAGGGCCGCCAACGCCTGGGTTTCCGGGGTCTTTTCCGGCGACCCACCCTGGGTAGCCGGGGGCAGGTGCGCCAGGAAAGCCTGAGCGCGGGCGTGTTCGGCGGAGGACGGTTCCCGGGTGAGGATGCGCCGATAGGCTTCCCGGATGCGCTGATGGGATTCGAGTTCGCCACGTGCCTGGATCGAGCCCGCCAACGCGGCGGCGGCGTCGCGGACGAGCGGGCTGTTGAGGAAGAACAGGGCCTGCTGGGCGACGACGGTTGGAACTCGCTTGGCGGTCGTTACGCTGGGATTGGCGAAATCAAAGAGCGTCAAGGCGTCGTAAACGCGGTCGCGCACCACCGGCAGGTACAGGGTGCGCCGGACTGAGTTCGCGGAAACGTCATCCCCGGGGGTGTATTCGTCATTCTTCCAGTCCACCAGCGTGCCACCCAGGGTTGGATCGAGCCGGCCGCTCGTCTGGAGCAGGGCGTCACGGATCATTTCCGCCTCGAGCCGGCGACGCGGAAAAAAGGAGAGGAGCCGGTTGTCGGGGTCGACCAGTGCCGCGACTTGCGTGTCGGTGGCCGCAGCCGGCAAACCGGGCAGGGGCTGAGCGGAGGGATGAGGCGTCCCGCGCCGGGAAGACTGCTGATAGACCGCGCTCCGCAGGATCAGGCGGTGCAGCGCTTTCAGGTCCCAGCCGGATTGAACGAACTGCGTGGCGAGCCAGTCGAGCAGGTCGGGGTGCGATGGGAGGTCGCCGCGGAGGCCGAAATTGTCCGGGGTACGGACCAAACCTTCACCGAAGTGCGCCTGCCAGACGCGGTTCACCAGCACGCGAGCGGTGAGGGGATTGGAGGGGGCCACGAGCCATTGGGCAAACTCCAGGCGCCCGCTGCGATCGGCGGGGATGGGGGGTGGCGGATTGGATTCGGCGATGACTTCGACAAAGCCGCGTGGAACGGGGTCGGGGGCGAGCTTGAGGTGGCTGCCGCGGAGGTGGATGGGAAGGTCGACCGGTTTGTCGTCTGCGACAGCCAGGGCGAGTTCGATGGGTTCCGGGGCGCTAGCGATGCAGGCATCCTGTTCACGCTCCAGGGCGGCGAGTTCAGTCCGGGTGGCTTCGGGGTAGAGCGCCCGGGGTTCCTTGGGGAGCGCAGGTTTCTCCACCTTCTGGGCTGCCAGCAGGGCCGCGTTGGCCTCGCGGGTCAGCGTGCCGATCCGGTTGGTGATGTCGCCCAGGCGTTTCTGGTGGGCTTCATAGGCGGCGATGTGTTCGGCGGTGGAGACTCGGCGTTCGTTGAATTTCGAGACGAACCCGAGGTTCTCCATGGTGCGGGTGCTTTTGAAAACACCGGCGAGCGCGTAGTAATCGCGAGCCGGAACAGGGTCGAACTTGTGGTCGTGGCAGCGCGCGCACCCCAGGGTCAGACCGAGGAAGGCCCGTCCCACCGTGTCGATCTGCTCATCGACGATGTCCATGACCAGCTTGGGCTTGTCCTGTTCCGCGAGCATTTTGGGACCCAGCACAAGGAAGCCGGTGGCAGTGATCTGTTCGAGGAACGCGGATTCGGCGGGCGGCGCGGGAAGGAGGTCTCCCGCCAGTTGGTGGGTGATGAACTGGTCGAAGGGCAGGTTCCGGTTGAAGGCGCGGACGACCCAGTCGCGGTAACGCCAGGCGTTGGCCATCACCTTGTTTTCGTCCTGACCGTTGGTGTCGGCGTAGCGGGCGACGTCGAGCCACCAGCGGCCCCAGCGTTCGCCGTAGTGCGGTGAGGTCAGCAGGCGGTCGATGATGGCACCGAAAGCCTCGGGGGTTGGATGGCGTTCGAACGCTTCCACGTCCTCCAAGGTGGGAGGCAGGCCGGTCAGATCAAAGGTGACGCGCCGCAACAGTTCACGGGGCGTGGCGGGGTCGGACGGTGGGAGATGCTTGGCCTCGAGTCCCGAAAGAATAAAGCGGTCGATCGGCGTGCGGGGCCAGGCCGTCAGTCGGACTTCCGGGAGGCGTGGTGAACGGATGGGCTGGAAGGACCAGAATTCGGCGGGGGTGGGGTCGGAGGAGGCGTGAGGTTCAGGCGTCGAAACCGTCGTCCCGGCCCGCGCGCCGGCGAAGGCCGACAGGGCAATGGCAACGGCGACGGCGAGGAGGAACCGTTCGAGCACGGGATGATCCTGAACTGAAATCATTGGCCAAGCCAACCGCCAAGACAGGCGGAGGCGGCACGAGAACATGGCGTTGGTTCGTGTCGCGACCTAGGGTGGCGGGGTGACAGCGACTGAAAACTTGATTCTCGAGGCCTTGATCGAATTGGAACAGGCCGCGGCCGCGGCGCGCAGCCCGCAGGGCGCCGCCCCGGTGAAGGTGCCGATCCTGCCCATTCTGGAGCGGATCGATCGCCTGGCCACAGAACTACCGCCGACGGCGCCGGGGGATTTGAGGCATTACCTTCAGCGCAAGAGCTATGAGAAAGCCCGGCTGTTCCTGCTGGATCGCGATGCCGAGAACACCCGGGGCAACTGCGGGCATTGAGCTTCGCCAGATCACGGCGCCGGCGTGGTCCCAGGGGCCGAAGCGGTGTTCGACCACGCGGCGCGGAGTGCTTCCACCCGCTTTCGGTTGGCGCCGAGGTCGGAGTACCCCAGTCGGGAGGCCGAGCGCACATGAATGACCTTGGCCTGGCGGTCCGCGAAGAACTCGACGTCGTCGACAAACCGGCACACGAGGGTGCGGACCTCGTAATGGACGTAGTCGGCGGTGCGCCGGACCGGTCGGGTGCGAGGGAAGGATTCCACCAACGACGCGAGGCGGGCGATGGCGGTTTCGGGTGCGTCGGTGAAGGGCAGCGGGTCGATGCTGCAGGAAGGTTGATCCGACTGGCTGCTGACGCAATTGGGCGAAGAGGGGCAGGCGGCCAGCCGACCGTCGGTGACACCGAGGCCAGTGGGAGCAGGGGCTCGGCTGTTGATGAGCCAGAGCGCAGGGAGAACCGAGGCGAAGAGCAGGAGGCCAATCTCGAGCATGATGCGGCGGGGTCGTCGGGAGGCCGTTGGTGAGGGTGAAGGTGGGTGGGGAGGCGGATCAGATGGCATAGCGGGTGGCGATCCAGTCCGGGATGGCCTCGGCCCGGCCGGTGGCCACGTTCACCAGGGTGTAGTGACAGTGGCCGTCGCAGCAGATCTTCTGGTTTTCAGCCCGGCGTATTTCGAATTCGACCCGAACGCTGTCCTTTTCCATTTCCTGAATCCAGGTGGTGACAGTGAAGCGTTCACCCAGCCGCAATGGGCGCTTGAACTCAACGTGGGCCGACCGTTGGAACCAGGCCAGGCCGAGCTTCAGAAACTCTTCCATGGCCATGCCGTAGCACCGGGCCATCTGGTCGAAACGGGCGGTCAGAACGTAATCGAGGTACCGACTGCTATGGACATGCTGGAACATGTCGATGTCGTCGGGACGCACCTGCATCTCGGAGACGAAGTGGGTTCTGCCGAGCGTCGGACCTGGGACGTCGTTCACGGTGACCGGGGTATCTGGCGCATCCAACCTCATGCGTGCTGTTCGGGAGCCTAGCCTGGGTTGGTGAGGGGCGCGAGTCTTCGACGGAGGAAACCTTGAGGCCGGCGCCCGCGAGAGGCAGGATTCCGCCATGCCGATTTACGAATTTCACTGCGAAGCCTGCTCGGCGGATAGCGAGATCCTGGTGCGATCCACCGAGTGGAAAGGCACCCGCTGTCCGAAGTGCGGGTCGACACGTTTGGAGAAGAAGCTCTCGGTCTTTGCCTCGTCGATGGCGGGTGGATCTCCTGCCGGCGCGGGAGGGGGAGGGGCGGCCGATTGCAGCGGAACGCCTTCGTCCTGCATGCGTTGTTGCGGAGGCGGTCCCCACCGGCATTGAGCCGTTTCGTGGTTGGCGCTCGGATCTCTTCCACCCAAGATCCGCCCATGCGCGCGGTCCAGTTCGAGAAACCCCAGACGCTCCGGCTCATCGACATCGCCGAGCCGGCGGCCCCCGGGCCTGGCGAGGCTTTGGTCCGGGTCCATCGGGTGGGCATTTGTGGCACCGACTACTCGGGGTGGCTGGGGAAAATGCCGTTCTTTTCGTACCCGCGCATTCCCGGGCACGAACTGGGGGTCGAAGTGGTCCAGGTGGGCGACGGTGTTTCGCATGTGGGCCCCGGGGACCGCTGTTCGGTGGAGCCTTACATCAACTGCCAATCCTGTTCGGCGTGCCGGCGTGGCCGCACCAATTGTTGCGAGAACCTCCAGGTGCTGGGCGTTCACACCGATGGAGGCCTGAGGCCGCGGTTCATTCTTCCGGCGCGCAAGCTGCATCCTTCGAAGCGGCTGGGTCCGGACCAGTTGGCGCTGGTGGAGACTCTGGCGATCGGGTGCCACGCCGTGAACCGCGGTCAGCCAACACCACGCGAGACGGTGCTCATCATCGGGGCCGGTCCCATCGGGTTGTCCGTGCTGGAATTCGTCAAACTCAGCGGCGCTCGGTTGATCGTCATGGATCTGGTGGCGTCCCGGTTGGCGTTCTGCCGTGACGCGATGGGCGTCCGGGACACCATCCTGGCGACGGGCGACGACGGTGGCCTGGAAGAGTTGAAGCGACTGACGGGAGGCGAACTGGCCCATGTGGTGGTGGACGCCACCGGGAATCACCGGGCGATGAGCCAATGCCTGGGGTTTGCGGCGTTCGGAGGCCGGGTCGTGTACGTGGGCATCACGCAGGCCGAACTTTCCTTCCCCCACGCCCCCGTGTTGCACCGCCGGGAGCTGACCCTTCTGGCGTCCCGGAATGCGCTTCCGGACGACTTCACCCGCATCATCGGGTTGATCGAGGAAGGGCGGATTGATACACGGCCCTGGATCACCCACCGAACCGATTTTGAGCGGTTGGGCACGGACCTTCCGGTGTTTGCGCGACCGGAGACCGGGGTGATCAAGGCTTTGGTCGAGGTGCCTGACTGATGAGTGCCACGGATCAGCCTGGGACCGATCCCGCCGCCGCAACATCCACCGAAACGGCCTCGTTGGCGCTCCCCACGGAGGTGGTCAAGATTGCGTCGACTGCGTTGGGCGAGGCTTCGACGGCGCCACGCGAACCGGTGAACGAGTGGTTGGAACTGGGTTCCTCGGGCATTCATGGCCGAGGTGGATTTGCGCGGTGCGCGATTCCGGCCGGGACCTCGATCATCGAGTACCTGGGCGAACGAGTGGCGAAGGAGGAGTCCAACCGTCGATGCGTGGAGGGCAATCCCTACATTTTTACGATCAACGACGAGTGGGACATCGACGGGGATGTGGCGTGGAATCCGGCGCGGTTCCTGAACCACAGCTGTGGGCCGAATTGCGAGGCGCAGCAGGAAGGCGACCGGATTTGGCTTGTGTCGCTGCGGGACATCGAACCCGGGGAGGAATTGACCTTCAACTATGGCTACGACATCGGCGAATGGCGCGATTACCCGTGCGGCTGTGGCGCCCCGAACTGCCTGGGGTTTATCGTCGCCGAGGAATTTCACGAACAGGTGCGGCTGGAACTGACCCGCGAAATTGCGGCGACTCCCACGCCGGATCCCGGGGCTTCGAACGTCTCGACCCATGCGAATCCTCATTGTTGAAGACGACCCCAAGATCGCCTCGTTCGTGGTCAAGGGTTTGAAACAGAGCGGTTTTGCAGTGGATCACTTTTCGGACGGCGACGAAGCGCACACCATGGCTGCGACGACCACCTACGATGCCGCGGTGGTGGATGTCATGTTGCCTGGCATGGACGGACTGGCGCTGGTCCAGCGGCTGCGTCGGGAGGGGGTTCGGATGCCGGTGATTTTTCTCAGCGCGAAAGCCTCGGTGGAGGATCGCATCCGGGGTTTGCAGGCGGGCGGGGACGACTACCTGACCAAGCCCTTTGCGTTCTCGGAACTGTTGGCCCGGGTTCAGGCCCTGATCCGGCGCGCGAGCCAGACCGTCGAGCCGACCCGGCTGGAGGTGGGCGAACTGAGCCTGGACCTGCTGAGTCGCGCGGTGGTGCGTGCCGGGCAGACGGTGGAATTGCAGCCGCGGGAGTTTTCCCTGCTCGAATACCTGATGCGCCATGCGGGGCGGGTCGTGACCAAGACGATGATCCTGGAACATGTGTACGACTACAGTTTTGACCCTCAGACCAACGTCGTGGACGTGCTCGTGTCACGGTTGCGGCAGAAGGTCGACCGGGAGTTTCCGACAAAGATGATTCACACGATTCGAGGGGTCGGCTATGTCCTCAAGGGTGCTTGAGCACCTCCGTCGCTCCCTCGCGATCCGGCTGAACGTCTGGTATTCCGTCGTCTTCATTGCCAGCGCGGCGGTGTTGTTCCTGCTGACGTACGCGCTGCTCTTCGCGGCGACCGGTCGGAAAGACCAGGAACTCGTCGATTCCCAGCTCAAGGAGTACGCGGCGGTGTATGCCGAGCGAGGCGCGCGCGGCTTGGGGCAGTACATCCAGCAAACCACGAGAGATCCGGCTCGGATTCCCATCGTTCGGATCACTGCCCGACGCGGGCCGTCGTTGTTGGTGGCGGCTCCGACCGGTTGGGTGGCCCAGGAACTGCGCGAGGTGGGGCCGGGTTGGTACCAGCGCGACCTCTGGCTTCGCGTTCCGCAGGATGCCCACCGGGACCTGCTCTTCGGAGCGGTTCAGCTCCGGGATGGATCCTGGCTGGAAGTGGGACGAGTGACCGACAGCCGCGAGGCGCTTTTGCAACCGTTTCGTAGCGCGTTCTTCGGGGTCATGATCCCCGTGGTGGGGCTCGGAATTCTGGGCGGGGCATTTCTCTCCCACCGGGCCACGCGACCCTTGCGGGAAATCGTTTCCACCGCCCAATCGATTTTGCGGACTGGACGCCTCGATGAACGTGTTCCCATCGGGCCGTCCAACGACGAACTCACCGCCCTGGCCAGGCTCTTCAATCAGTTGCTCGACCGGAACCAGACCCTGATCCGAGGCATGCGGGATTCCCTGGATAACGTGGCTCATGACCTGCGCACTCCACTGTCCCGGTTGCGCGGCACCGCCGAGATGGTCCTGCGCAATGCCCCGGACTCGAACGCGTCGCGCGAGGCCCTGGCCGATTGCGTGGAGGAATCGGACCGGGTGCTGGAAATGCTGAAGGTGCTGCTTGATGTCGCGGAGGCAGAAGCCGGGGTGATGAAACTGGATCGCGCCGAGGTGGACGTGCGGACCCTGCTGACCGAGGCCATTGAACTCTACGGTTACGTCGCCGAGGAGCGGCGGGTCACGGTGGAATTCGAGCCGGGTGAGCCGTGCATGGCCCGGGTGGACCGCGCCCGGTTCCGTCATGTGACCGCCAACCTGCTCGACAACGCCATCAAGTACACCCCCGCAGGGGGGCGGGTCACCCTTCGCACTCGGCAGGAAGCCGAGATGGTGGTGCTGGAATTCCAGGATACAGGGCAGGGAATTGCCCCGGAGGAGCAGGGTCGGATCTGGCAGCGGCTTTACCGGGGAGACAAGAGCCGGTCCCAACGCGGTCTGGGCCTGGGACTTAGCCTGGTCAAAGCCATCGTCGAAGCCCACGGCGGCCAGGTCGCGGTCCATAGCATCCCGGACCGTGGATCGATCTTCGAAGTGCGCCTGCCGAAATGACGCGTCAGGGCGCTCTTCCTCCGGCGACATCCGGGGAGCGGTGAGACCCCGGAGCCAGTTCGAGATCCCATTCCAAGTCGATCATGAGGAGGCGGTGGTACGGCTCCTTGGCGATTCGACGGAGCATGGGGTCGACCACGCCAAAGAGGGGTCGACAGAGCCATTGATGCGGAGCGTCACCATCTGGAGCTCGGTTCCCTCGTCGTCGATTAGATCCACAGGTTCAGCGCCGATGACCCTCACGATCGGCGGCGGGGGAGCCGGAGTCTGGCCCAAGGCGCCGAGGAAGATGAGGACGAGGGCCCCACCCGCAAGACCCCAAGCAATCCTGCCTCGACAGCTGATGGCGATGGGGGATTTCGCCACCGTCGGCGGACGGAAGTCCAACAGAGGGACAGACACCTTGTTGGTCGCTGGCTCACAAAGGGACAGGCTGTTGGTTGGGGCCCAGAGAGGCCACGAGGGGCAGGCCAACAGAGGGACAGGCACTCTATTGTTCCTGTGGTGACGCCGATGCATTTAGTGCATCCGCACCGCGCAGACGCGAACAGAGGGACAGACACCTTGTTGGTCGCTGGCTCACAAGGGGACAGGCTGTTGGTTGGGGCCCAGAGAGGCCACGAGGGGCAGGCCAACAGAGGGACAGGCACTCTGTTGGTTGCCGAAGTTGATGCAAAAGCATCCGATGCGTTCGCATCGCTCTGGCTTCAACAGGGGGACAGGCAACTAGTCGGCCACGGAGGCGACGAACCACGAGTTCTGGTCCGACTCGATTTCATTGCGGGATCAGCGCCTGTTTGCCTCCGACCGCATTCATGGCAGCCAGTCGGTGACGAATCTCTACCTGCTCGCCCTTGCTTGCGAGAAGGGAGGGCGGTTGGTCACGTTCGATCGGGGCATCCCCCTTTCAGCCGTCCGTCTGGCTCTTCCCGGGAATCTGTGCGTGTTGTAACACGCTTCCGGCTAGGGCTTTGCCTCGAGAAGTCGACGCATGGCGCCCATCAGCACAGATTCTACTTCGGGCGCGACATTTGACGCGGCCGGGCTGGTTTCATACCCGCCTTCCTCGTACGCCACCGTGGTGCCGATGTAACCAGGGCCGTAATCCCCATACGCGGCCATGGCCACGAAAAGGTCCGGACGCATGGCCTTGGCGGCGAGTTGGTATTCGACGAAGAGCTCTCCAGGAAGATGAAGGATGCGGGCGGAACCGAGCTTGAGGCAGGAAATCTCCAGGGTCTGGCCGGATTGGCAGCGTCGGAGCCACGCAAGTTTCGAGGCGCCACCGGAGAGGAAGAAGGACGCGTCCTTGCCTTTGAGCTGAGCGCGGAGTTGCTCGGTGGAGAGGTGTTTGGCGGGGGGCAGGGAAACGCGGCTGACCGACCACCCCAAAGTGTCCCCGGTCACCGGTTCTTTTTGAGTGGATTCCCAGGCGCGGCGCATGCCATCGGCCAGGCGTTCACCCAGAATGCCGCGGTTTTCCTTGGAACCGTCGTTGTACTTGCCCGCACCCAGATTGCCACCGGCACCGTTGAAGTGGACATGCAGGGCGGCGGGGAGGGCGAGTTGGCGGAGAAAACGCGCGACGCCGGGGATATCGGGGTTGGGAATGCCGGTTCGGTAGTAACTCTGGGGATGAATAGCGTAGTAACTGAGGACGGCCAACGGTTGGTCGGCATTCCAGAAGCTCACCAGGGAGACGGAAGGATCGATGGTTCCCTCGGGTTCGGCGCGGAGGACAGGGTCGGTGCAGGTGGTGTAACGGACGGCGCGGACCTTGCCGTCGGGACCGAGGATGCGGCGGTTGGAAGCGACTTGGAGAACCGGTGCGGAACCGCGTCCGATGTGGGTAATGGTCTGGGCAGTGAGCACGGCGTCACGGACTGCGACCTCGAGGCGGCGGAGGACCTCCCGGGGGAAATCTCCATCGTAATTGCGAGGATCGACCCCGGCTTCCTTGAGAATGGATTCGGCGCCGAAATCGCAATCAGGCGCGTCGTGCTGGTGGAGGGCGTGGACGGCGACCCGCTCACGGCGGGTACCGGCGGCCTTGGCCAGCGTGTCCCGGAACGCGTCGTGTCCTTCGTTGGCGATGCCGATCCAATCGAGGGCGCAGAGCACAATAGGGTCCCCGTCCCCGAGAATCACGATGCCCCGGGCGCGAAGGCCGAGATCCCACCAGTTGGTGACAGGATCGTAGGCCATGTGGCTGCCGATGGGCGGGGTGGCATCGACGTCGAAACCAGCGAGGCGCAGCGCGGCGGTCGAGGTGGTGGCCGCCTGGGCGGGCAGGCTGGAAGGCAGCCAGGGGGTGAGCATCCAGGCGAGGGCAGCCAGCCAGAACCCCAGGCGAGCGGTGGGCTTGGGTCGCGAATGGTTCCGAAGGCCGGAAACAGCTTGGGACCATGAACCGTGGAGCGAGGAATGCAGCGAGCGGCCCTCACCCCGGCCCTCTCCCGGAGGGAGAGGGAGAATAGTTCCCGCGGGTTTCGAAGGGTTGGGCCGGATGTTGGCTGGAACGGGTCGCGACGGCTTGGATGGCTGGAGTTCCGGCATGTCGCCGTGCGGGATATGCGACACCCTCTCCCCCCGGGAGAGGGTTGGGGTTAGGGAGCCCGTTTCAACCCTCGCGATCGCTGCCACGGAAAGGTTCATGGAGTGCGGCGTTGGTGCAGTCGCCAAACCGAGGAACCCATTGTCGACACCCCCCATTCGCCAGTGCCTTTTCGCCATTCGCCGGTTCATGAGTCGTGACCGTAGCGGGTGGGCTAGGGCGGAAGAAACCCGAAACCGGGGGAGTCGCGGCTTGCCGCGGGCTTGGTGAAGAGGGAGAAGGAGGCACTCCCATGATCTACGTCGTCACCAATCGAAAGATCGACACCCGCACGGAAGGCGGACGGGTGGTTGAGACCATCCACAATGATGGCGAGGAAACAGCGCGGCCGGTATTCCGCATCGCCACCGTGGACCTCCACCCCAGCGATTCCAAAAAGGACGTCGTTTCCCTGGTGCCGGATGAATACGTCGAGTCCTACGAGAACATGGAGTCGGACGTTCCGCTGGACCGCGTCTTCGGCACGCGCCGCATGTTCCTCGACCTGTATCGGCGAATGTCCGAAGCGCCGGAGTCGAAGGGCGACACCCTCGTGTTCCTCCACGGCTTCCAGTACTCGTTCGAGGCCTCGCTGGAGCACATCCGCAAGCTGAGCCAGGTCTACCTGGAGGCCAAAGACTGCTCGGTGGCGAACCTGGTGTACTTCTCGTGGCCTTCGGCGGGGTCGCTGACCGACTACAAGGACGACCAGGTGGACGCGATCGAATCGGGCAAGCTGCTGGGTCGGTTGTTTCGCAAGACGCGGCAGTTCTTCCTCGAATTCTTCGGGAGCAAGGAGGCGAAGCGGAACGAGTTCTGCGGGCATCAGATTCATCTGGCGGCGCACTCGATGGGCAACCAGGTGTTGACCCACATGATCCATGAAATGAACCACTACCCGCAGGAGCCGTTCTCCCTGTTTGGGGAGGTGCTGCTGCTGAACGCGGACGCGGACTGGAACGTGTTTGAGCCCGGCCAGCCGCTGCACCGGTTGCCGGAGTACTGCGAGCGAACCCACATCTACAACCACTACAGCGACGACGCCCTCTGGATTTCGCAGCACACGAAGAACTTCATGAAACGGCTGGGACGGCATGGTCCCTCAAGCCTCGATACGCTGCCGCCGCGAACCAAGGTGGTGGATGGATCGGGTTTGAAGGCGAGGGGCGGGAAAGTGGCGACGGCGGCGATGAAGGACCGGTTTGCGGTGAAGGCGGCGGAGATCACCGGCCAGAAAGCGCCGACACGGGAACGGCTCATGGACCACTGGGGATACCTGTACCGGCCGGAAGTGATTGCGGACGTGAAAGCGGTGCTGGCGGGGGTGGGGTCGACATCGATTGCAGGGCGGACGGCGACGCCGCATCCGAACCTGTTCAAGCTGACCGACGCTTGAAGAAAAACGCGTGTTGCCAGCGGGAGTCAGGGCGGTAGCTTGGACGCCCCGCACGTCCGCGGTGGCGGAACGGCTTCGCGGGACTGCACCCAAACGAGAATGAAGAGCTACGATATCGCGGTCATTGGCGGCGACGGAACGGGTCCTGAAGTCACGCGCGAAGCGCTGAAGGTCTCCGAGGTCGCGGCGAAGAAATTCGGGTTCAAACTCAACTGGCATCACTTCGACTTCGGCGGCGACCGCTACCTGCGGACCGGTGAAGTCCTGCCGGACAGCGCGGTGACGGACCTGCGCAAGTTCAAGGCGATTTACCTGGGGGCTGTCGGGCATCCGCAGGTGAAGCCGGGAATTCTCGAGAAGGGCATTCTGCTGCGACTGCGGTTTGAATTGGAGCAGTACATCAACCTTCGGCCGGTGCGGCTCTATCGCGCCCAGGATTGTCCGATCAAGGACAAGGGTCCCGAACACGTCGACTTCGTGGTGGTGCGGGAAAACAACGAGGGTTTGTACGCCGGCGCCGGCGGCAATCTGTTCAAGGGCACCCCCAACGAGGTGGCGGTTCAGGAATCGATCAACACCCGTCGGGGGGTGGACCGCTGCCTGAAGTACGCGTTCGACGTGGCGAAGAAGCGTCGTGAAGGTCGGGCCTGGAAGGGGCTGAAAGCCGAGGACACCGCGGCGGGCAAGACCTCCCAGCTCACGCTCTGCGGGAAAACGAACGTCCTGACGTACGCGTTCGATCTTTGGTGGCGGGCCTTCCAGGACATGGCCCCGGGCCATCCCACGGTGAAGACCGACTACGCGCACGTGGACGCCATCTGCATGTGGTTCGTGAAGAACCCGGAGTGGTTCGACGTGATCGTCACCGACAACATGTTCGGCGACATCATCACGGACCTGGCGGCGATGATTCAGGGCGGCCTGGGCGTGGCGGCCGGCGGGAACATCAATCCCGAGGGCACCTCGATGTTCGAGCCGATGGGCGGCAGCGCGCCGAAGTACACCGGCCAGAACGTCATCAACCCGCTGGCGGCGATCAACGCGGCCGGCATGATGCTCGATTTTCTGGGCGAATCGGTGGCCGGAGCGGCGATCGAGAACGCCGTCATCCAGATCATCAACACCAAGATCCAGTCCCTCGCTGCCGGCCGCATGGGCCACAGCACGACCGCGGTCGGGGACTTGGTCGCCGCGGCTCTCTAATCGGACGCCGGAGCCCGGGTGCGTATGCGCCACGTTCCGTTCCAAGAAACTTGGCCGGAGAGTTGGCGGTACAGCCATCCGTACGATCGCCTCGAAATCTGGGGCGATCTTCATCACCTCGGGTACGTCTATGCGTACCAGGAACGTCGACGGCACGCCTTGGAACTCATCCGGCGTGCCGTTGCTCCTCCCGCTCGAGTGCTCGACGTCGCCGCCGCCCAGGGCAACTTCAGCCTGGCCCTGGCCGAGGAAGGTTACGATGTCACCTGGAACGATCTTCGCGCGGAATTGGCCGACTACGTCCGGCTGAAACACGAACGCGGCGTGGTGCATTTCGCGCCAGGCAACGCCTTCGACCTCGGTTTCGGCGCCGAATTCGACGTGGTTCTCATCACCGAGGTCATCGAGCACGTCGCCCATCCCGATGCGTTTCTGCGCAAGGCCGGCGGCTTGGCTAAACCGGGAGGCCACGTGGTGATGTCGACCCCGAACGGACGGTACTTCCGGAATCCGCTGCCCCGCTTTTCGGACTTCCCCGATCCCAGTGTGTTTGAATCCCGCCAGTTCAAGCCGGACGCGGACGGCCATATCTTCCTCCTGCACCCGGACGAGCTGGAGGGCCTGGGCGCAGCGGCGGGCCTGGAGCTGAAGGAAGTGCGGCTGTACAACAACCCGCTGACCGGCGGATGTCTTCGCACGGAACCGTTGCTCAAGGTATTGCCGCGCTCCTGGGTGATGGCCGCGGAAGCGCTGTCGCGAGGGTTCCCGGCACCGCTGCGGGATCGGTTCTGCACCGGCATGGCGGCCCTTTTTCGTCGCCCGCTGGAAAGCTCCTCTCGCGTTTCGGCTCCGGCATCATGACTCCTTCGTCCGTCGTGGAAGCCAGCTTCGAGGTGCGTCACAACGAACTGCGAACGATCCTTCGCGGCTTGCGCGATCCCCAGGAACGCCTCGCCTGGGTGGTCGAACGCTCGCGGGCCCGCCAACCGGTGCCCACCGGAGACCGCACCGACGCCCGGCTCGTGCCCGGCTGTGCCGCAAGGCTCTGGTTGGTGGCGGAGTTGCAGGATGGCCGTTGCCGGTTCGCCTGCGATTCGGATTCCGCCATTCTCAAGGCCGCCGCCGGCCTGCTCTGCGATCTCTACGACGGGCTCACCCCGAACGATGTGCAACTCGGCGAACCCACGGCGCTCGCCGAGTGCGGCCTGTTGTCACAACTCACCGAAAACCGTCGACGCACCATTCTCCGAGTACGCGAGGCGATCCGCTCGTTCGCGGCGGGGGATCGAACAGGCTAGCATCCGTTCGCCATGCGCCTGTTCGACGCCCACAACCATTTGCAGGACGAACGGTGGGGAGGACGACAGGATGACCTCATCGCCGCATGCCGCGACGTGGGCGTGTCCCGGATGGTGGTCAATGGTTCCGCGGAATCCGACTGGGACACCGTCGCCGACCTCGCCCGCCGTCATCCGGACTTCATCATCCCCGCTTTTGGGATTCATCCCTGGTACGTCCATGAACGGACCGCGGCATGGAAGGATCGGCTGAACCGTTGTCTGGACGACGTCCCGGGCGCGGTGGTGGGCGAGATTGGGTTGGATCGCTGGATTCTGGAGTGCCCGCCGGCGGCGCGGGCCGGCATTTCACCGGAACTGGCGCTGCACCAGGCGGCGTCGCTGCCCGAACAGGAGGCAGTGTTCGGGGAACAACTGCGGATCGCCGCTGATCGGAACCTTCCCGCGAGTCTGCATTGTCTTCAGGCCTGGGGCGCACTGGCCGATTTGTTGCGATCCGGGCCGCGACCGGCTTGCGGACTCCTGCTTCACAGTTACGGCGGGCCGGCGGAAATGGTGGTGTCGTTGGCGCGCCTCGGAGCGTACTTCAGTTTTCCGGGATACTTCCTGCACGAGCGCAAGACCCGGCAGCGGGAAACCTTTCGGTCGATCCCGGAGGACCGGTTGTTGGTGGAGACCGACGCGCCGGATCAGCGTCTGCCGGGAACCGCGGAACTGGGGCGGGTGCTGGGATCGACAGTGGAACCTGGACCTGAGTTCGACCTGGTGAGTGCCGATGGCCGACCGTTGAACCACCCCGCGAACCTGAGCCGGGTTTACTTGGGTTTGGCGATGGTGCGCAACGTGCCGCCGGTGCAACTGGCGGGAACGGTGGAAACGAACTTCCTCCGACTCTTCGGCGATCCCCAGCGCGCGGGCGTGAGTTGATCGGTCAGGGAAGCCGCAGGGCGTGGGCGAGCATGTCGAGCGTTTGCCGGACTTCGGGGTGGATTTCCTCGGGCTTCATCACCGCGGCGATTTCGGCGAACCGGGTCGATTCCATGTCGTGCAGTCCAGTGGCCTGCAAGAGGGCGGGCAGGATGTCGGTGCGGGCGCGGGTGGTGGTCAGGAAAGCCTCGACGAGCGGGGGTGGGGCGAGCGGGTTCTTGGCGAATTGCTCGGCGAGATCCTCGGAACCCAGCAGTCGGGCCCAGGCTTTTCGAGAGCCGTCGGAGTCGGAGTTCACCTCCGCCACACCACGAACGACGGCGCATTGACGGACGAAACGTTCCAGCACGGCGGGATGGACCAGGTAACTTTCGGCGCCGAACCGATTCCAGGCGATGCGTTGGAGGCCATCACCACCGATGGGTGAGCTTTGGAACCGGCGTTCGTCGCCTTCGAGAAGGATCAGGCCCGGGAGATCGTGCCGGATTTGTTCGAGAGCCTTGAAATGCTGGAGGGCGGAAAACCCGGCGCCCTCGGGTCGGGGCTGCCAGGAATGCGACCTCCAGAAGGCCTGACTGCTGAGCCATGGGTAGGCGGGATGGTCGAGAATGCGCGCCCATTCCTGGAGCAGGGCGAGGTCCGTCGCGGAGGGGAGGTACAGAATGCCACGGGCCTGCAACGCGGTGGTGACATCGGCGGGGGACAGGACCCCGAGAGAACGGACGAGATGAATGCGTTCGACCGCGTCGACCAGGCGCCGGGGTGTTCCGCCGAGCAGACAAATGTCGCCGGGTTCCACGGCGTTGAGGATGGCCTCGGAATGGGTGGCGACGATGAGTTGGGACTGGGCTTTGGCGGCGGCGGATCGGAGTTCTCGGTACAAGGCGTCCTGAAGCAGGCCGTGCAGGTGGGCGCCGGGTTCGTCGACCAGCAACACGGAACCGCGGCGGACGTGGAGCAGGGTGAGCAGGAGGAGCACCTGGTGCAGACCGCTGCCGGCGGAACTGATGTCCTGAACGGGCCCTTCGGGATGTTCGCGGTAGCTGGCGATGATCTGAGCGCCGCGACTCTCGGGTGGGAGCAGGTCGATGCCGAAGAGCCGGAGGATGGTGTTCCGCAGTTCCTTCCAGGCGGGGGATTCGTACGCCTCGAGCAGGAGGTTGCGCAGGACTTCACCCGGGCGTCCCATGCCGAGGCGTTGTTCGATCTTGGACGGTTGGTAGACGGGTTCTTCGAGGCCCAGCCCGGTCATGGACGGCACGAAGGTGACATTCGAACGCAGGTAACCGAGGTCGAGGACCCAGGGTTCGACCGAGGACGCTGGGCGGACGAGGATTTGGTCGGGGGTTTCCGCCTTCAGTTCCATCGCGATGCGCCAGCCGTCCTGGGAAGCGACCTCGATTTCGATGGAATGGGCGGAGTCGTGCGCATGCCAGAGGGCGTGGAAGGTCTGGACGGGGACGGCGAAGAACGCCTGACGGGCGATGGGCACCCAGGCGTAGGCGTCGTCCAGGCGTTCCGTGGTATTGGCCTCCGTCCAGCGGGTCCAGGCGAGCTGCCAGACGGCGATGGCCTGGAGCAGGGTGGTTTTTCCGGAATTGTTGGGGCCGGCGAGAACGACGTGACCGTCGAGACGGAAGGTCTGGTCGTTGAACCTCTTGAAACGACGCAGTGTGACTTCGCGGATCATGGTGGTGGGGTAGGGAGCTAACCGCCGAGGTAGGCGGATCGGACTTGTGGGTTGGCCCGGAGGGCGGGTGAGGCGTCCTCCAGGGTGATGCGGCCGGTTTCGAGCACGTACCCGCGGTGGGCCACCTCCAGGGCGAGGTTGGCGTTCTGTTCGACCAGGAGCACGGTGATGCCGCGCTCGCGGTTGATCTCGGAGATCTTGGCGAAGATCGTTTTGACCAGGAGTGGAGCGATACCGAGCGACGGTTCGTCGAGCATCAGGAAGCGTGGTTGCCCCATGAGGGCGCGCCCGATGGCGAGCATTTGCTGTTCCCCGCCCGACAACGTCCCGGCGATCTGGCGATGACGTTCCTTGAGGCGCGGGAAGAGGGTGAACACGTACTCCAATTCACGCGCGATGGCGGCGCGATCGCGCTGGAGGTAGGCGCCCATCTGGAGGTTTTCGTGGACGGTAAGATTCGCGAACACCATGCGGCCCTCGGGAACATGGCCGAGGCCGAGCCGGACGATTTCGTGGGGCGGCAGGCTGTCGATGGGCTTGCCGTCGAAGACGACGGTGCCGCTGCGGGCACGGACCAGGCCGGAGAGCGTGCGCAGTGTGGTGGTCTTGCCGGCGCCATTGCCGCCGATGAGGGTGACGACCTCCTTGGGTGCGACACGCAAGGAAATGCCGTGCAGCACGTTGATCGCGCCGTAATTGACGTGGAGATCCCTGACTTCGAGCAGGCTCACGATTCGAGGGCGTGTTCTTCGCCGAGGTAGGCCTCGATGACCTTGGGGTTGCGACGGATCTCGGCGGGGGTGCCTTCGGCGATTTTCACGCCGTAATCGAGCACGGTGATGCGCTCGCAGAGATTCATGACCAGTTGCATGTCGTGTTCCACCAGCAGCACGGCGAGTTGGAAGCGTTCGCGGATCGAGCGGATCAGCTGGGCCAGGGCCACCTTTTCGGTGGGGTTCATGCCGGCGGCCGGCTCATCCAGCAACAGCAGCCGCGGCTGGGTGGCCAGGGCCCGGACGATCTCCAGACGGCGTTGGTCGCCGTAGGGAAGGCTGGTGGCTTGAACATCGCGGACTTCGTCCAGGCCGAAAATGGCGAGCAACTCGACGATGCGGCGCGCGACGTCGCCCTCGGAGGCGCCGAATGAACGGCCGCGCCACAGGGCCTGACGGATGCCATGCGGATGGTGGAGCGCCATGGCGACGCGGACGTTGTCGAAGACCGAAAGACTGGGGAACAACCGGATGTTCTGGAACGTGCGGGCGATGCCGCGGGCGGCGAGCTGGTAAGGGCGGAGGCCGGCGGTGGGTTGCTGGTTGAAGCGGATGGTGCCTTCGGTGGGCTGGTAGACGCCGGTGATGAGGTTGAAGGCGGTGGTCTTTCCGGCGCCGTTGGGCCCGATGAGCCCGCACAGAGCATCGCCGGGCAGGGACAGGCTGACCTCGGACACGGCGGTGAGTCCGCCGAAGCGGATCGTCACTTGGTCGAGTTCGAGAATGGGCGGCATGGGGCGGTGGGTGGGTGGGCTTCGGGTCTTCAGGCTTTGGCTTTGCGCGGTCCGACGAAGGTGAAGAGGCCCTGAGGGCGGGCGATCATCAGCGCGATGATCAGCAGCGAATAGAGGATCATGCGGTAATCGGCAAAACCCCGGAGCACCTCGGGAAGGATGGTCAGGAGGATGGCGGCGATGACGACTCCCGCGGTGCGGCCCATGCCGCCGAGAATGACCATGACGACGATCTCGATGCTGCGCATGAAGTCGAAGCCGGTGGGGCTGAGGAAGACCTTGTGATGTGCGTAGAGACCGCCGGCGATCCCGGCAAAGAAGGCGCCGATGGAAAAGGCGGTGAGTTTGTAGCGCATGGGGTTCACTCCCATGGCTCCCGCGGCGATTTCGTCGTCGTGCACGGCGAGGAAGCCCCGGCCGTAGGTGGAATTCACCAGGGACGCGACGACGTAGACGGTGATGGCGGCGAGACTCCAGGCCCAGAGGAAGGTGGTGTGATTGGGGATGCCCTTGAGGCCGCTGGCGGCGCCGGCGGGTTCGAAGGTCTGGAAAAAGACGCGAATGATTTCGCCGAAACCCAGGGTGACGATGGCGAGGTAATCGCCGCGGAGCCGAAAGGACGGGATGCCGACGGCGACGCCGGCGAGGGCAGCGAGAACGCCGCCGGCCACCAGGGACAAGGCGAAGATGCCCGGGATGAGGGCTGGCGGGAGTCCGGCGCGACTGGCCGCAATGGTGAGCATGGCGGAGACGTAGCCGCCGACGGCCATGAACCCGCAGTGACCGAGGCTGAACTGGCCGGTGTGGCCGTTGATGAGGTTGAGGCTGACGGCGAGGACGATGTTGATGGCGATGTCGATGGAGACACCGAGGTAATACCGGTTCAGCCAGCCGCTGGCGGCCTGGGCGACGGCGATGACGAGCAGGGCGACCAGGAGCCAGCGTTTCGCACCGGATTGCAGGATCGTCGGCATCAGACCTTTTCGATTTGGGCCCGACCGAGCAGGCCGGCGGGGCGGAAGAGGAGGATGAGGATGAGCGCGGCGAAGGCGATGCCGTCGCGGTAGTTGGAAAGACCTTGGACGCCACCGGCGAGAGTTTCGACCACCCCGAGGACGAGTCCGCCGAGAGCGGCGCCGGGCAGATTGCCGATACCACCGACGACCGCGGCGACGAAGGCTTTGAGGCCGGTTTGAACGCCCATGAGCGGTTCGATCTTGGTGTAGGTCATGGCGAACAAGATGCCGCCGGCGCCGGCCAGGGCGGAGCCGAGCGCGAAGGTGAAGGTGATGATGCGGTTGATGTTCACGCCCATCAGTGCGGCGGCCTGCTCGTTGAAGGCGACGGCGCGCATGGCGGTGCCGACCTTGGTGCGTTGCACCACGAACGAAAGTCCGCCCAGAAGCAGGGCGGTGAGGGCGATGACCACCAGTTGGTTGGTGTTCAAGGTGAGTCCGCCGAGGTGCAGGGTCTTGTTGGCCAGCAACTCGGGGAAGGTGCGTGGCGAGGCGCCGAACACCAGCCGGTGCTGGCAGGTGAATTCGATGAAGAGCGAGACCCCGATGGCGGTGATCAGTACCGTGAGCTTCGGTCGGCGTCGGAGGGGGCGGTAGGCGAGGTATTCGATGGAGGCGCCGATGCCGGCACAAATGGCCATGACGGTGACGAGCACGACGAGGGCGCCGGCGATGGATCCGGGTGGGAACACCTGGGCGACCTTGGGGGCGAGGAAATAGCCAGCGAAGGCGCCGAGCATGAAGACATCGCCGTGGGCGAAATTGATGAAGCGCAGCACGCCATACACCATGGTGTAACCCAGCGCGATCAGGGCGTAGATGGCCCCCAGGGAAAGTCCGTTGAGCAGTTGCTGCAGGAACTCACTCATGCAGGGACGGGGTCATGGGCCATGAACCGGGTCGCGAGGAGTGGAGCGGGCGGCCCTCATCCCGGCCTTCTCCCGGAGGGAGAAGGGGAAACCGCACCGCGGGTTTCGAAGGGTTGTGCCTAACCTGCGTGGGAACGAGCCGCGACGGCTCGCACGGATGGGGTGTTGGCGTGTTGCGGCGGGGGATACGCGACACCCTCTCCCAACGGGAGAGGGCTGGGGTGAGGGAGCCCGTTTCAACCCTCGCGACGGCTAGCATGGAAGGTTCATGGTGAGCCATTCACGGAGCCACGGTTTCCAGGTACTTGAACTTCCCACCTTCGACTTTGAGGATCACCGCCGCCTTCGAGGCGTCGCGGTTCGCGTCCATCGTGATCATTCCCGTCACCGCATCGAAACTCTTGGAGGCCGCCAGTGCATCGCGGATTTTGGCGGGTTCTGCCGCATTGGCCCGGCGGATGGCGTCGGCGAGAATCATGACCGAGTCATAACCCAGGGCGGCCATGGCGTCGGGAGCGGCGTTGTAGCGCTTCTTGTAGGCGTCCACGAACTGACGGCTCTTCGGGGTCCCGACGTCGGGGTGGTAATGGGTGGAGAAGTGCTGGCCTTCAACCGCGTCGCGGCCGATCTCCACCAGCTTGTCCGATTCCCAGCCGTCGCCGCCGAACAAGGGGACATTGAGCCCGAGTTGTTTGGCCTGGATGCAGATCAGGGCGACGTCGGTGTAGTAGCCGGGAACGAAGACCGCCTCGGGTTGGGTGGCCTTGATGGCGGTGAGCTGGGCCTTGAAGTCGGTGTCGCCGCCGTTGAAGTCGAACTCGGCTCCGACCTTCCCGCCATTGGCGAGGTGGCGTTCCTTGAAGAACTTCGCCAGCCCCTTGCTGTAGTCGCTCTTCACGTCGGTGAAGATGGCGACGTTCTGCACCTTCAGGGTCTTTTTGGCGAAATCCGCCATGACCGTGCCCTGGAACGGGTCGATGAAACAGACGCGGAAGATGTAGTCGCCGGTCTTGGTGACGTCCGGATTGGTGGACGACGGCGAGATCATGGGGATCTTGGCGTTCTGACAGACGGGTGCGGCTTCGAGGGAACGGGAAGAAGCGACCTCGCCGAGCACGGCGACGACTCCATCGCGGGCGATGAGCTTGTTGACGACGGTTTGGGATTCGCCGGCCTTGGACTGGTTGTCCTCGGTGATGAGCTGGAGGGTTTTGCCCAGCAGACCGCCCGCGGCGTTGAGTTCATCGATGGCCAGCTCGGTGCCGTTGTGGGACGACTGCCCGAACGTGGCTTCCTTGCCGGTCAGGGAGGCGTATTCCCCGATTTTGATGACGTTGGTGTCCGTGGCAGGGCCACAGCCGGCGAGGAGCAGGGCCAGTGCGGCCAGGGTGGCGCCGGCCCACCGGGAAAAGATCAGTTTCATGATGGGATTGGGGCGGGCTTCGCCGCGTACGGAGCGGCAAACTAGGAGATGCGGAACGGCCTTTCAATCGAAACGCCATTCAAACACTTCCAGAATGCCGGCCCGCCGGTCCGTCCACGGGGTGAAGCTGTCGCCGCCCGCCGCCGGAATCCAGGTGATCCCCCGCCGCAACGGACCCAGGTCCTCCTCCCGCTGCGCCATGAGCACCCAATGGGAGGGTTCCTTGCCCAGCGCTTCGTTGTCGTTGCTGTCGTCGGACGACCGACAGATCCAGCCGGCGTCCCGGGCCAGCGCGGCGAAGACGGGTTCCAGGTTCAGATAACGATTGGAGATATGGGCCAGCAGCCAGCCGCCGGGGCGAAGTTTGCGCCGGTACAACTCAACGGCTTCGCGGGTGAGCAGGTGCACCGGAATGGCGTCGGAGCTGAAGGCATCCAGGACCAGAAGATCATAACCGGCATCCGGCCGTTCCCGGAGCCGCAACCGGGCGTCCCCTTCCACGATCTCGACCGGTTGGGCCTGGGTTTGCTGAAGGAAGGTGAACCAGCGCGGATCGGTGGCGACCCGGATGACGGCGGGATCAATCTCGAAGAAGGTCCAGCGCTCGCCGGGCCGTCCGTAGGCGGCCATGGAACCGGCGCCCAGACCGATCACCCCGATCTGGGGCGCCTCGGCCGTGGACGCATGCATGCGGGCGAAGGCATCGAAAACCGAGCCGAGCGGGCCATGACGGTGATAATAGGTGAGCGGTTCGTTCCGTCGTTCCGGGTCCAGGAATTGCCGGCCGTGGATGGTGTTGCCGTGAACGATCTGATGGGAACCCGCGACGGCATTCCGGGTCACCCGGGTCACGCCAAAGAAATTGCGTTCCGAATGGATGGTCTGGCTCCACAGCCCTTGAAGCCACAGGCCCACCCCAAACGCCGCGCCCGTGGCGAGCGCCAGTCGGCGGGGCCGATCCAACAAGGCGCAACAGGCGATGGCCGGCAACCCGAAGACCACGGCGTCCCGCAGCCGGGGTGAGTCGGCGCCGAACCAGGGTACCGAAACTCCCAGGACGGCCATGAGCACCGCAATGACCGTGGCCCAGGCGATGTCGCGCAGCCAGACGGTGGCGTGGGCCGGTGGGGATGCGGCGCGCGGTGCTGGCGCGATCGGGTCGTGGCCCGGACGTTTCGATGCGCGCACCCGGGCTGGTAAGGCAAGGCAGGCCAGGGCGATGGCCAGCGGGTATTCGGCGACGCTTCGAAACAGATGCGGGGCGAGCAGGGCATTGAAGGCACTTCCAAGCACGCCGCCCACGGCGAGGGCGAGGTAGAAGCCCGTCAGATGCTCCGCGGGCGGGCGAAGCGCCACGAGCCGTCCGTGGCAAACCACCCCCGCCAGGAACAGGAATCCCAGGTGGAGGCTCATCAGCAGCACGACGGGCTGGGTGGCCCGGCACAGGATCACGTACAGGAGTGCGGTCGCGAGGAAGGGCAGGGCCCGGTTGGCGGCGCGAATGATCCACTGTCCGTTTCGGGCGAAGGCGACGATGAAGGTGGTCAGGTAGAGGGCGAGCGGAACGATCCAGAGCAACGGAACGCTGGCGACGTCCGTGGTCAGGAACAACGTACAACCCTGGAGCAGGCTGGCGGGGATGGCGCCCAGACCGATCCAGACGAGCCAGGCCCGGGTCCCGGGCCGGGTGTGTTCCCCCGGACGATTCGCCGCGGTTGTGACAGCGGGCACAACCGCGGCGGGTGGCGTGCCCGGGGGACGGCGGGCCTGAATCCAGGCGGTGAGCAAGATCAGGAGGCCCCAGGCGACATAAGTGCCTGTCCAAAGGTGCGCCTGCCGGTCGAGGTCGAACCAGGGTTCGAAGATCAGGGGATAGGCCAGCAGCGCTCCCAGGCTTCCGGCGTTGCTGGCCGAGTAGAGGAAGTAGGGCTCATGCAGATCCCCGGCGGCGCGGGCGTACCATCGCTGGAGCAGTGGGCTGGCGAGGGCCAGGGCGAAGGCGGGCAGGGCGACCTGGACGCTGAGGCGCGCGAGCAGCCAGAGCAGCGGATGTTCCGGGGGCGACGTCGCGGTGGTGGCTAGGTCGGGCGGGAGGGAAAGCGAGCCAAGGGCGATGATGGCGACGAAGGCCACGCCCTGGACTTTGGGGGAACAACGGCGGGCGAGTCCGTGGGCGGCGGCGTACCCGGCCAGGACCACGGTTTGGAAAAACACCATCGAGGTGTTCCAGACCGCGGGCGTGCCGCCTAGGGTGGGTAGAGAAGCCCGGGCTGCGAGCGGTTGGACCGCGAACAGCAGCCCGGCTCCGAGCGCGAGGGTGAACGCGAAAAGAACGGGCACGCGAAAGCGCGATTCAGCGGGTCAACGCTGGAACTCGACGACCTGGGTGCCGTCGGCGTTCTGGAAGCGCGCTCCGTTCGGCGAGGTCAGGAGCTGGGACGAGGCGGTGATGGCCTGGGAAAACTGTTGTTCCAGCTGCATCGCGGGCGCCGGGCCGGCCATGCGGGTCATGCCCAGACCCGCGGGTGGCCAGGTCAGCGCACCGTTGTCGCCGAGTTGGAAATTCCCGAAATAGCGGTTCACTGCGGAGCGTCCGGCGATCTTGCCGCCGTCCTGGAAGCGGAGGCTGATGGGAAATGCGGAGGCATCGACGGCGGCACCGCCCACGACGAGTCGGGTCAGCCGCAGATCGGTGTCCTGGAACGCCGCGAGAGCTTCCGTGGTGGCGGGTTGAAAGGCATCCGCGACGGGTCGGGTGGCGCAACCGGCGCCGGACAGGAGGGCTGCCGTCATACATGCGACGAGGCGTGGGAGGTTCATGGCAGGCGGAGATTGGGGTGTGATTTCAGGCGTCGGGATACGATCCGAGGATCTTCACGAAGCTGCAATGCTTCGAAAGTTCCTCGAGCGCGCGGGCGACCGAGGGATCTTCGGAATGGCCTTTGACGTCGACGAAGAAGAAGTAGGCCCAGGCCTTGCGTTTGCTGGGGCGCGATTCGATGCGCGTCATGTTGATCTTGTGACGCGAGAGCGGGGCGAGGGCGCGGTGGAGGGAACCGACCTCGTCGACGACGCTGAAGATGAAGCTGGTGCGATCGCGGCCGGTGGGGGTACCGCACTGGCGGCCGAGAACGAGAAAGCGGGTGGCGTTGGTGGAATTGTCCTGGATGTCGGCTTCGAGAATGCGAAGGCCGTAGCGATCGGCGGCGAGCGAACTGGCGATGGCGCCGGTGTTGCGGTTGCGGGCGGCGAGTTCGGCGGCGCGGGTGGTGGAGGAGGCCTCGATGATTTCGGCGGTGGGCAGATGGATCTGAACCCACTGTCGGCATTGGGCGAGGGCCTGGGGATGGGAGTACAGGCGTTTCACCTGATCCCGGCGGGTGGCCTTGCTCAGGAGGCAGTGTTGGATGGGCAGGATGATCTGGGCGACGATCTTCAGTTCGCTGTCGATGAACATGTCGAGGGTGTGGTTCACCACTCCTTCGGTGGAGTTCTCGACCGGCACGACGCCGTAGTCCGCCCGGTTCTTGGCCACGTCGGTGAAGACGTCGCCGATGGTTTTCATCGGGGCGTATTGGAGGCTGGACCCGAAGCGGCGGATGGCGGCCTGGTGGGTGAAGGTCGCCTCGGGGCCGAAGTAGGCGATGGTCATCGGCTTCTCCAGGGCCAGGGCGCTGGACATGACCTCGCGGTAGATGTGGCGGAGCGAATCGTTGGTGATCGGTCCGGAGTTGAGTTTGCAGACCCGCTGGAGCACGGCGCGCTCGCGGTTGGGCACGTAGATTTCCTGTCCGGCGGCACGCTTGAGTTCGCCGATTTCCAGGACGTGACGCGTCCGTTCGTTGAGAAGCTGGACGATCTGCTCGTCGCAAAGGTCGATGGCCTGGCGCAGTTCCGCGAGGGTCATGGGAGGCAATTCTGGAATTCTGGAATGAACGTGGTCGGGACGTGAATGAACGCGGCTCAGGCCGAGTAATCGAGGTAGACGGTCCGGCTGCGGGTGTAGAAATCCAGGGCGGCGAGGCCCTGTTCCCGGAAGCTGTCGGTGCTGCTGCCCTTGACCCCGCCGAAGGGCGCCTGGAGGGCGAGGCCGGTGCTGATCTGGTTCACCTTCACCACCCCCGCCTGGATGCGGTCGACGTACCGCATGGCCCGGCCGAAGTCCCGGGTGACCAGGCTGGCGCTCAGGCCGAACTCGACCTCATTGGCCACCGTGATCGCCTGCTCGAAGTCGTCGACGGCGATGATGCCGACGACAGGGCCAAAGACCTCTTCGCAGGCGAGTCGGGACCCGGGCTTCACCCCGGTGAGGATGGCGGGTTCCATGAACCAGCCATGGGCGTGATCGCCTTGGGTGAGGCGTTTGCCGCCGGTCACCAGGGTGGCGCCTTCGCCGGTGGCGATGTCGATGTACTGGAGGTTGGTCTTGAGTTGGGACTCGCTGACGGCGGGGCCCATGGTGATGCCTTCCTTCAGGCCGTTGCCGACCTGGATGGCCTTGGCCTTGGCGACGAGCTTTTCGGTGAAGGCATCGAGAACGCTGCGTTCGACGATGACGCGGCTGGTGGCGGTGCAGGCCTGGCCGGTGAGTCCAAACCCGGCAATGGCCACCAGGCGGGCGGCGAGATCGAGATCGGCGTCGGCGAGCACAATGGTGGGGTTCTTGCCGCCCATTTCCATCTGGGCACGGACCATGCGGGGGGCGAGGCCGGTGTAGAGCTGGGTGCCGACGGAATGGGAGCCGGTGAAACTGACGGCGGCGACGGAGCGGTGGGTGACGACCTCATCGCCGAAGGCCTTGCCTGGGCCGGTCACGACGTTGAGGACGCCTTTGGGCAGGCCGGCTTCCGCGAGGGCCTTGGCCACTTCGAGGGCTAGCGCGGGGGTGGCGCTGGCGGGTTTGAGCACCACCGTGTTGCCGCAGAGGAGGGCTGGGGCGGTCTTCCAGACCGGGATGGCGACGGGGAAATTCCAGGGTGTGATCAGAGCCACGACCCCGAGCGGATCGCGGCGGGTGTAGAGAAAATTCCCGGGCAGATCGTGGGGAAGCGTTTGACCGCCGAGGGTGTAACTGAGCCCGCCGTAGAACCGGAAGATATCGATCGCCCGCTGCACTTCGCCGGTGGCTTCGGCCAGGGTTTTTCCTTCTTCGCGGGTCAGGAGTTGGGCGAGGGCCGCCTTGCGGGTGGCGAGGATCTGGGAGGCCTGGCTGAGGATGCGACCGCGAGCGACGGAGGTTTGGGCGGACCAGGCGGGGAACGCGGCGGCGGCGGCATCGAAGGCCTGCCGCACTTCGGCGGGGCCGGCGGAGGCGTAGGTGGCGACGGTTTCCCGGGTGTCGGCGGGGTTCTGCGTGGTGAAGGTCTGGCGCGAGGCGGCGTCGACCCATTCGCCGCCGATGAAAAGTGGATAGGCCTGCATGGAAGTGAACGGTGAAGCGTGAACGATCAAACTCGGCGGGAGGTTAGGACAAGAGACGGGGTGAAGTCGTTGGAAAAGCGGCCATGGACCGGGGTTCAGAGTTTCCCGAAGCGCCGGTGGCGCCGGGTGTACTCCTCCAGGGCGGCGTACAACTGGGGTTTTCGGAACTCCGGCCAGAGGGTTTCGGTGACGACGAACTCGGCGTAGGAAATCTGCCAGAGCAGGAAATTGCTGACCCGCAGTTCGCCACTGGTGCGGATCAGGAGGTCGGGATCGGGCCAGTGGCGGGTGTAGAGATGTTCGGCGACGATGCGTTCGTTGATTTCAGCGGGATCGATGCCGCCGGCCTTGGCCAGCGCGGCGATTTCGCGGACGGCGTCGACGATTTCGGTGCGGCCGCCGTAGCTGAGGCAGAGGATGAGGGTGAGGCCGTTGTTCTTGGCGAGAGCGGCCTTGGTCTTGCGCAACTGTTCCTGGACGAACTCGGGCAGGCGCCAGATCTGGCCGATGGCTTCGAGGCGGACGTTGTTGCGGTCGAGTTCGCCGATCTCGTTCTTGAGGTACCTGGCGAGGTACTTCATGAGGGTATCGACCTCGTCCTTGGGGCGGTTCCAGTTCTCGACAGAGAAGGCGTAGAGGCTGAGGTACCGGATGCCCACCTCGCCGGCGGCACGCACCAGGGTGCGGACGGATTCCGCGCCTTGGCGATGGCCTTCGACCCGTGGAAGCCCGCGCTTTTTGGCCCAGCGTCCGTTGCCATCCATGATGACGGCGACGTGCTTGGGAAGGTTGGCGCGGGCCTCCGGGCTGAGGTGGGGGGTTGAGGTGCTCACGGCACGCGCGCGAGGGCCTGGGCGGATCAGACCGGGATGGTTTGTTCGCGGGCCGGCCCGACGCTGGCGATGATCAACCGGGCGCCGGTCATCTGGGAAATGCTGAGCAGATAATGGCGGCAGTTGTCGGGCAGTTCCTCCCAGCGGGTTGCCTTGTCCGTGGGGGTCACCCAGCCCGGGAACGTCTCGTACACCGGTTCGCAGCGAACCATGGATTCGACGTCGGCGGGGATGTGGCGCAGGACGGTGCCATCGACCTTGTAGCCGACGCAGACCTTGATGGTGGCGACCGTGTCCAGGCCGTCGATGTTGGTGATGGCGAGTTCGTCGATGCCATTGACCATGCAGGCGTGGCGAGTGACGACGGCGTCGAACCAGCCGCAACGGCGGGCTCGCCCGGTGGTGGCCCCGAATTCGCGTCCGAGCCCGTGCAACAGATCGCTAATGCCGGCGTCCTCGGAGGGCAGGGGGCCTTCGCCGACGCGGGTGGTGTAGGCTTTCATCACGCCCACGACCCGGTCCATGCGGTTGGGCGGGACACCGGAGCCGGTGCTGGCCCCGCCGGCGGTGGTGTTGGACGACGTGACGTACGGGTAGGTGCCGTGGTCGATGTCGAGGAAGGTGCCCTGGGCGCCTTCAAACAGAACGTTCGCTCCGCGCCGGGTCGACTCGTGAAGGTAGACAACGGTGTTGGCGACGAAGGGCCGCAGGCGATCCGCGGCGGTGGTGTAGTCGCGGAGCACGGTGTCGTAATCCACGGTTTGGGCGCCGAGCGCCCGCAGGACTTCGTTGTTCTCCTGGAGCCGCTCGCGGAGGCGTTCGGGGAAGCGTTTGGCGTTCATCAGGTCCACCACGCGCAGACCGACGCGCGCGGCTTTGTCGCCGTAAGTCGGGCCGATGCCGCGTTTGGTGGTGCCGATCTTGCCCTGGCCTTTGCGCACCTCGCGTTGGGCGTCGAGTTCCCGATGCCAGGGGAAGACGACATGGGCGGTCTCGGAGATGATGAGATTCTTGGGGGAAACCTGGACGCCGAGTTTTTCGAGGCCATCGATTTCACCGACGAGACTGACGGGGTCGATGACGACGCCATTGCCGACGACGCAGACCTTGTCGGGGCGAAGGATGCCGGAGGGGATGAGGTGGAGAACGTATTTCTGGGGGCCGACGAAGACGGTGTGGCCGGCGTTGTTGCCGCCCTGGGTGCGGACCACGATGTCAGCCTGTTCTGTCAGGACATCGATGATCTTGCCTTTGCCTTCGTCGCCCCACTGGGCGCCAACGAGAATCGTGTTCATTTCGTGACAAACCGCGTGGCGCTTGCCGCGCGTGGACAAAAAACACACCCCGAGGGAGGAACCCCCCGGGGCGCGGGCTCAGCGGTTGCGGGCCGAACCTAGGAACCCCATGTGTCGGGTGTCAACGCGTCTGCCAAAGCTCAAATCATGTGGCAGAACATGGCGTCGCGCAGTTTTGGCTCAAACCAGGTGCTCTTGGGCGGCATGATTCCGCCGGCATCGGCGATGGTCATCAGGTCCTCGATGCTCGTGGGATACATGGAGAACGCGCAGGCAAACTCGCCGCTCGCCACCAGTTTCTCCAGCTCGCCCGTACCCCGAATACCCCCCACGAAGTGGATGCGCTTGCTGGTGCGGGGGTCGTCGATGCCGAACAACGGCGCGAGCACATGCTTCTGCAGCAGGGTGACGTCCAGGCGTTCGATGGCGTCCCCCGACGCGGTCAATTCCGGACGGAAAGTCAACCCGTACCAGCGACCCGCCAGGAACAGGCCCAGTTCATGTTTGCGAGACGGACGGGGGGCGCCGTTGGGGCGGATCTCAAACAGGGTGCCGAGTTTGGCCAGAAGTTGTTCCGCCGTGAGGCCTTGCAGATCCTTCAGCACCCGATTGTAGGGCAGGATCTGCATCTGGTTGTGCGGGAAGATCACCGTCAGGAAGTTCGCACTGTGGCCCTGGCCACCCCGGGACTGAAACACCCGCGCCGCCGCCGCGCTGCGATGGTGTCCGTCCGCGATGTAGAGGAAGGGGACTTTGGCGAATTCCTCCGACAGAAAGCGGATGCCGGCGTCGTCGGCGATCCGCCAGGACGTGTGGCCCACGCCATCGGCGGACCGGAAATCCACCAGGGGCGCGCCGCTCATGCGTTGCCGAATCCATTCATCGAGGTTCGGGCGCGAGCGGTAGGTGAGGAAGACGGGCCCGGTCTGGGAGTTGAGAGTCTCGATGTGGCGGACGCGGTCGTCTTCTTTGTCGGGGCGGGTGAACTCGTGCTTCTTGATGGTGCCTTCGAGGTATTCGGCACAACTGGCGGCAGCGACGAGCCCGACCTGGCTGTGGGCGCCCATGACCTGGCGGTAGAGGTAAAAGCAGGGCTGGGAATCCTGGGCCAGG
Source organism: Verrucomicrobiota bacterium (assembly GCA_963205105.1). Lineage (GTDB taxonomy): Bacteria > Verrucomicrobiota > Verrucomicrobiia > Limisphaerales > CAIMTB01 > CAIMTB01. The sequence continues at coordinate 4,176 of CAUJJW010000004.1, read as the reverse complement.
GAACCGTCCGACATCAGGCGATCCAAGTTGGCCTTGCCCTGGGCATAAACCGCTGGGCTGTAGAGGTCTGTGCCTTGGGGAAGGTCGATTTCCGGCTTGCTGACGTGCAGGAAGCTCAGCGGATTGCCGGCGGCCATGTCGCGGGCTTCCTCCGACGACATCACGTCGTAAGGAAGCTCGCAGATCCGGGCGGCGAGGCTGGGTTTGGGGAGGAGGGCGGCGAAAGGTCGAATGGTGGCCATGGATAAAAAGGCGGCGCGAACGTAGCCGGACGGGCAGGCGGGCGAAACTCCGAAACTCCGATGAACAACTCTGCAACTCACCCGATGCTTGGCTCCCGGTTGCGAGGCGTTAGGCTCCGCGTCATGCGATCTCATTTCACGGCGGCTTGCCTGCCATTCTTCTGCGGCGTCGTGGCCTGCCATGTATCGGCGGGTGATTGGCCGGCCTGGCGGGGGCCCAAGGCCGATGGTTCCACCACCGAAACGGCGTTCCCAACCCACTGGAGTCCAACCAACCAGATCCGTTGGCGGGTGGACCTTCCCGACCGTGGCAACTCCACGCCCATCGTGGTCGGCGGCAAAGTGTTCATCACCCAGGCCGTGGAAAAAGACGGCCGACGGTTTGTGGCGGCATACGACCGGCAGAACGGCCAGTTGCTCTGGGAAAAGGGCACGGTCTTTGAGGGCAAGGAAGAGACGCACGAAGACAATCCCTACGCGGCTGGATCTCCCGTTTCGGACGGGGAACGGGTGGTGGCGAGTTTCGGCTCTGCCGGGGTGATGGCGTTTGGGATGGACGGACGTGAGCTGTGGCGGCGCGACCTCGGACCGCAACAGCACCAGTGGGGGCACGCGGCGTCGCCGGTCCTTCTGGGAGACCGCGTGTTCGTCTACCACGGTCCGGGACCGGGAACGCGGGTGGTGGCCTTCGACAAGCGGGACGGGAAGATTCTTTGGGAAAAACCCCTGCCGGAACCGGTTCCCACCGAGCGCACGGATGGTTTCAAAGGGCGACTTCCGGGGGTGATCGGCAGTTTCAGCACGCCTCTGGCGGTGCGGTGGGACGGGCGTGAGGAAGTGATTCTCAGCCTGCCGGAATCGTTGGTTTCGGTGTCGGCGGAGACCGGCAGCGAACTGTGGCGTTCGGGTGGTCTGAATCCGCTGGTCTACACGTCACCGTTCCTGGCCGGGCAGACGGTGATTGCGATGGGGGGATTTTCCGGGAGCACCGTGGCGGTGCGGGTGGGCGGGACCGGGGACGTGACGAGCTCCCACCGGGTCTGGCGGGAGGAACGGTCGCGCAAGAACCGGCTGGGTTCGGCGGTGGTGAAGGATGACACGCTCTACGTGTTCAACATGGATGGGTTTCTGGAGTGCGTGGATCTGCGGACCGGTGAGCAGCTGTGGGAAGAACGGCTCAATGGTCCGGGCGCGGCGGATGCGTCGTGGTCCTCGTTGACCCTGGCGGGCGACCGCCTCTACACGGTGAACCGGAGCGGGGATACGTTCATCGTGCGGGCGTCGCGGAAGTTCGAGGTGATCGCGACCAACACGGTGGCGGAGCCCAGCAACTCCAGTCTGGCGATGTCGGATGGGGAGCTGTTCCTGCGGACCTGGAAGGGTCTGTGGTGCATCAGCGACAAGGGACGTTTGGCGGCGGTGAGCGGGGTCTCGCGGTGAGGCCTGCGTGGGTGGGGACTTTCAGGATGCAAGACGATTCTACAGGGCGCGGTTCGATTCAGGCTTCGACCTTGGAGTCGGTCTCCTGGGATCGGATGATTCGTGCCGTGGAGAAGGTCCGCGAACGTTTGATGCGTGCTGCCCGAGCCCTGGACGCCGCATTGATCCCCTACGCCGTGGTGGGCGGCAACGCGGTGGCGGCGCATGTTTCCCGGGTGGACGAAGCCGCCGTTCGCACCACGCGCGACGTGGATCTCCTTCTGCGTCCCTCCGATCTCGAGGCGGCGCGCGTGGCGCTGGAGAAGGTGGGGTTCATTCACCGGAAGGTGGCCGGGCTTGGCATGCCCGTGGGGATGGACGTATTTCTCGATGGGCCTACGGCGACGATCCCGGACGCGCTTCGCGTGGTGTGGGCTGGCGAGAAAGTCCGTCCCGACAGTGTCCTCCCGGCTCCGGACGTGAATGAATCCGAACCCGGTGATGGTTTTCTCCTGGTGACGCTGCCGGCTTTGGTGCGGATGAAGCTGACGAGTTTCCGCGACAAGGACCGGACCCATCTCCGAGATCTGCTCGAACTCGGCCTCATTGATGGGAGCTGGTGTGAACGGCTGCCCGAACCGCTGGATCGACGTCTGCGCGACTTGATCGATCACCCCGAATCGTGAGCCCAGGTTCAGGCTGCCGGGTGGCGTTCGACTAGGGATAGGGCGGCGGTGCGGACGCTGGCGGCGAGTTCGGGTGGGGCAAGGACCTGCACGTGACCGCCCCAGCCCATCAGCCAGCGTTGGATTTCAATGAGACTGCCCAGTCGCAGGTGCAGTTCGAGCCCGCCAGTGGGGAGCTCCTTCAATTCCTGCGACGGATGCCAGCGCTTCTCCCGGATGTAGTCGGCGACCGGTTCGTCGAAGCGCAGGACCACCTGGTAATCGCCGTCGCGGGAAAAGACGCCAAAGCTGTCACGCAACTGCTTCTCCAGGGCGAAGCGGGCGGGTTTGGGGAACGATTTGCCGGTCAGCTCGGCGGTGACAATCCGGGTGGGAACGAAGGTGCGGATGGCCTGGCGAAGGTGGTCGAAGGCGAACAGGTACCAGTCGCCGTTCACGTTCGCGAGGTGGTAGGGATCGACGACGCGTGCCTCCGTGGTGCGGGCGCCGGGTTTGCGGTAGGCGAGCTGCAACTGGCGCCGGTGTTGAATGGCGTCGGCGAGGGTTTCGAGGACGGGAACGTTGACGATGGGTTCAGCGCTGGTGCGGAAACTGATGGCGTGATCCCATTCGGCGAGGTTCAGCGAGACGGTGTCGGGGAGGGAGCGTTCGAGTTTCTTGAGGGCGGTGACCAGGCGTTGCTCGAAGGGGGTGCCGCGGTACTGTTGCAGGGCTTTTTCGGCCACGAGCAGGGCGAACAATTCGCCTTCGCTGATTTGGAGCGTGGGGAAGGCGTCGACTTCCTCCGTGTAATGGAAGCCGTTATGGGAGGGGTCGAAGGCGACCGGGAGGTTCATGCGGTCGCGCATGAAATCGAGGTCGCGGCGGATCGTCTTGGTGCACACTTCCAGGTCGGCGCCCAACTGGGTGGCGTTGGGGAATTTGCCGGACTGCAGGGCCGAATGGATGCGCATCATTCGTTCCAGCGGCGGTCGGGAGGTCGGCAAGGGGCTGGGTTGGGAGCGGCGCTTCGGCTTCATGCGACGAGCGGAGGGTGCGGCGGCGATGGGAAAGCGCAAGAGGAGTGCGCATCTGCGAGTTCTCGGAGCTGGAGTTTGGCTATTTTGGCCGTCGCGGAGCGACGAACGAAGGTAGCCGGGCCTTTGAAGGCCCGGATTCAAGGTGCCCACAACGTCAGCGTCGCGGAGCGACGGCTGAATCCGTGCCTCGTCGTCCGTGCGGCGGCGCTCCATGCGCTGGGTTCAACCGTCGCTCCGCGACAATCCCCACCCATCACCCGCAGATGCGCCCCACAAGAAGGCACCCGGCACCTTGGAGTTGTCGGGCTAACGCCGGTCGCGCAGGCTTCGGCCGATGAAGCTGCCTGCCCCTACTCCGCTTGGATTAAAGAAGTCCTTTGGTTTTGGTGACCGCCTCGGACTGGCCACGCCCGGTCACGTGGATGCGGTGCGAGGAACCGGATTCGCCGCCATCTTCGCCCAACAATCCATCCGCGAGATGGCCCGCACCCAGCGGAGCCCTGAGGAGGTGATGAAGGCGGCGCAGGTGGCCCTGGTGGCGGAGGCTTACTCGGAGCCCTGGGGCGCAGACGCCGACCATCTGAAGACACCGGAGGACGTGGCGCGGACGGCAGCCGCGGGGTTCTGCTTTTTCACCATCGATCCCTCGGCGCATGTGAACAACGCCGCCGATGGTATGTCGCCGGTGCAGTTGACCGCCGAAGTGGCGAAGATCGAGACCGAAGGTGTGTTTGGCGGGCGGGAGTGGCGGGAAGAATACCTTCGAAGCGCGTTCGATGTGGGTGCGGGGCCAGCGCTGCGGTTCAGTCA
>CAUJJW010000003.1 GCA_963205105.1 Verrucomicrobiota bacterium | reverse complement strand
CTGAAACCCGGAAGCCAGGGCGGAACGTTCGATGGGTTCAGTGGATTCAAGCCAACGAGCAAGCATGGAACCCGCCGGCAGCGGGGGTGCCGGGGCGCGATCGCCGCTGACCGGCTCGGTGTGGAAATGCCAGACGTCGGGGTTGCCTTGCCGATCGGCATGCGGATTGCCGGCCAGCACATCCGGTGAGATGTCGTCGGCGAGGTTCCAGACGCGCGGGGATTTGGGCCCGTTCTGGGAGACTTCGGTGATGATGACATCCACGGCGGTCAGGTCGCAGGCATGGTTGCCGTCCCGGGGACCCACGAGCAGCGAGAGAACATCGCCCGATCGAAAACTGGGAACGGCGACCGGCTCGGGTCGTACCGGCTTTCCGCCGTGGGCAATGCCGGTGGCGAGGCGTTGGCGGGAGGTGCCGCGGCGGGCTTCCAGCGACCACGTGACGCCGTTGCCGCATTCCGGATGGGCATGGGTGATGACGACTTCCACACGCAGGTTGGAGTCGATGGGGCTGCGCCAACTCACCGCGGCCTGCAAGCTGGGGGACGGGTGAACGGCGATCCCATGGGCACGCAGATTCCCGGGGACGCGCACGTCCTGGCCGGAGGCGTTCGCCACCAGGAGTGGGGTTTCAGCTTTGCCCCAGCCTTGCACAAAGTTGTACCCGGAGGATGACTCGATGCGGTCGGTGAAATGGCCTGTGATGGTTGCGGCGCCGCCGGTGCGGATGCCCAAGGTGTCGAGCCACGCCTGGAGCGTTGGTGCATCCACCTGGTGACGGCGGGCCAGGTCGGCGACTTGGAGCGTTTCGGGTGAAACATGAGCCGCGGCCTCGGCGGCGGCGGTCAGACAAGCGGCGGCGGTGGCGACGACCCGAGTGCGGCCTTGGGCCAGGTTTTGGGAGACGGCGCGCAAGTCGCGGAGCAGGACGTCCGGTCGTCCGGGTGCAACCAGACGGGGGCGTTCCCAGACGACGACATCATCGGTGGCGCCGTCCCCGGCATCGGAGGCATGGAGGCGAACGGTGAGGGTAGGGCCGGCGGAAGTGTTGGTGAGTGGAAGGCGGAATTCCTGGCGGGCGAGCAGGGGGGTCACGGGCTCCATCCAGGCCTTGGGGCCGCCGACCTTGCCGATGTGACCGACGCTGCCGAACTTCCAGAGAGCCTGCTGCCAGGGAGCGATCCAGGCGGTCAAGGCTCCGGGATCGTTCCGGTTGGTGCCGTGGGCCAGCGAGCGGACGCGGTGGATGAGGAAGGAGTCGGAAGGCTGGCTGAGAGCGCCGTGGAGCGTGGCGAGGTACTTGGGGCTGAGACCGGCTTCCCGGGCGACTTGATCCAGGGATTGGGTGCCCGTGGCGAGTGATTCGCGAGCGCCATGGAGCGCGGCGAAGTAGCGTGCCAGCGGGAGACGGCCGCCCTCGTTGGTTTCCCAGACGAGGCCCTGGAGGTGGACCTGAGTGCTGCCATGGGGGTCGGTGTAGTGGCGGTAGAAGTCGCGGATCTGGGCGAGGATCTCTTCCGTCCAATCCCGGCGGGAGGTTGAGGGTGAGAAACGGATGCCATCCGGGAGCAGGATGGCGTGCTGGGCGATATCCCGGGCCGCGTCGAGGTACTTGGTCAGGAGCGTGGGGGACATGACCAAGGCGGCGCCTGTGTTCATGAATCCCTCACCCGCAGCGCCATCGACGGGGAACTCGCGGGCCGGATCGAGCGAGGCAACGCCGGTGAGGTCGCGCAAGGTGTAGGTGTACTCGGCATTCGAAAGGCGTCGAAGGATCACGGGACCCGGGTCGCCGGCTTTGGACAGCGCGATCGCGTTCAGCACGGATTGGACCCAGGATTCGAGCCGCTGACGTTCGGGTGCGGAGAGCTGGGGCTTGTCCTTGGGCGGCATTTCGCCGCTGTGCAGTTGCTCTACGACCCCTTGCCAGATGCGCGGATGCTTTTGGATCTCGGGCAGGGAATGGAACTGCTCGAGGTCAAGGTCGCCCTTCTGTTTCTCGGTGGAGTGGCAATCGAGACAATAGCGAGCCAGGAGAGGTCGGATTTCCTGGGCGAAGTCGGATTCCGGGGAAGGCGGAGATGCGGCGGTGGAAGCGGCGGGTGTGGCGAGGCAGACGAGTGCGCACCACGCAAAGCAGGCGTGGGCCAGGGACAAGAGCCGTGAGGACATCGGCATGCGGCAATTCGAGGCTGGGGATGGGTGCGTGGGCGAGCACGCATTGTATCCGGCCTGTGGCGCTTTGAACAGGCTGGAACACAGCCGTCACCGAAGTGCGGCGAGCCAGGGAATGACGGCCAGCACCAGGAAGGCGGCGGCGCAGCCGAGATCGAAGCCATGGGAGGATGTGAGGCGGCGGGGCAGTCGGGCGAGCAGGAGTGTCAGGGCGGCGCCGGCGACGAATCCACCGGCATGCGCCAGAACGTCGGAATGCGGTGATGTGCCGAGCAGAATGAAGAGCGCGACGCCGCCGAGCAGGCCGCGGAGGGCGAGGGCGGGAGACACCTTGCCTTCGCGGGTTTCGGCAAGCAGGGACACGGCGAGCATGCCGAGACCAGCCATGACGACGCCGGAGGCACCGAGGCCGATGTAATCGCGGGAGCGGAGCAGCCAGGCGATGAGGTTGGCCGCGGAACCGGCGACCAAGCTGAGCAGGAAGGCGGGCCCGACCCCGAACCGACCCAGGGCGAGCCCGAGCACGATGAAGCCGCTGGTCAGGTTGGCGACGAGATGGTCGAGGTTGGAATGGAGGAAGGTGGCGGTGATGGGGCGCCACCAATCGCCGAGCACGAACCGTGCGGTTTCAAAGCGGCCGGTGAGTGGAAGATGGCTGCCGGGGGCTTCGGCGGCGGTGTGGAGGATCACCATCAGGAAACACCACAACAGGACGGTCCATTGGAACGGGAACGAGCCCATGGTGGGTGCCAGGGTGACGTGCCAGTGGCGGTTCTCCTGGTGATAAACACGCAGCGTGCGCAGGGCGCGGCCGGCGTCGTGGGCGTCGACTTCGATGGCCCAGCCGGGTGGCTCAGGGAGCGCGCGGATGGCGCAGGCGATGTGTTGACTGGCGAGGGCGAGACTCCAGTCCATGGCCTGTTTTTCGGACCGGGTGGGAATCAGCACGCCGCCGGGAACGTTGGGGGCAACGAACGCAGCGGGCGATGCCGGTGACGGAAGGCTTTCCAAATTCAAAGCGGGCGAACCTCGCCCGGTGGAGACATTTTGGCAAACGCCAGAATTAGGATTCGCATAGCGCCAAAATGGCTCTTGCGGCAGCGACGGGGTCAGGGGCGGCGTAGATGGGGCGGCCGACGACGAGCCAATGGGCGCCGTTGGCGAGGGCTTCGGCGGGGCCGAGCGTGCGTTTTTGGTCGTCGCCCGGCTGGGGTGGGGTCAGCCGGATCCCCGGGGTGACCCGTTGGACGGTGGCTGGGAGAAAGGCCTGGAGCATGCGGAGTTCGAGCGGAGAACAGACCAAGCCACGCAGGCCGGCGGTGGAGGCGAGGCGGGCGAGCCGTTCCACCTGCCGGGCGGGATCGGGTTCGAGGGTCACGGCGCTCAATTGGGCGCTGTCCATGCTGGTCAGGACGGTGACGCCGAGGACGAGGGGTGGGGTGCGGCCGAGGGAGCGGGCGGTTTCCTGGGCGGAGGATTCTGCGGCTTGCATCATTTCCGCGCCCCCGCCGGTGTGGATGGTGAGCATTTGGACATCCAGGCGGGTGGCGGCGGCGACGGCTTTGGCGACGGTGTTGGGGATGTCGTGGTATTTGAGATCGAGGAAGACGCTGGCGCCGGTGTCGCGGATGCGACGCACGAGGTCGGGGCCGGCGGCGGTGAAGAGTTCCATGCCGATCTTGAGGGCACCCACGTGAGGGCCGACGGCGGCGGCCAGTTGGAGGGCGGCGGTGGCGTCGGGAACGTCGAGGGCAAGGATCAGCGGGTTGTACGCGCGCGGCATGGGTGGATTCTGGGCGGTGTCGCGGCGGGAGGGGAGTGCGGAGTTGGGGCTGGGGCACATCGGAGAACGTGCCGCGCCGGGCTTGCGTGGGCGTGGGGCTTTTTCGCGTAATTCCCGGGTGACGGATGGTTCCACGAACGAGTTGGGGCGGGCGACGCGATCGAGCCGGATGCGGCTTCATTTCTCGAAGGGGACGAGCAAGTACCGGCGTCCGGCGATCTACCACCTGTGTTGGTCGATGTCGCGTTGGGTGGCGGGTCATCTTCTGAGCGGGCGGGAAGCCGGGTGGGAGCATGTCCCGCTGGAGGGCCCGCTGATCGTCGCCGCCAATCATGCGAGCTACATGGATCCGCCGATGATCGGTGCCTCTTGCCCGCGGGCGCTGTGCTATCTCGGACGCGAGTCCTTGTTTTCGAACTGGGCGGTCGGCTGGCTGCTGCGCTCGGTGGGATCCGTGGGATTGGACCGGGACGGGAGCAGTGGCAAGGGACTGAAGACGATCCTGGAACGGCTGCTGGCGGGCGAAGGGATCATCCTGTTCCCCGAGGGCACACGAACCCTGGATGGCAAACTCCAGCCGGGCCGTTCCGGAGTGGGCATGATCGCGTTGCGATCGAACGCGCCGGTGGTGCCGGTCCGGATTTTCGGAACGTACGAGTCGTGGGGACGTCATCGCAAGTGGCCCAAGCGCCATCCGATCGGCGTCCGTTTCGGACCACCGTTGCGGTTCGATGCCCTGGTGGCCGAGGCCCAGGAGGCCTCGCGAACGCGGGTGAAGGAGATCTATCAGCAAGTGTCCGACGAGATCGTGGCGGCCATTGGAAGGCTGGAACATCCGTGACGGACGCTCCAATTAGGGCGCGCTTGCGGGGAAGGTGGGATCGGGCTTTCCTCAGGCGCCATGGATTGGAGGCCATTTCGAACGATGAAGCAGGGAACCGAGGGTGGGTTGTCGGCCGGTGGAGCTGCTGAGGCCGGGCATTCGATCCACCGGGGCTCCGGTTTCGGGGCAGGCCGTCGACGGGCAGGGCTGGCGGGAGCGCTGCTGGTTCTGTGGTTGGGGATGACCATTCGGCCGGTCGAAGCCACGCGTTTTGTGCGGTTGACGATCGAGGAACTCGCCCGCGACGCGAACGCGGTGGTGCATGGCCGGGTCATGGCGCTCGAGTGCCAGCGTGACGGCCAGGGTCGTATTTTCACGCGGGTGGAACTGTCGGTTCAGGACGTGTGGAAAGGGCCGATCACCGGAGGCTCGTGCACGGTGGTGTCGGGTGGCGGGGCTTTGGGCGAGACGGTGGTCCGGGCCGTCGGCCAGCCGGAGTATGCGGTCGGCGACGAAGTGGTGGCCTATCTGGTGCGTGGCGTCGGTGGCGATTGGGTGACGTTGGGCATGGACCAGGGGCGCTTTCGAGTCACCCGCGACGATCGCAGCGGTCGTTGTTGGGTGCACAATCTGTTTTGGGGCGCGGCGGCTGAAGTGGGGCAGGCCCGGTTGGCGGCATGGCCTCCCACCCGACCCTTGAGTCTGGAGGATTTGAAGCGACGGACCCGGGAGGTCGCGCCGTGAACGATGCAGGACGCCGGTGGTGCGGAGTCGCTGTTGCGGTGGGTATGCTGGGGCACTTCGTGATTCCAGCGCTCGGGTATGTTTCGGAGGTCAATGACTCGGGGCAACTGCGTCGATGGCAACTGGAGAACCCGGACGGCCGGGTGAAGACCTCCTCGGTGAATCGCGAGACGCGGGCCATTATTTATCGGCTCGATTCGGCTGCGTTCTCGGCAGCCAACGCCTCAGCCGAGCTCGACGCTGTGCGGGCGGCGTTCGACCAATGGCAGGGCGTGTTGGGAACACGGGTGAAGTTTGAGGAAGGTCCCGCCTTGACGGGCACGGTCGACGTCGACAGCGCCGATCACACCAACTCGGTCTTTTGGGCCCGCAGCCTGACCATCAACGGTGGGCGCGACAGTCTGCGCGGCATTCTGGCACTGACGTATGTGGCCTCCTTTCGGGACGGCAACGTGATCTTCGATGCAGACACGGTCTTCAACGGGGTCGAGTACGGTTGGTTCACCGATGCCTCCCAGCCGACGACCCCCCAAGCATTCGTGGAAGCCATCGCGCTGCACGAAGCCGGGCATGCGCTGGGTTTGCAGCATTCGCCTGTGGGGGCATCCACGATGTTCGTTGCCGGTGAACTGGGACTGAACGCCCAGGTGGGTTTGTCATGGGACGAGTGGACGGCGTCGCGTGGTCTCTATCCAACCAGCGGCACGGCGAACCAGGTGGGTCAGGTGAGGGGGCGGGTGACGCTCTCGGGCCAGCCCGTGTTTGGCGCCGCTGTGTTCGCGGAGAATGCGCAGGGTGAACTGCTCGCAGGGACGGTAAGTCTGGCGGATGGGACGTACACCCTGGCCGGTTTGCCGCCGGGCGTGCAGGTGGTGCGCGCGGCACCGTTGGATCCGCTTTCCGCCCCCAACTACCTCGTTCGCGGCATGGACATTTCCTCGGCCTACACCACGGCGACGACGACCTTCGCGCCGTCCGCGGACCGGGTGGTGACGGTGTCGGCGGGTGGCACCTCGGGGAATGCGGATTTGAATGTGACGGTGGGATCGATACCGCGGATCGCTCGGATTTTGCGGCCGGCGGCGAATCTGGCATCGCCGTCGTACACCAGCTACCGGGTGGCTCTATCTGCGGACGGCAACCCGCAGTATGTGGGGGTGCTGACCACGGCGGCTGCGAGTGCGGATCTGCGGTTGGAAGTGACGGGCAAGGGTTTCGAGGCGGGCCCCATCGTCGTCCGCACCAACGCGCTTCCGGGCATGGCCTTGGTGGCCATGACGCTCACGGTGTCGCCGGAGGCGGTGCCTGGGCTGCGGAGCTTTCGACTGAGGAACGCGACCCAATCGGGATGGGCGCATGGCTTTCTGGAGATTTTGCCCCCGTTTCCGGATGCGAACGGGGACGGGCTGGATGACACCTTCCAGCGCCGTTACTGGTCACGGTTCACGGTGCCCGAAGCCGGGCCACGGGCGGACCCCGACGGGGATGGCTTCCTGAACGACTGGGAGCACGGCACCGGCTCGATCCCCACCAACGCCCTGTCCGCTCATTTCGAAGTGGAGTCGGTCCGGGTCACCGCCAATGGAACGGTGGTGCGCACCGAGGCGGCTCCGGGAAAACGGTTTCAACTTCGGGGACGTGACACTGCGGAAGGGACGCCGTGGGAGGCGGTGGGTGGTCCGGTGACGGCGGCTTCCCAGACCGTGGAATTCATCGATCCTGCGGCGACGCGGACGGTGCGATTCTATCGGGTGGAAATGGTGCCGTGAAGGGTGCGCGGTCAGAACGCGACCAGCTTCAAATCCCGGAGGGCGTTGAGAAGAAACTGGCAGGCGATGGCGGCGAGCAGCAGTCCCATCAATCGCTCCACCAGCTTCATGGCGATGGGTCCAAACCAGCCGGCGGTGCGGGCGCCCAGGGCGAAGATGAGGAAGGACGCCAGGCAAACCACGACGATGACGACGGGCAGGGCCGCGATTTTGGGAAACGTGTCGGCCTTGTTGTGAAGCAGGATGGCGGTCGAGATGGCGCCTGGACCGGCCAGGAGGGGGACCGCGAGAGGGGTGATGGCAATGTCGTCCTTTTGGGCCGCGGCGGTGGTTTCCTCGGAACTTTCCTTCACCGGAGAACGCTGCGCACGGAGCATGTCGAGGGCGACCAGCAGGAGCACGATGCTCGCCGCCATCTGGAAGGCCGGCATGGTGATGCCGAGCAGCGCGAACACCCACCGCCCGGCAAAGGCAAACCCCAGCAGCACCCCGGTGGCCACCAGACAGGCGATGCGCGCCATGCGAACCCGCTTTTCCATGGTGTCATGCGGGGTCATGGCCAGGAACACCGGCACCGTCGCGATCGGGTCCATGATCACGAACAGCGAACTGAAGGCGAACAGGCAGTATTCGAACAGGGTCATGGCACGACGGGTGGGGCTTCGATCGCGCACGGAGCGAGCACGGCGTCACGCATGCCGTGGATGATCTTCTTGTCCGCGGGACACAACGTGGCCAGCACCCCGCCCAGGTGCGGTCGGGCGGCATCGCCTTCGCCATGAACAAAGTAATAGGGGCAAAGGCGCACACGGCTGGGCATCGGCATCAGCACGTTCTTCTCGAAATCGAACCAACTCCCGTCCACGACCCGCGGCTTGTGGTAACGCTGCAGCACGTACGGGGACTGCGGCCACGCCGCCAGTGCGGTGTCCACCGCGGCAGACCAGTCCGCGGCGCTGAGATCGGAGCCCAGATACACGCCGCGCGAACCCCAGGCGTTCTCCGAGAACCCCGAGATCTTGAGAATCAGGTCCCGATCCCGCTGGGACAACTGCTTCAACTGCTGCCAGTCGGTCAGTTGGATTTCGGGGAAGGCGGCATGCGGGGGAAGCGGGGACGGGTCGAGGACCCAACTGTAGGGCGTGATGGCCTGCATGCGCTTGAGGAAGCCCTCCCCAAGCTCCTGTCGCCAAAATGGCCGGAGATTGCGGTTCCACAGCAACGCTGCGGTCAGTTTCTCCTCGAACAAGGGCTTGGGCGGCGGGGTGACGCGCACCCGCTTGGCCTGGGCATCAGCGAAAAGAGCGCGGGCGGCGGGAATGTTCGGAAGGTCGAACAACTCGAAGAATCGATAGACGGCATCACCGTCTTGCCATCCGGAGAAGTGCTCGTCTTGGACCGTCATTTGCCGATCCGGCAATTGCTCCGCCAGCCACTGCATCTCAGGGCGGTAGGTGGCGGATTCCTTCGAAACGACGAGATGCACCTTTGGGGCGGTACCGAAGATGCCGGCAAACCCTTCTAGCATGCGCTTGCGGTTGCCGAGAAAAGTGACTGGGGATCCAGCGGAATTCCCTAGGTGAGTAAATACAGTAGGATCGCTTAAAGCATTTTCGTAGCTCTGATAAAGCCAGGTGGTGAGTCCGACACCGCCGGGGACGGAGTCGAGTTCGGTGAGGGCGAAACCCTCCTCGGTGAGCAGCAAGTCGGGTCGGAGGATGCGGGGTGTTTCGAGTCGGAAGGCGGGGTCGCGTTGGAGTTGGATCAGTTCGGCGGGTTTGCCCTGATCGAGCAGAGAAGCGACCCATTCGGGGGCTTTTCCCTCGATGGAACGGCGATAAAGGATTTGGAGACTGCGGTAAAACTGAAGCAGGACGCGTCCGAGGGATTCGAGATCCTGGGCGAGCTTTGGGGACAGCACCAAGGGGCCGGGGGCGATGCGCCAATGTTGATCGGCGAAAAGGCCGCCGGGTGGGAGCAGGGATCGAATCCTTTGAGCGACCTCGGGACCGGACTGCGCGAGCAGGTGGGCGGCGGGTGATGTGGATGACGGGCTAGGGCTGGAAGCCACGCCCGAAGCTAGGGAATGAATCTAGAGGGGTCAAACGGTGACTCGGCGCGTAAACGCGGGTGTGTGAGAGGGTTCTTGACCATTTTTGATACACCTTATCTACTAGGCGCGTTCCCGGGCATACATCTTCACAGCCTTCAAACGGTACGGTGAAGTTGGATGTAGGATTTAGCTGGTTCACCTAGTGACATCCATTAGCCGGGTGTTCGGCAACATACTACTCCCAACCCCACCCGTAGTTATGGCGAGCGGTCATGTGAAGTGGTTCGATAATAAGAAGGGCTTTGGTTTCATTGCGAACGAAGGTGGCACTGACATCTTCGTGCATTATTCCTCCATTCAAGGTGGCGGTTTCAAAACCTTGAAGGAGGGCGAACTGGTTGAATTCGACCTGGTCGAAAGCGAGAAGGGGCTCAAGGCGCAAAACGTCCAGCGCGCTGCTGCCTGAACTGTTCCATTGCCGAGCGCCTCGCTGAGCGGCTCAGAGGGCGGTTCACACGGCGACACGGCAAACGGTTCCTTGGACGGAGCACGGTCGGGGATTAGTCTCGCACGAATGCGAGACGGAGCCACATCCCCGGCGGGAAGTTTGTACATCCACGTTCCGTTTTGTTCGCAGAAGTGCGAGTACTGTGCGTTCTACTCGACCGCTGCGGATGGGGCGTTGGTGAATCGGTATGTCGCGAGTCTGGTTCGTGAACTCGCGCTGCGGCGGGCCGAGATTGCGACTCCTCCGTCCACGGTCTTCTTCGGTGGTGGAACGCCTTCGCTGCTGACACTCCGCCAGTGGGAAACCGTCTTCGAGGCATTCCGTACCCATCAACTTCTCGGAGCGGGCGAATGGACGGTGGAGTGCAATCCAGCCACCGTCTCCCTCGACAAAGCACGTCTGCTGCGATCCGCGGGCGTGAACCGCGTCTCCATGGGGGTGCAATCCCTGGACGAAGGTCTGCTGGATCGGTTGGGGCGGGTCCATAGCCGGGACATGGTTTTCCGGTCCTACGACGTGCTGAGGACCGCCGGTTTCGAAAGGATCAATCTGGACCTGATGTTTGGCATCCCGGGCCAGACTCTGGAGATCTGGCAGGCCACCCTGCACGAAGCCTTGGCGATGGGGAGCGAGCACCTCTCCTGTTACGAGGTGATCTACGAAGAGGATACCCCGTTGTACGAGCAGTTGAAGGCGGGGGAATTCGATGTCGATGAAGCCCTCACGGACTCCATGTTCGAGGAATTGGTGAGGGCCGCCTGCGACGCAGGGTTTCACCCTTACGAAGTCGCCAACTTTGCCCGTCATCGGCCATCGGCCTTGCCCGCGGAGACTTCGAGCCAACCGCCCGGGATGGTGATTCCGTCGGAAGCGTGCCGCCACAACGTCAACTACTGGCGGGGAGGCGCTTACGTGGCCCTTGGCCCCAGTGCATCGGGGTTTCACGATGGCTGGAGATATCGGAATGTCGCCAACACGCAGCGGTATTGTGAACGCATCGAGGCCGGTGAACGGGCAGTGGATTGGGAGGAACGCCTGACCCCGCTGGCCCGGGCGGGTGAGATTGCCGCCTTCGGTCTCCGCATGCAGGTGGGGTGGCCGTGGGCGGCCTTTCAACAGGCCACGGGTTTTGATCTCCGGACGGAATGGCAGACCGATATGAGGGAATTGGTGGCCAAGGGATGGGGATCCATGGACGACGCGGGGTTTCGGCTGACAGCGGAGGGGCTTCGGTTCGCCGACGCGGCGGGCAGCGAGTTTCTCCGTCCCGACGCGGACGGGGAGGTGCGGCGATTTGATGGATTCATGGACCGGAAGTTGGGGAAGTCTCTGGTTTGAAGTCGACCTGCTCACGGACCATGAACCGGGGGAGGCGGGGGGATTACGATGAGGAGTAGGATTACGATGACGAGATGACGAGAGGACGGGAGGACGGGAGGTTCATGGGGCGTCCATCGAGAACGCTGCCGGCCGCGGTGGTCGCGGACTGAGCTTCGGTCGGGAGCATGGCTTTACAGCATTCGCCGCTGCTCCTAGGTTGCCCGGCCATGTCGGGTCAGGAACGCGAACGGGTGGTGATTGGAATGAGCGGCGGCGTCGATTCATCGGCGGCGGCGGCACTTTTACTGGAGCAGGGTTTCGATGTGGTGGGGATCACGTTGAAGCTGTGGCCTCAGGACTGCGTGTCCCGGGCCGAGGACAAATGCTGCGGTCCGCAGGCGGTGGCGGACGCGCGGGCGGTGGCGCATCGGTTGGGCATCCCGTTCTACCTGGTGGATGAAGCGGAGGATTTTCAGCGGGAAGTTGTGCAGTACTTCGCCGATGAGTACCGCGCCGGGCGCACGCCTAATCCGTGTGTGATGTGCAATGAAAAGCTGAAGTTTGGCACCCTCCTGCGACGGGCGAAGAGTCTCGGGGCGGACAAAGTGGCGACCGGGCATTACGCCCGGGTGGAGCGGGATCCTGCGACCGGGCGTTACCTGCTGAAGCGAGGGAAGGATCTGCGCAAGGACCAGAGCTATTTCCTGTTTTCCCTGCGGCAGGAGCAGCTCGCCCGCACGTGCTTTCCCCTGGGAGAACTGACGAAGGCCGACACGCGGGATATCGCGCGGGAATCGGCACTCAAGACCGCGGACAAGGAAGAGAGCATGGAGATCTGCTTCGTGCCGGACAACGACTACGGGCGCTTCCTTCAGCAGGCCAAACTGGTGGAAAAGCATCGCGGGGAGATTGTGGATCTGACCGGAAAGGTGCTGGGCCACCACGATGGCATTGAATTTTTCACCATTGGCCAGCGCCGCGGCATTGGCATCGCGGCGGCCAAACCGTTGTATGTGCTCGATCTGGATGCGGTGCGGAACCGGGTAGTGGTGGGGGATGAGGCGGACCTGGAACGGGACTCACTGGTGGCCGAACGCTGCAACTGGATCTTCAGCGAGGAACCGCCGTCGGAAATCGAGGCATTGGTGAAGATCCGCTACAACCACGCCGGCACGCGCGCGACCATCCGGTCCGGGCCGGGCGGCACGGCGGTGGTGCGCTTCCACGAGCCCCAGCGGGCTATCACGCCCGGTCAGGCTTGTGTGTTTTACGACGGCGAGGTGGTGCTGGGCGGTGGTTGGATTTCGCGAAGCCGGGCTGAGAACGTCGCGGCATGAAAGCCACCCGAACGCACGTGATGGTGTGGGTGACCGTTCCGAATCGGGTTACCGCGCGGCGGGTGGCGAAGGCGGTGCTCTCGGCCAAAGCCGCGGCTTGTGTGAACATCGTGCCGGGGGTGGAATCGCAGTACTGGTGGAAGGGCAGGATCGAGACGGGCCGCGAACTTCTGCTTCTGATGAAGACCACCCAGCATCGGCTGAAGACCTTGGAACAGCTGGTTCGGGAAGTTCATCCCTTCGAGACTCCTGAGTTCGTGGTCACGGCGCTGAAGGCCGGCAGCGAATTGTACCTCGACTGGATCGACGCGAGCACTGCGGATTGATGGGGTCGGAGGCTGGAGTTTGGGCGGGTGCCGGGCACACTGGGCGCCACCATGATCTCGCGTTCCGTGTTTCTCTCCCTGCTCGCGGGCAGTCTGGCCATTGGAATCGGCAGGAACGGCTGGGGAAACTCGGCGGATTGGCCGGTTGCCCTGGGGGATCCCGGGCAACGCCACTACTCCGCCTTGAGTCAGGTGCACACGGGCAACGTCCGTCGGCTGCAGATGGCGTGGACCTTCCGCAGCGGCGATGCGAGTCCGCAGAACCGGTCCCAGATCCAGTGCAATCCGGTGATCGTGGAGGGCGTCCTTTATGGAACCACGCCCACCCTCAAGCTGGTGGCGTTGGATGCGGCGAGCGGGCGCGAGCTTTGGCGGTTCGACCCGTTCGAGGGAATGAAGGGCAACAACGCGATGGGGGTGAATCGCGGGGTGGTTTTTTGGAAAAACGGTGACGAGAAACGCATCCTGTTCACTGCAGGTCAGGCGTTGCACGCGGTGGACGCGGTCACCGGTCGTCGGATTTCGGGCTTCGGCAAGGACGGCCAGGTGGACATCCGCGAAGGTCTGGATCGACCGGTGGAAGAACAGTTCGTTCTGGGGAACACACCCGGGGCACTGTTTCAGGACCTGCTGATTCTTCCCACCCGGGTTTCCGAAGGACCGGGCCCGGCTTCCCCGGGCCATATCCGCGCCTTCGATGTGCGAACGGGCAAGATCGTGTGGACGTTCCGCACCATTCCGCATCCGGGCGAATACGGCTATGAGACCTGGCCACCGGACGCCTGGAAGACGGCGGGCGGCGCCAACTGCTGGGCCGGCATGGCGGTGGACGAAACGCGCGGCATCGTGTTTGTGCCGACCGGTTCGCCTGCCTTCGATTTCTGGGGCGGCGATCGGATCGGACAGAACCTGTTTGCGAATTGCCTGCTGGCGCTGGATGCGCGCACCGGAAAGCGGCTCTGGCATTTTCAGGCGGTGCATCACGATCTTTGGGATCGGGATTTTCCGGCGCCACCCACCTTGGTGACCGTTCGGCACGAGGGAAAGAACGTGGACGCCGTCGCCCAGACCACGAAGTCGGGACACGTGTATGTCTTCGAGCGGGAGACCGGGCGATCGTTGTTTCCGATCGAGGAACGGCCGGTGCCACCTTCGGCGTTGATGGGGGAATCCGCATGGCCGACCCAGCCGGTGCCTTTGAAACCACCGCCGTTCGCGCGACAATTCCTGTCCGAGGACATCGTGACCGATCGCACTCCGGAGGCCCGTGCGGCAGTGTTCGCCCGGTGGCGGCAGATCCTGGCTCACCAACCCTGGCTGCCTCCGAGCACCAACGGTTCCATCGTGTTTCCCGGCTTTGATGGCGGAGCGGAGTGGGGCGGGGCGGGTTTCGATCCGGCGTCCGGGTGGCTGTATGTGAATTCCAACGAGATGCCCTGGATTCTCCAAATGGTCCCCACCGCGGCAGCGGGAGGAGAGGGCAACCTCGGTACCCCCGAGCAGTTCTACAACGCGGTCTGCGCCGCCTGTCACGGCATCGATCGCAAGGGCGAGTTGGGACGGAACATTCCGCCGCTCATCAACGTCGGTGAACGGTTGAAGGAGGACGACATCGTTCAACTTCTCGCCACGGGCAGGGGAACGATGCCTTCCTTCAGCTTCCTGGCGGAACCCGAACGTCGCGGGCTCGCGCGCCTGCTGCTGGGTATTCAGGAGCCGGCGCCCGATCGGAGCGCGCCCGCGGTGGAACGGCATCCGGAGCCACCGGTGTCGGCAGCCCTGATCCGCGCTCCGTACGGTCACACCGGCTACAATCGGTGGACGGATCCGGACGGGTATCCGGCGATCAAGCCACCCTGGGGCACACTGGCGGCCATCGACTTGAACCGCGGCGAAATCGCCTGGCAGGTGCCACTCGGTGAAGTTCCCGAGCTGACGGCGCAAGGAGTGCCGCCGACGGGCACGGAAAACTATGGCGGGCCGGTGGTGACGGCGGGTGGGCTCGTGTTCATCGCGGCGTCCAAGGATGAGCGCATTCGCGCGTTCGATGCGCGAACGGGCCAGGTGCTTTGGCAGGCGCCGTTGCCGGCCGGCGGGTATGCCACGCCGTCGACGTATTCGGTGGGCGGAAGGCAGTTCGTCGTGATTGCCTGTGGGGGCGGTAAACTGGGTACCAAGAGCGGGGACGCCTATGTCGCGTTCGCTCTGCCGTCCGAATGATCTGCCTACGCTTCCATCCTCCCGGCGACTCTGCTCGCGTCCGACGCGGTTTCACGCTCATCGAGCTGCTGGTGGTGATCGCCATCATCGCCATTCTGGCGTCGATGCTCCTGCCCGCACTGGGACGTGCCAAGGCCCAGGCCCAGGCGACCTCCTGTCGCTCCAATCTCAAACAGATCGGTCTGGCCTGGGAAATCTACCTCGGCGATCACGAGGAACGGTTCCCCGACCGACGGGATTTGAAGGCCTCGTTGCCCGGTGGCTTCAAGCCGTGGGCGGGCTGGCCGACCAGCGATCCGCGGGCGGGCTGGGCGCCGTTGGCGTTGACCAATGAACTGCCGGCTTCCGCGATCTGGCAGTGTCCCAGCCTCCTGGGGCGCCGCCATCTGGACGTGGAAATGACCCGGCAATTCGCCCAGACCAATCAACCGCCCGTCCGATACTGGATGTGGCGCTTTGATCGGATCGACGACCCGGTGGCACTCGACAACTTCTGGGGCAAACGGCGGGACGGAGTCATGCAGGAACTCCTGGAAGCCAAGAATCCGGTGGTCGGAACGCCGAGCGGGGTTTCTGAAGTGGAATTTGCCGTGGATGTTTATTTCCCGGCTGCCGCACCGGGAGTGGACGACGCGCTGCGAGGCTGGGCGGCGCACGCCAAGGGCCGGAACCGGCTCTGGTTGGATGGTCATGTGGCGTGGTCGCGGGATCCGCGGCTTCGTTAGGTGGGGGCGAGGGCGCATCTCCGTGTTGTCGGGGGACACGGCCCTGTTTTTGTCAGGATGAACTCGTTGATCAGGATGAATTGCCGTCATGTTTGGGTTCTTGGGCATCCTGTTCATCCTGTGAATCCTGTCCAAAACCCTCCGAGGCTTGGATCTCCCATCCACACAACGGAGATGCGCCCGGGGGCGATGCAGGCGGGGACAAAACGTTGACGCCGCTGAGTAGGCGGAGGCTTGATCGGCTCATGAAAAGCCTCCTGTTCAAGAATGACCTGCTCACGAACTTGGAACCGGGGATTCCGGGGGGCGAGACGCCCCCCTCTACGGCAGGCGGGACGCCCGCCGCTACGGTAGGCAGGTTCATGGGAAGGCTTCGCCGCGGTGTTGCATGGGTTCTGGCAACGGTGGGGTTGTGCGTTTCGGGGACTGCGCTGGCCGGAGGCGATCCGGAAGGGACCGCGAACCTCGCCGCCCAGAAACTGCTGCCCTCAGGGCCTGGTCTGGCGGCGGAGTTTCCAGGCGACTCGAATCTGGCGAGTCACGCGGACGTGATCTTTGCCGATGCCTTCGAGAAGGGCGCCCTTGGTGAAGGCTGGGACGAAGTGGGCAACAAGGGTGGCAAGGTCCTGAGTTGGGTGGAACCGGGAGAAGGTGCTCCGACGGGGCTGGGTCGGCGCTGTCTGCGGGTGGAGGCCCATCTGGGGCAGGACACCGGGGGCGGCTTGACCCGATGGTTTGAATCTGCGGACGCGCTCTTCGTTCGCTTCTACACCCGTTTTGCCGACGACTGCGATTACGTGCATCACTTCGTCACCCTGCGCGCCAACAAGAGCCTGAGCGGGCGGGATCGGTGGAGTGGCTTCGGAGGTGCGGGTTTGAAGCCGGAGGGTGGCGAGCGATTCTCCACGGCGATTGAGCCCTGGGGGAATTGGGGCCGGAACGCGCCTCCGGGCCGATGGAACTTCTACAGCTACTGGCATGAGATGGACGTTTCGCGGGACGGCAAGTACTGGGGGAATTCGTTCGGGGTTCCTGCCGCGCCGTTGATTCCCCGGGGACGCTGGATTGCGGTCGAATTCATGGTGAAGCACAACACGCCGGGAAAGCCGGATGGCGAGCAGGCGTTTTGGATCGACGGCGTTCTTCAGGGCCACTGGAAGGGGCTGAACTGGCGGACGTCGGGTGCGTTGAAAGCCAATGCGTTGACGTTGGAAAGCTACATCACCGACCGCTGGACGAAGCACCCAACCAACGTGGTGTGGTTCGACAACGTGGTGATCGCGAAGCGCTACGTGGGTCCGGTGCGATGAGGAGCGGAAGGTTGGGCGAGCCCTCCTTTTTGGAGCGAGGGCGCGTGAGGACCGAGGATGAGTTGTTCGTAGTGGTCGGTCATCCGGTCGAGGCTGAAGGTGTGGAGGATCCGATCGCGGGCGGCGCGGCCGAGTTCGCGGCGCCGGGCGGGATCGGCGGCGAGTTGAAGAATGGCCTCGGCCAGCGACGCAGCGTGACGCGGCGGCACCAGCCATCCGCTGGTTCCGTGCTCCAGCAGATCGGTTGCCCCGCCCACGGCGGTGGCCAGGACGGGCAGGCCGGTGGCCATGGCTTCCAGGATGGCGTTGGGGCAACCGGCGGGTTCGGAAATCATGAGGAACAAGTCGAGCTCCTGAAGGACGGGTCGGACATCGGCGACATCGCCCAGCCATTCGATCGGGAGGTCGTTGGCGGATGCCTGGAGTTGGGCGGCGTACGATTCGAAACCGGGTTCCATGCCTCCTGCGATGCGCAATCGCCAGGGTGGCAGTTGGGGACTGGCGATGCGGAGAGCGGCGAGCAGATCCTCCAGCCGTTTGTGCGGGTTCAGCCGTGCAACGGTTCCCAAGGTCAACGGGCGCGAGCCTGGGGCCGCGTCCAGCATGCGCGCGAGCGGGTAGTCGTCGGGAGCCACTCCGTTGGGAATCACCTGGACGGGAGCGCCGAGAGCCGCGCGGGCACGGTCGGCTTCGGCGGCGTATTTGACCACGCACCCCGCCAGGCGACTTCCGTAGTCCAGGGTGGATCGGTAAGGCAGGCCCGGTCGGGGATCGTTGAAATAGCGATGGAGGGATTCGAAGAACATTTCCCCGGGACTGATGTCGTAGACGCGTGCCTGGCACAGGGCGTCGGCGAGCAGGACCTTGTGAAGGGGGATCAGGTTCCAAAAGAACACGGTGGACGCCGGGTCTTGATCCATGGCCTCCAGCAGGGGTTCCAGGGCCAGTGCGGGATCTGTTTCGGCGATGGGGGGAATGGCGATGACGGGGATGCCCGCGTCCTGCAAGGCGCGACGACCGGGGGTGGGATGAAGGGGGGATTCCTGGACCACGGCGGCGCCGACCCGCATGCCGCGCCGTTTGAGCGCCAGCAAGAGACGGCGGGCGCTGGATTGGGCGCCACCGGTGGAGAAATTGTTGCTGATCAGCCAAAGCCCTTCGCCGGACGGCTTGCCCAACTGGGCGGCGTTCGCGATCGCGCGGCGGTACAGCCACCGGTAGCGGTGCGCCATCCGTTCGGTGGTGAACGAGGGGAGAATGGGGTCCTGGATCCAGGGGCGAGGAGGGCGATCGAAGCGCGTTGAGGACGACGTCACGCCGCGGGGTTCATGCCCGGAGTGGCGGTTGCTCCATCCGAGTGCGGCGAGGACGGTGTCCGCGAAGGTCTCCGGACTCGCGTCCGCGGGAACGAGGTGGAGGCCGGTTTGTTGGGCGGCAACCTCCGGGGCGCCTCCGACCCGGGTTGCCACAACAGGACATCCCATGGACAACGCTTCGAGGTGGGCCAGGCTCAGACCTTCGTGGGCGCCTGTCGAAATGAGGACGTCGCTGGCGGCCAGCACGGCGGGGACATCGACCGTGGATCCGAGCCAGAGCACGGAAGCGTCCAGACCCCGCTGATGAAAACCATCGCGGAGGGATTGCTCCAACGCGCGGGTTTCGGAGTCGTCGCGCAACGATTCGCCGGCGAAGACGAGGCGAACCATCCGTTGGGTTTTCGCCGATGATGTGATGATGGTGCGTAGGGCTTCGACGATGGCGGGCAGCAGGTGGAGCCGTTTTTGGGGGCGAAAATTGGCCAGGGACAGCAACACCAGATCGTCCGGGCTGAACCCCCAGACTTCCCGGAGACGTTGGGCGGCGATGGCGCGGTGTGGGGTGCGCCGGAATAAGTCCGTGCGGATTCCGTTCCAGGCGGTGCGTATCGGCGGCGCGAGGTCGAGGGCGCGCGCCTCGGCTTCGACGGCCTGGGAGCAGGCGGCCAGCAGGGCGACGTCGGTGGCCTGGAGTTCGGCCATGCCGGGAGGCCAACCGGGTTGCGCGTTGTGCAAGGTCGCGAGAATGGGAGGCCCGACGCGGGCGAGCCCGTGCAGTTGTTCGCGTGACAACAGGTGCGCGTGGAGAACGTCGGTGCCGAACTGAAGTGTCTGTTTCTTCAGCCGATTCCAACGGTCTTCGGCCGACCCCGGAAGGAGGCCGAGCTCCAGCGTGTCCAAGGGAGTGGGGAAAGCCGTTCGAAGGGCCTTGCCGAGTGTGGTCAGCCGGCAGGCCACATTCATCTCGGGAAGCACTTCGAACAGGTCGAGTGTGAGCCGTTCGGCCCCGCCGCGATGCAGCGCGGTGATGATCTGATGCACCCGCAAACCTTCGTCGTCGAAGACGTCCAACGGCGGGTAATGGACCACTCGAAGTCCGGCGTCCGGGAGGTCGTTGACCCACGCTCCGAGACTCGGTTGGGCGAGTCGGCGGCTCGCCAGAACCGCGGGCACGTCGAGATGGACGGTGATCCAGTCGGGGAATTCCTGGGCGAACCCTCGGGCGCGGTTGAAATCACCGCCCGTGGCCGCGAACAACTTTCGCCAGGCTTCCAAGGCTGGGTGAACCGTTGGCAGCGCCGAAGCCAGGGGACGGAGGCAACCGAAGGTGCAAGTGCCCCGACCGGTGGCACTGGGCGCGGGCAGGGCGAGGGTTCCTGGATTGGCGAGCCACGCGCCAGCCCGGACGAGCAGGACGGGCTCGGACAGTTCGAGCACGCGCTGAAAACCGGAGGCGTCCAGAGGGCCGATGGCCTCGACAGGGATTCCCGCGGCGTGCAGGGAACGCAGGGTGCGTCCCACCCGGTAGTGGTCACCGGGGCGCGATTGGAAAACGAATGCCCGGCAACCCATGGGATCAGTAGGCGGGAGGAAACGGTCCCGAGGACAGGAAACGGTCGGTGGGCGACAGGTCCGGTTCGCTGGGGCGGTCGGGAAGGATCATCGGCGAGGTCGGCTGGTTGTCGTCGGGTTCGGCCTGGAGGGTGATGCGATCGGGGCGGGCACCGGTGAACACGAACTGCTGTCCGTCGATGCCGGGCTGGTAGATGACGTGTCCTTGGTGGAGTTGCTGGTTCAGCCAGTACGAGTAGAGGAATCGGGCACCTTCGGAGGAGGCATCCGACGTGAACCAGAAACCATCATCGACAGGTTGGGGCGATGACAAGGAACCCGCGTGCGCGCCTCGGTTGGTGGAGACCGAAGTGGAGCGGGTCCGACCTGCCGGGCTGGTCACACGACGAATCAGGAAGGCGACGATCGCGATGCCAAATAGTCCGCCTCCGAACAGCGTGGCCATGAGCCGGGTGCCCCAGGGACGGAAGGGAGCCACCGGTGGGCCATGGCTGGCCGGAGCAACAGGAGTGACGGTGAAGGGCGCCGGTGCCGCAGGGGGCTCGGTCGATGGTGGGGAGACTGTGGGGCGGGGCGGAAGTGCTCCAGGAGTAGCGGTGGACGCCGGCGTGGACGGCGGTGGCGGTGGCGGCTGGATCTGGTAGGTGAGCACGCGGAAGCCGTTGTCGGCATTCCGGCTTCCCGGGTCATTTCGGTAGCGGGCCGCCGACCGGGTGTGCTGGACGTCGCGCAGCCACGAGCCGCCACGGAGCACGCGGCGGGGTTTGTCCGAGAGATTGGGATTGGTTTGGAGCGGGTCGGTGGCGGGGCCGGGCGGATAAGGGCCATACCAGTCGAGGCACCATTCGGCCACGTTTCCGCCCATGTGCAGGTCCCAGGCATTGGCGCGCAACGAGCCGACCGGGTGGGTGGTGTGGTTGGCGAGCGGGCGGAACCAGGCGATGTCCGCTGCTTGTGCTGCGACTGAACCATTGTGCCAGGCGCTGGTGGTTCCCGCGCGGCAGGCGTATTCCCATTGGGCCTCGGTGGGCAGCGTGAATTCGCGGCCCGTCTTGGTTTTGAGCCAGCGGCAAAAGGCCAAGGCATCCTCGTAGGTGACCATGGTGACGGGATGGTCGGCTTCCTGAGGGAAACCCGGCGTGCGCCAGGTGAAGGCCTTGTTCTGGCGCAACCCGTTTCCGGACCAACCGAAACCGCCGCTGGTCCCTTTCTCGGCCTCCGTGCGGTACGATGTGGCGGCCACGAAACGCTCAAATTGAGCGCGGGTCACCGGGAAGCGCCCGATCAGGAACTCGCGGGTGAGGGTGACGACACGGCGGGTTTCGTCGGGGCCCCGATCGGGTTCGGATTCCGGGGAGCCCTGTTCGAAGCTGCCGGGTGGGACGAGGACGAGTTCGAGCAAGGTGTCCCGGCCGAGAGACAAGGAGAAGGGGCGGGTGGTTTCAGCGGCCCGTGCGGACGGCTCAACCATGGATTCGACGGCCGCGAGCAGGGCGAGGCCCAACAGCACGCGCAGGGTCATGCAAGTCCGCGGCATCATGAGGCGTGAAGGATGTCGGCTACGCTCGGAGGGTGCTGAGGAACGGTCAAGTTCTTCTCCGGTGGCTGGCGAGTCGCGGTGGGGCTCAGGCTGGGGGAACCTCGGCCAGGAATCGCTTGGCGTCCACGAGTTGGTCGGCGGTGCCGAGCAGGAGCAGTTGGTCGCCGGCGAGCAGGACTTCGTTGGGGCCCGGATTGATGCGCGCTTCCCCGCGCCGTTCGATGCCCACGATGCTGGCTCCGGATTTGGCGCGAAGCTCCAGTTCGCGCAAGCGGCGTCCCGCCAGGGGGGAACGGTCCGGCAGCGTGGCGGTTTCGAGATCGGCGTCACGCAGGAGTGCGGCGACTTTGGGGGTTTCGGGCAGGTGCCTGGGGACGGGCGGTTGGGACAGCGTGGCTTCGAGGGCGACCTGGGCGCGGGAATGGACGCGGATGGCGGCGCCCCACAACAGCCAGACGAGCAGGGCGACGACGACCAGGAGGACGAGCAGGGTGTTGAGAGGTGGGAGCAGTGTCGAACTGAGGCCGAGTCCGAAGAGCACAAGACCGATGAGTCCGATGAAGGTGATGACCTGGGAGAGGACGTTGCGGATGGCGTCCGTGCGATCGCCGGCGTGTCCGCGCTTCACTTTCAGTTCCGCCAGCACCATGGCGAGGGCCTGAAGTTTGCGAAACGCGGCGATGAACATGGGCAGGGTCAGCACCACCGCCAGCAGCCAGATGACCGTGCGGTACGTGCTGGGTTCCGCGAAAGCCTTGGGCAGCCAACCCGGCGCCGAGCGTCCGGCAAAACCCGCGGCGATGAACACTGCGGCGATCAGTGCGAGATTGAGAGCTATTTGGAAGGCCCACCGTTGGAGGAGTTTTCCGGCGAGACTATTCTTGCGGGCGCCGCCCCATTGACCGACCCACTGGGTGTAGAGGTTGAGGTAACCGATGACCGACTGCGGGGCGATGCGGTAGAACCAGCCGATGATGCCGTCGGAGCCCTGGATCAGATAGGGCGTGGACAAGGTGGTGATGGCGGAAACAGCGACGGCAATGGGATACAGGAAGCTGCTGGTGACCTCCAATTGCAGGCCCAGTGAGGCGATGATGAACGAGAACTCTCCGATCTGGGACAACCCCATGCCCACCTTGAGGGAGGTGCGGGCGTCGTTCCCGGCCAGGAAGGTGCCCAGTCCGCAACTCAGGACCTTGCCGATGATGGTGACGATGGTGATGACGGCGATGGGGAAGGCGTGTTCAAGCAAGAGCTTGGGGTCGATCATCAGGCCGATCGCCACAAAGAACACGGCGCTGAACATGTCCCGGACGGGCTCCACCAGACGCTCGATTTTCACGATGTCCCGCGATTCCGAAATGATGGCGCCCATCACAAACGCCCCCAGCGCGACGCTGTAGCCGAGTTTGGCCGCGAGCAGCGAGAACCCGAAGCAAAGTCCCAGCACCGTCACGAGCAGCATCTCGTTGCTGCGGAAACGCCCGACATAATTGAGCAGGCGGGGCACCACGATGAACCCAAGGATCAAGGCCGTGACGAGGAAGATGGCGAGCTTGCCCACCGTCAGACCCAGATCCCCCACGCTCAGGGAGCCCGTCATCGCGATCCCGGAGAGCAGCACGATCATCACGATCGCCAGGATGTCCTCGATGATCAGGATACCGAAGATCATGCCGGCGAATGGCTCTCGCGAGAGGCCGAGATCGTGAAGCGCCTTGATGATGATCGTCGTGGAGGAGATCGCCAGCATCGCGCCCAGAAACAGACTGTCCATGCCGCCCCAGCCGAAGGCCCGACCGATGCCGTAACCCGCCGACACCATCACCGCGATCTCGAAGAGCGCACCCAACACCGCGGTGGCCCCCACCTTGGTCAGCTTCCGCAGGTTGAATTCGAGCCCCAGAAAGAACAGCAGCAGGATAATGCCCAACTCGGACAACGTGGTGATCGTGTGCTCATCCTGGATGAACGAGTACGGAGGGGTGTGGGGCCCGATGATCAGCCCGGCGATGATGTAGCCCAAAACCACCGGCTGCTTCAGTCGGTGGAACAGCAGAGTCACGAAACCCGCGGTGATCAACACCACCGCGAGATCCTGCAAAAAGGTCAGGCCATGCATGATCGAGGGAACGCTGGGAGCTGTCGTCAGCCAGTCAGTCGGCGGCTAGGATTGGCTGCGGTCCCTTGCGCATGGCGCTGGAGGAATGGGGTGGGTGGTTCGTGTTCGCACGCGCTTCAGAATGCGTTGGATCGGAAGGTCGGACCAAGCGCTTTTCCCAGCTTTGCTCAACGCGAAAAGGCTGCCCCCCTCACGGAGAGCAGCCTTTTCAACCTGTCAGCTTGATCGCGTCTGGTCCGCGAGGTTCCGACCCGGTTACTCCTTCGGCAAAACCACGGAATCGATCACGTGGATCACACCATTGGAGGCCACAATGTCGGCCTTCACCACTTTCGCGCCATCCACGGTGACTGCGCCGTCTTTGACCATGAGCGACAGTTCCTGTCCCTGCACCGACTTGACCTTGCCGGTCTTCACATCGGCGGCCATCACTTTGCCAGCGACAACGTGGTAGGTCAGGATCGCGGCAAGCTTCGCCTTGTTCTCAGGCTTGAGCAGCGTTTCCACCGTGCCGGCGGGCAGCTTCGCAAAGGCGGCATCGGTCGGAGCAAACACCGTGAACGGTCCCGTGCCCTGGAGCGTGGAAACGAGGCCGGCGGCCTGAACGGCAGCGACCAACGTTTTGAACTGCCCGGCTTCCACCGCCACTCCGACAATGTCCTTCGGCTTCTTGTCTTCGGCCCGGGCCACTCCGACGAACGCTGTGAGCCCCAGAACCACCGCCATCATCAAGGTTTTCTTCATGTGTAATTTTTGTTGATCTGTTTTCGAATGAATCGCGGGCCGTCATGGCCTCGAACACGCCCCAAGATGGTGTGTGTTCATCTATTGTCTAATAATTGTGCAAGAAAAGTTCATTGGAACTTAGACAGAATGAAGAGCCAAGCGGATGGAAACCGCCAAGCGTTGATGAACAATAGTTTAGGGGGCTGGGCTGGGAATGGAGTCGGTGGCGAGGCCGACGCGGGTGATTTCGAGAGTCTGAAGCAGGTCCAGGACGTTGATCATGTTTTGGTAATCCGCGTCGTCCGATCCGTTCACGACCACCGCCAGCTCCGGGTTGGACCGTTTGCGGGAAGTTAGGGTTTCCTTCAGGGAAGGCAGCGTAGTGGGACTGCCGTTGAAGAAAAGGGTTCCCTGGCTGTTGATGAGGATCTTGTTCACCTCGGGCTTGGGGGCGTCCTCCGCTGGCGGCGGGGGTTGGCCGGAAGGGAGGGTCATCTCCAGATGATTCACCAACTGCGGCGTGGTGATGATGAAGATGACCAGCAGCACGAAGGCGAGGTCGAGCAGCGGAGTGATGTTGAGCTCATTGAGCGTGCCGTGTTGGGAGCGGGAGGTCTTTTTCATGGCAGGCTATTCAGCGAGGGCGTCGACCACTTCCTGGACGTCGAAGCGGATGGTGACTTTTCCGGGGAAATTAGTCGGGGGAGGTCGTGAAATGGAGGTGGTGGACGTCAGCGCGACCTGAACCGAGGCGTCCCAGCGCGCATTCCCGGATTTCTTCTTCCACGTCGAAGCGCCCACCGTTCCCTTGCGGTCGACCTCCACATCGACTTCGGCGACGAAGTAGCGATCGGCGACATCGGCGGGCCGTTCCCAACGGGAGCGCAGGGAATGTTCGATGAGGCTGCGGTACAACTCGACGGGATCGGAGCTGGTCCTCACCGCGCGACCGCCTTCGAAGGAGAAGCTTGGAACGTCGATGGCCGGGGGTGCTACGGGAGGCGGAGCCAGTGTCCCTGAGTCGGAAGCCGTCGCGGGAGCAGGAGCCTTGGCGACTTCCACGGGAGGTGGATTGTCGGGGGTGGGGGCAGGGGTTTCCGGGTCGGGTTCCTGGGCGATTTCCTGGGGTTTGGGCTCCGGCTCCGGGGCTTTCTCGGGTTCGGGTGCTTTTTCGCGGACCATTTCCACGGCGATCTTGCGCAGTTCCTTACCGAGCAAACCCTCGCGCGCGGCGAAGTAGGTGAGGAGGATCACGATGGCGCCGTGAAAGACGGCGGAGATCAGGAGATTGATCCTGGAGGAATTGCGTCGACGTCGCGGTGGCGGGGTGGGGAGATGGGCGCGATCGAAGCCTGAACCGTGAAGCGAGGAGTGTGGCGGGCGGCCCTCACCCCGGCCCTCTCCCGGGGGGAGAGGGAGAGGTCGCTCCGCGGGTTGTGGAGGGTTGGGATGGGGGGCGTTCATAGAGCGATCGTGCGGAGGAGCCTGTTCAGCGGGGATCGGCGGCCTCGGTGGCGAGTTCGACTTGAACGACGTTGGCCTGCTGGCAGAGGTCGACGACGGAGCGGATCTGCCTGTACTTGGCCTTGCCGTCGCCGCGGATGATGACGCTGAGGTCGGGATCGGCGAGGCGCAGTCCAATGAGGGCTTCGAGCAGGGCCTGGCCTTCGACTTGTTGTTTGTTGAGGAAGGTGCGGCCGGAGGCTTCGACGGTGATGTAGTTGGCTTTACGAGGCGGGTCCTTTTCGTGGCGGGTGGCTTTGGGGAGGCTCAGGTCGAGGTCATTGACGACGGGGGTGGTGGTGATGATGAAAATGACGAGAAGCACGAAGGCGAGATCGAGCAACGGGGTGATGTTGATCTCGGTGAGCGTGTGATGGGCGCTGTGGGAGCACTTCTTCATGACACCTAGATCTGGCTGAGCGGTTCGGCGGGGGGCGGTGGGACGTGGCGGCCGAAGGCGGTGAGGATGCGTTCGGAGAGCGCTTCATTGGCGACCTTGATCTCCTCGGAGAGCGGTCGGTTGTCGACGTAGGCGTGTTCGATCTGGTTGGCGAAGCGGGAGGCGAAGCCGTCCAGTTCCTGGGTGATGCCGCGGACGGTGGTGACCATGAAGTTGTAGGCGAACATGGCGGGAATGGCGACGAGCAGGCCGATGACGGTGGCAATGAGGGCGCCGGCGACGCCGGGAGCCATGGCGGTGAGACTGGCGGAGTTGGCGCGGGCCACGCCGGCGAAGGTTTCCATGACGCCCCAGACCGTGCCGAGCAGGCCGATGAAGGGGCCGCCGGCGACGGCGGTGGAGAGCACGATCATGCCCTTTTCGAGAGCGACCGCTTCGGCGGCAGCGGCTTCTTCGAGCACCACTTTGACGGCTTCAAACGATGGCGTGCTGATGCGGGCGGTGCCGCGGACGGGGACAGGGTTTTCGCGGAGGTGATATTCGAGTTCCTCGGCGCCGCGTTGATAGAGTTCAAAGGCCGGGGAGCCGTCGAAGTCCGTCTTCTGACGGCGGATGTCGAGTGGATCGCGGGTGGTGGCGTAGGCTGCGAGGAAACGCTTGGACCATTTGGTGGCGATGAAGAGCTGGCGGATTTTGGTGATGATGATCGTCCAGCTGAAGAGCGAGAGGATGAGCAACGCGCCGATGGTGATCTTGCCTTCGAGGGTGGCTTTCTCGAACGCGAACTGGAGGGCGCCGGAGGCTAGGAGGGGGGAGGGCATGGTTGTGGAATGGGTTTCAGGAGAAATGCGGGTCCGGGAATCAAATGCTCAGGGGCTGTGAACCGTGGAGCGAAGGGAGTCGCAAGCGGCCCTCATCCCGGCTTTCTCCCGGAGGGAGAAGGAGAGATCGTCCAGCGGCTATCGGAGGGCTGGGCCAGGGGTTCGCTGCGATGGGATTCGACGGCTCGAACGCTTGGGGCGATGCGAACAAGGTCGGGTGATACGCGGCTCCCTCTCCCACCGGGAGAGGGTTGGGGTGAGGGCGTTGACTCATGGCAAAATCACGGTGACGCGGCCGGTGGTACGGGTGAGGCGGGGGGCGATGGCTTTGGCGAGTTTCTTTTCCTCCTCGTCCTCCTTGGAGGCGGTGGTTGCCGCGGCGTCCGTCTCCTCCGCCTGGGTGCCCTGGGTGGCGGCGTTGGCGGCGGTGCCCTGCGAGAAGCCCACCTGCGCGGAACTGGCATCACCGCTGGTGGTGACGTTCTGGGACAGGAGGGCGGCATCAACGGAGCCGCCTCCGGAGGCGCTGACGGAACCCACACCCACCAGGGTTCCGGAGACGTTGCCCCCGGCGTTGACGCTGACGCTGCCTTGAGCCAGGGCGGTGACGTTGACGTTCTGAACGGCGGAGAGGTCGATGCTTTCCCGGGCGAAGACGAGGCCTTCGATGCTGCCGGTGGCCTCCAGCTTCACGGTACTGCCGATCACGCCGGAACCGGAGGCGTTGATATTGCCGTCGTGGATGACGTTGCCTTCCGCGTCACGAGTGCCGGCACGCAGGGTCACGGTACCAGCGCTGGAACCCACCCCATTGAGGGGGACTTGGACCACGCCGCCCGCGCTGGCGATGATGTCACCCCGGGGTGTCTCGACCAGGATGTCGCCGACGGTGGCCTGTGAGTTCGGAAAGGCAGGATCGAGGGAAGGCGGGAAGGTGGTGGCGAGAATGCCGCTACCGGGAATGGTGGGGGAGTAGGAGAGGATGCGGCGGGTGATCGGATCGACGTAAATCTTCTCGACAGTGGCGGAACCACTGACGCCGGTGCCGGCGTTGACGTTGCCCTCAAGCGAGCGGACGACCACGTTGCCGCCGTCGTAGGCGGCGATGCGTGAGCCGTTGATGTCGATGTCACCGCGGGCGATGACGGTGATGTCGCTGCGGTCGACGGTGTAAATGCCGCGGGCGGTGGTGTCGCTGGAAGTGAAGTCGCGGGACCCGGCATTGATGTGGCCATCGACGGTCAAGTCGATGCTGCCGCCGCTGAGGGAGGCGATTCGGGTGGAGAACATGTCGAGATCGCCGGTGAGGGAAAGGGCGATGTCGGCGCCACGGTCGAAGCGCTGGGCGAGTGCGGGATTGCCGCGTGGGCCATAGGAGACGACCCCGGCGGTTGCGCCGAGATCGAGGTTGCGGGCGGAGATTTCGAGGCGCCCGCCGCCCCCGATGCGATACCCGGTGTCGGGGTTGAGCGGGATGTCCTGGGAGTCGGCGTAGAGACGCTCCAGGACGGCAGCGGGAATGAGTTCGACGGGTTGGGTTTGAGGTTCGCCATTCGGTAGCAGGACGGGAACACCATTGGCGTCGAAGACCCGGACGGGAGCGGCGCGGAGGAACTGCAGTTGTTCCCCGGACATGCGTCCTTGGAAGGTCAAGGTGCGGGTGACCCGGTTGTAGGAGAACCGGGTTTCGATACCGGCGAGGGAGCCGGTGACGGGCGGATAAATGAGGTCGAGGAAGAACGGGGTGAAGTCGGGTTCGCGGTCCAGCGGGGCGCTGGTGAATTCGTTGCGGTTGCGGATGTCGCCGTCGACGCGCAGTCGGGTGACGTCGGAGGCTTGGAGGTGCTGACCTTCGAGACGGCTGTTGATCATGTTGCCGCCGATGTGAATCTCGGCGCGCTTGGGCAAACCCAGGAGAATGCCGGTCATGTCGCCGGCGATGTCGAGGCGCACGGGGTCGAGGTTCTCGCGTTGAAAGGGGTTGTCGCTGTGGTCGGCGATGCCGAAGTCGCCGAAGGCTCGGTATTGGGACTTGGCGCTGTCGGAGACGACGAGTTGAGCGAGGTCGCCGGGCTTGGTGCCGTGGAGACCGCCACCGTCGGTGGTGGTGATGGCGAGTTGGCCGTGGGTGGACGGGAAGAGTATCACGTCATTGCCCAGCGTCACCCCGCCGGCACCGGCCTCCAGGGTGAGCGTGCCCGGATAGAGGGGCGGCATGCCCTGGGAAAAGACATCGGCGTAGCGTGGCAGGGCGGTGCCGCGCAGTTCGATGCCTCGACCTGCCTGGATGGAGGCGAAGGCGAGCGGGTCGTAATCGAAGCGGTGGCGATTGGCCGAAGTGGAGGAACCGAGGTTGTTGAAGAGGCCGTTGGGATTGCGGATTTCCTGGAGCAGCACATCGCGGGTGGCGTCGAGGGTCCAGCCGCCACGGGCCAGGCTCAGGGCCAGCAGGCGCCCGGGTGTGCCTGCATCGCGGCCGGTGGTGATGGAACCCTGGCCGTTGCGGACGACGAAGTGACCAGCAACATCGCGGCCGGCCTCAAGGCTGACGTTGCCCGGTTCGGCTCCGAAGGCGCCGCTGCCGGCGTCGGATTGGGTGCCGCCTGAGATCGGCAGGAAACTGATGATATCCGTGTCGGCGCGCAGGTGGACATCCCCCCCGGCGGCGGTGCTGATGCCGCCCAGGGCGGGGTCGACGGCATACCCGTTGGGTCGGAAGACGAAGCCGCTGGCGCGCGTGCCGGTGTTGATGGTGCCGGCAACGGCGTGGGCGGTGATGCTGCCGCCGGCGGTGGTCCGGATGGCGCCACTGCCGACGGTGATGTTGTTGCCGGCGGCGAGATCGATGGAACCGCGGCCGGCTTGAAGGGTGGCGCTGCCGGCGAGAACGATGGAACCGGTTCCAGGAAGGATGCCATCGGGAGATGTGAGATCTCGGCCTGCCTGGAGCGATACCGACCACTGCTCTCCGGCGCGAAGGCTGGAGCCATTGGCGAAGGTGATGTTGTTGCCGGCCTCCAGGCTCAAGTGGTGGCCCGCGGCGTCGGTGCCGGTGGAACTGGGAAGGTCCCAGGTGGTGCCGGCGGCCAGGGTGATGTTGCGGGTGGCCTGAATCTCGATGCGCGAGGCGCCGACGAAGGCGCTGTTGACGTCGACGTGGAGGGTGGGCGGGGGCGGATCGGAAGGTGGGGTGGTGGCGCCGGAGGTGCCGAGGTTGACGTCGGTGGCGTAGAGTTCGATGACGCCGTCGCGTTCCCGGATGGCATTGGCCTGGAGGAGACCGGATTGATTGACGACGCGTGCGTGAAGAGCAATGGCGCCGGCGTCGGCGACCAGCCGCCCGGTTTGGTCGACGGAACCGGAGGGCAACTGGACATTGGCGCTGAGGCCACGGCCGTCGGGGCGTTCGGAGAGGAGGACCTCACGGCCGGCGGCGAGGCCGATGGTGCCACCGGGGGCGGTGATGGAGCCGTGGTTGGCGATGTGATCGGCGATGAGAAACGCCGAACCACCCTGGCCGACCTGGAGATGGCCATAATTGACGATGGAAACGCCGGGGGGT
This sequence comes from Verrucomicrobiota bacterium, assembly GCA_963205105.1. GTDB lineage: Bacteria > Verrucomicrobiota > Verrucomicrobiia > Limisphaerales > CAIMTB01 > CAIMTB01. Next base: position 37,132 of record CAUJJW010000003.1, on the reverse strand, counting down.
GCGCCGTTGAACTGCCAGAAGAGGCCGGCACCCGACTCGATGGGAGTGGCGGGTGCGGTGGAGACCACGAGTCCAGCGGCACTGACGAAGGAAGAGGGGCCAAAGTGGAAGCCGGCCTGGTTCATCAGAACGACGACGCCGTTGGCGGTGATGGAGCCGTGGATCTCGGACGGGTTGCCGCCGAGGATACGGTTCCAGACGACGGACGACGCGGACGGTTGAACAAAGGTGGCGGACTGGCCGGCGGCGAGATTGAACGATTGCCAGTGGAGGACCGCGTTGTGAGAGGCGGTGATCTGGGTATGGGCACCGGAAGTGGAGAAGGAGGCGGAGCCGCTTTGGACGACGGGTCCCTGGGGGTTGGCGAGAGCGCCGATGGGCAGGAATGAGGCGAGGACCAGGAAGAAGGGACGGGCGTCGCACGAGTCGTCGAGGGAGTGATGGGCGAAGGTGTTCATGGGCGGGAGGACGAAAGGATTAGCCTGTGTGGGGACCATGCGCCGCTCAGCGAGGAGAACACGGAGCGGCCCTCATCCCGGCCTTCTCCCGGGGGGAGAAGGAGAATGTGCGCCGCGGGTTTCCGAGGTTTGAGGAGGGCTTTGGTGGTAGCGATTCGCGACAACTCGGACAATGGGGCTTCTGGCAGGTCGCCGAGGGTCAGAAGCGGCTCCCTCTCCCCCCGGGAGAGGGTTGGGGTGAGGGAGCCTGTTGCAACTCTCGCGACGGCGTGCAGGGAAAGGTTCGTGGAGCGCCACCGCTTCGAAACCGATCTGCCCACCGACCCTGAACCAGGAATTCCGGGGGGCGAGACGCCCCCCTCTACGGCAGGCGGGACGCCCGCCGCTACGGAGGCGCAGTCCGTTTTGAACTGCAGTTTCTTCATCAAAATTGTCCTCCGAGGGAGAAGTAGACGCGGGGGTCGCCGCTCTCGGTGTTGAGCGTCTCGAAGAGCGGCCAGCCGACCACGATGCGCAGGTCGACCCGGTTGTTGAGGTTGGCGGAAACGCCGAACCCGGCGCCCATCAGCGTGCGGACGGATCGGGCGGCGACGGGTGCATCGCTGAGGATGCGCTGGCCGGCATCGACGAACGCGGTGCCACGGAGCCAGACGGGCGCGAAATCAGAGCCGACCGGCACGCGTTCCTGGAGGAAGGGTGACCGGAGTTCCAGACTGCCAAACCAGCCGTGATCGCCGAACTCATCGCCCTCGTAATACCCGCGGACACTGTTGAGGCCGCCGATGGAGAACTGTTCGATGCCGAGGAGAGGGCCGGTGGCGACCTGTCCGGCGGCGCGGGCGAGCAGGCTCCAGTCCCCGCCGAGCTTCTGGTCTCGGGCGAGGGAAAGGTTGAGCTTGGCGTAAAGGGAGTCGGTCTCCTGGGAGTAGGACAGCTGACGGAAGTTCTCGGCGTCATCGGTGACGTTGCCGGCGAGGGAGAGATTGGCGGTGGTGGAACCGGTGCGATCGGTTTGGGCGAAGTCCAGGGCGGCGACGAGCGGCAGGTAGTTGACGTGGTTCTTGCGGGCGGGTTGCGGGGACGAGACGCGCGATTCGATGGTCTGCGAACCCTGGGCGTTGGTGACGACGGTGGTGATGATGAAGTTGTTGGTGTTGAAACTCTCGAGGCCGAAGTGCCGTCCATCGATGCCACCAGAGAGCCCGAATCGGCGGGTGTCGGTACGGCCGAGGGCGAGCGGCAGATTGAAGCGGGCGCCAACGCTTTCGTTGAGGGAGAGATTCTGGCCGGTGTCCTGGGAAACGATGGTGAGCAGGGGAGTTTGGGAGACGGTTCGGGCGGGGCCGTACTGGACACCGGTGTCGATGGAGGAGGCGCTGGCGAAGAAGGTGAGGTCGGGTTGTCCACCGGCAGGAGGAAGGCGGAACTGGCGGGTGGCTTCATCGAAACCAAAACCACCGGAAGTGGCGATGCGTTCGGAGACGGACTCGGGGGCGCCGAACGGGAGTCGGTAATAGGCGCCGAGATTGGCGATCAACGGGCGATTGAGCAGGTAATCCGGGGAAGGATCGCCCTGCTTGAATTCCTCCGGAGTGAATCCGTAGCTGAGCCCGAGTTGATGATCGAGCTGCCAGAGGTTGTTGTACTGGGCCGAGGAGTTGAGGCGCCAGTCGGGGGTGCCCGGGGTGTTGTGGTTGTTGACCTCGATGCGGCCGTGCAGGGGCAGGCGATCCTTGACCCGGAGCGTGAGGGAACTGGTGCCGGGTTCGGCGCCCGGCCCGATAACGGGAAAGATCTGTCGGTCGCGGTTCTGGTTGGCGCTGTCGAGTTCGCGCTGAAAGACCCGGCTGTTGAGCAGCTCGTTGGTTTTCAGGCTGGGCAGGGCGCGAACGATATTGTTGCTGCTGAAGTGGCGATTGCCGGTGACGCGAATGTCGGAGAGAACGCCTTCGGTGACCTGGACCTTGATGGTGGCGTTGGTGATCTGTTGCTGGGGTAGACCGACGGACACGGTGGCGAAGCCGCGTTCGCGGTAGGCGAGTTGCAGGGCGCCGAGGGCCTGCTGGACCGGGGAGCGGGAGACCGGGGCGCCGACGGCGTTGGTGAAGGCGCCGTCCACGGTCTCGGCGGGAAGCACGGTGGTACCCAGAACTTCGTAGTGACGGACTTCGAACGTGCGTTCGGGCGGAGCGGGCGGCTTGGATTCGCCCGTAGGAAGTCCGCCGGGCGAGACGCCTGCCCCTATAGACGGGAGTTTCGTGGGACTGGGAGCGCCTTCCGAGACGTCGATCTGCAGCACGCCATCGCTGAGCAGCTGGCGGGGCAGGCGGAGGGTGGCATTCGGATAGCCGCGGTCGCGGTAGGACTTCTGGAGATGAGCGAGAGCCTCGCGGATGCGGGACAGATCTACGGAGGATCCCGTGGCGCCCCCGGTGATGCGATCGACCTCGTCCTGGGCGAGGGCGGTGCTGCCTCGGAGCACGTAGCGTTGGACGGAAGTGGTTGCGACTTTGGCGCCGGCGCCGGAGGGAGCCGAGACTGCGTTGGCGGGAGGGGTGAAGGCGGTGGACGCGTGGAAAGAGTTGGCGGGTAACGGGGAAAGGAGCAGGAGGATCGACGAGCAGTGCGCCAGGGAACTTCGGCGCAGCTCGGGCGATGAGCCGTCGGTGGTCCGGTGGGCTTTCGCGGGCATGGGACTGGGTTTCGGAGGGGAGCCGGTTTTAGGATCGTGAGAGGCTCGGGTGAGTCACCTGTTCGAAATCGACCTTCTCATGGCCGTTGAACCGGGCAGAGCCGGGGACGCCGGTGTTGTAGCGGTAGGCGTCTCGCCTGCCGTAGAGCAGGGCATCTTGCCCGGCGGAACGGGCGGCGTAACCGATTTGACCTGGAAAGAGATTCCGGGGGGCGGGACGCCCCCCTCTACGGCAGGCGGGACGCCCGCCGCTACGGAGGCACGGTTCATGGGGAGGAGCGTTTTCCAAAAATTTGGACACGTATGGGGACCATGAACCGGGGCGCGAGGAATGGAGTGAGCGGCCCTCATCCCGGCCTTCTCCCGGAGGGAGAAGGAGAAGAGTCGCCGCGGATTTCGGAGGGCCAAGCCGGGCGTTGTCTGGAAAGAGTCGAGACGGCTCGGAAGGACGAGGTTGAGTCATGTCGCTGAGGGCAGGACGCGACTCCCTCTCCCCCCGGGAGAGGGTTGGGGTGAGGGAGCCCGTTTCAACCCTCGCGATGGCCTGCATGGGAAGGTCCATGGAGCGTTACTCGATCGGTGCCACGGGGGCGCCGTCGGCGGTGCGTTCGACGCGAAGACGGCTGATGGGCACGGAGAAGGCGGAGACTTCGAGCTCGGCGTTGATGGAGGCGATGAGGGCGTCGCGGAAGGCGCGGATGTTGGCGGAGGCGGTGGTGCGGTTGAGCAGATGCTCGTACACCCAGAGGCTGTACTGGCCGTTGATGACGGGGCTGAAGTTGTTGGCGGTGTTGCTGAAGGTGCCGGCGAAGGCTTTGGAGCCGTTGTAACCGAGTACGTTTTGTCCGCCGTTGACGTTGAACGAATCGACCGAGATCAGGTAGCTGATGGCCGGTCCGTAGGTGTTGAGGTGCGTGGTGATCTGGGCGGCGTTGCGTCCGATGGGATCGACCACGAATTCGTTACGGGAGGTGTCCCAGGCGTACTGGATGGGGTTCCCGGTGAAGAGCGCCTCCTTGAAGATCGTCACGCGCTGGCCAGCGGTGGGATCGCGGTTGATGAAGTGGACCAGCTGCGTGTCGTTGGAATTGCCAGTTAGGAACCAGGCGGGCACCGCACCGTTTGCGGCGAGCGTCTTGAACTGGTGGGTGGTGATGTTGGTGATCCCGGCGGGGGCCGACGAACTCTTGACGAGGTTGATGGGCGTGGCGCCGAAGAGTGAGTCTTCGAGGGTGGGTGTGGTGAACTCAGTCGCTTGTTGGAAGACGGAGGAGAAGGCGATGTCCGACTGCAGGTTGATAGTGTTGGTCGTGGCCGGAGTGGAGGAGGCCAGGAAGTTGACGAGGCGATTCTGGGTGAGGTCCTGAACGCCGGCGACGGCGCCGTTGTAGAAGGCGTAGACCGTGACGTCCTGTTCCCCGTAGAGGGCGGGAAGTTTGCCGGTCCAGGTTACCTTCAACTGGGTGGGTGCGGTGGGGCCGTCGGCGGGGTTTTGGGAGGCGAGATTGGGGCCGAAGAGATTTCGAATGGAGCGGTAGGCGGTATCGCGGAAGGCGACTGCGCCCGAGAGTCGGATCTCGACCTGGGCGAAGGCCTGGGTGGTGGCGAGGGAGGCGACGGCGAGCGAGAGCTTGAGAAACGTCTGGGTGTTCATGGGAATGGCGGTAGGGAAAAGGTTGAGGTGATGGAAAGTGGTTTGTGGATGGTTCAGGGAGTGACTTCGACGGCGTAGAAACCCGGTCCACCGGGTGAGTTGTCCTGAAGGGAAGCGGTGGAACCGGTTCCGGTGGTGGTGCCGAGGGAGGTCCATCCCGAGATCGGAGTGGTCAGCCCTTCAGCGCCCGTGCGACGGAGTCGGTAGGTGAAGCCGGCAGCCGTGGTGAAGGACACGGTGGAAACGTCGCCCACCCGGGTGATGCCGGTAAGGGTGGGTGCCGGAGGCGCGGCGCTGGCGACCACAAACGATAGGTTGCCGGCGGACGTGAGTTCAAAAGTTCCCAAGTAGCGCCCGGGCTGGTTCAGGGTTCCGGCCGCGGAGGTGCCGGGGAGGAGTTCGAAGAGATCGGTTCGAGCCACGTTGTCCGGAGCGCTGTCGAAGTCGTCGGGAGTCAGGCTTTCGACTTTGCCTTGAAACGTTCCGACGTAATTCCCATCGGCACCCAGCAGTGGGGCGATGGGAAAGTTGGCGGCGACGGGCAGCACGACGCTGGTGGCGGTGTTGTTGGGGCCGCCGGGGATGAGGCTGCTGGTGAGGGCGGCGTTGGCGACGACGCCATCGATCTGGCTGGCGGCGTTGCCTTGGACGAACTGGCCCTTGCGAAGCCAGGGGGTGGCCGGCGTGGCCGGTTCGGTGCGCGGAGCGGCGACCCAGAGCGTTTGGAGCGGGAAATTGGGGTTGGCCGGAGGGCGGTTGGCGGCGGCTACCGACCAGAGCAGGCCATTCAGGTTGGGGAACGCCGCGGTGAACTGGGCGAGAGAAACCTGCGGGATGGGCAGCGAGGAACCAGCGGGCAGGGTGTTGAAATTGGTGACGCTGCCGAGATTGACGACCAGGTCGGACGCGTTACCGACCTGTCGGACGAGCAGGATGAGATCGGTGGGCGTGTAGAGGAAGGGCGCAGCCAAGGCATGGGTGCCGCCGGCGGCAACCAGGGTGGCGAGCCACGCGGCAGCGGGTCGAAAGCGCGAAGGTGAATCGAAGGGTTTCATGGGTTTTGTGGGTCGAGATGAGGTTCAGTCGCGGCTTAGTAGGAGAGTTGAAAGCGGGTCATCAGGGCCTGTTCGTCCTGGTGCGTGACGGTGGCCGGTGGGAACTGGGTGGTGGGATCGATGGCATTGACCGTCCCGCCGCCATCGAAGGACGTGTGGGTGAAGCTGGTGAGAATCCGGGCGTTGCGGGTGAGCCACCAGTTGATGCCCACCGACCACGACAGGGCGGAGTTGGCGGACGTGGCGGGGTTGGAGAAGCCTTCGAAGGCCTGCGAATCGACGTCGAAACGCGACAGTCGCGCCACCAGTTGCCAGGCGCCCCACCCACCATCCAACGGACGCAACGGCCGCAGGGGCGTGAGGTTTCCGAAGGAGGCGTCCTCGCCGGTCAACACCCACTGGGCCGAGGCCTGCCAGGCGGAGTGATTCAGGTGGGCGGACCGCAGCGTGGTGGCGTTCAGAACGTCCTGACCATTGAGAATGTACTCACCGAGCACACCGAACGGGCCTTTGACGTACTGGAGGTGGGGATTGAAGCGCCAGAGCACGCCGTCGGCGACCACGGTGCCTGCGGGCGAATTGTAGGCGAAAAACTGCTGGAGCGTTGGAGTGGCGTAACCGGGGATCGTGCCGCCAATCGGGTTGGGCAGTCCGGCCACGTTGGAAGAAATCTGGCTGTAGGAACCACCGGCACCGAAGGCGAGTCCCTTGAACCAGCTGTTGTCGGAATGCTTGAACGGTTGAAGCTGGAAGCGCCCTCCGTACTGCAAGTCATCGCTAATCGTTGATGGGCTGGGATTGCGGCGGTCACCGACGGTGTTGAAGACGCCCGCGGCATAGCCCAGCACGCCGTCGAAGGCCTCGCCCTCGATTTGAACGCCGCTATCCCGGACGGGAGCCAGGTCGGTGGCCATCGAGCGCTCGTTGAACAACAACGCAGTGACCGGGATGTATTGCTCGTAGCCGACCGGCCCTTTGAATTTGCCGACGCGGAAGCGGAGGTTGGGCTGGAGGCGGTAGGCAATGTTGGCGTCGAGCACCTGAAGGTTGGAGGCGCCGAGACCGCCGTCGCCGAGTTCGGCGTTGAACTGGTAATCGAAGTCTCCGAAGGCGGTTCCCTCGAGACCGACACGGGCGCGTCGCAACAGAAAGCCCGAGTTGTCGTCGTCGAGGGAGTTGTCGTCGAAGAAAGTCCGTGAATCGGCCTGGATGAGACCCCGGATACGGAGAACGAAATTGGTGTCGGCGGAACGCATCACGAACCCGGTGGAGCCGATGGAGAGCTGGGGCATTTCCTTGGCGCGGGCGGCGGCTTCCTCCTCGGCGAGTTCGCGTTTGCGATCGACGGTGCGGATCTGCTGATCGAGTTCGGCGTTGGTGGGGGCGGGGTCGGGGATGGCGACGAGTTCCGGCACCACGACGCTGCGTTCGAGGGACTGAATCTTGGATTCGAGATCGACGATGCGCTGCTGCAGAGTTTGAACGAGCGAGGCGTTGGGATCGTTGGTGGCGGTCCTGGCGCGTTCCGCCTCCCGACGTTCGAGATCCTGGATGCGCTGGAGGAGAGCCTCCAACGCGAGGCTGGAAGGTGCCGTCGTCGGGGTGGTGCTTGCCGCAGTGTTGGTGGCCGGGGAGGGCGCCTCAACGGAGGGCCGAACAAGGCCTTGAGCGCAGGACGTTCCAGGTGTCGCCGCGATCAGCGCAGCGAGTCCGGCGGAAAGGCCCCGATGACGCGGAAGAAGCGAAGTCATGGCGATCGCAGGTGGGGATGGAGGGTGGGCAGGATTCATTCTGTCGCAGGAGGCATCGGTGGCTGATGCACGGCGCAGATCGCCAGCGAGCGACCTCGCGGAGCTCTTGGGTGGGCGCTGGAGAAATTCGGGGGGATCTGGAAAGGAACCCCCGGGCATGGGGATCCGACCGCCGCTTCGATCAACGACAGCGGGACAATCTGCTGACAGGCAGCGAGCCGAGACTGAAGCCTAGATGCCTTGGGCGACCGCCGTGAGGTAACGGTATTCGACCAGGATGGTTTGCAGGGCGGCGTTGAAAGCTTCGACCTGGCGATGCAGGGGCGCCTTGTGCGGGGTTTCCAGTGTCAGCTCGAAAGGAGCCGGACTCAGCCCGGGAACCGAGCGAAGCACACCCTCGTAGCATTCGTAGATCATGCCGCGCTTGGCCTGGAAACCGTCGATTCGGCGACGGCGGTCGCGCGGGAGATGGGCTTCGGCGGATTGAAGCGCGGGCTCGAGCAAGTACTCGGAAAGCACCTCGCCATTCACGAATCCATAAAGCCCCTGACTGGTGTCATCGGAGTGCAGATTGATGATTCCATGAAAGGCGTGGGTCCAGATCTCGGTCTCCAGCCAGCGGATTTCGGGTTCAGCCGAATCGCGCCAGAACTCGCGGTTCAGGTCCTTGCCGGAGCGTGAATGTCGGGTGTTGTCCTCGAACCCGGTGGGATTGCACACGGGGTAGATGAAAATGGCGTAGCCCTTGGCGAGTTCCGGTTGGCGTTCGAGTTCGGAGATAAACCGGGTCAGGGCCAGGGCGCCCTCGGGTTCATCACCGTGAATGGACGCGAAGATGCCCAGGCGCACGTAATCGCCACCGCCTCGGGGGCCGAGATGCAGGTACCGCGGCAGGACCATCGAACCGTCAGCGTGGCGTCCGAGCGGTTTGCGGAGGAAATGATCGGAAGTGCAGGCGAGTTCATCCAGCGGGGCAAGGATTCGATCCAAGGACCGGCGTGTTGGCGAAGGCGCGTTTCGTGTCGAGCGGAAGGCGGTGGAAGGAGCGAGGGTGGGCAGAAGAGCGGTATTCATGATGGGAAGGAGTTGAATCCGGGGCCGATGTTGGTCGCGACGGCCCACAGAATTCCGATACATAACTATAAAGTCAATAGACAGATAGATAATAAGCCGCTTTGGAATCGCTTTTTGGTTTCTAAAGCACTGAGGGGCAATGTCTAAAGAGTGATTTAGAATGCTCTATAGAGAGATAGATTGAGTGTCGTTTGGAAAAGTTGAATCGCGGTTGTCCACGGCGCGAAGCCGGGTCCTGAGAGCGGGCTTGGCTGGGACCTGGGGTTCGGCGAGCCTTGGCCCCGTTGTTCGGCGCTTTGCAATGTCCGTCGCGAATTCATTCCCCAAGTCGGTTGAGTTGGTACCCCAGTCTGCTCTCACCGCGGTGGTGATCCTCGCGCCTGGGACGTCAGAGCTAAACGTCGCGGCACTGACCGTGTTGGACCGGCTGCTGGTGGCCCTGCATCGGGCGGGCTACCGCGACATCCAGGTGGTTGGACGGGAGCCGATTCCGGCGGCCCCCAGGGCCCAGGTTTGGGGGGTGACATTTTCCGTGGTTCACGAGCTCCCGCCGATCCAGGGACCGACGTTGATCCTGCGGGCGGAGGTGTTGGTTCAGGTGGCGGACCTGAAGCGGTTGGCGGACGGGCCGAACCGATTGGTTGGGGCGAAGGGGGAAGCGTTTCCGGTGGGGGTGGTGGTTGATGCTGCAGGCGACTGGGAACAATCCCTGGCGGGAAATGTGCCGGTGCGAGCGGAGGGGGTGGCTTGCTGGGTTCGGAACGAAGCGGAGGCCAGGCAGGCGGCTCGCGTGCTGTGGGGATCGCTGACCAGTTCGTCGGATGGCTGGGTGGACCGGGTATTCAACCGGCCGGTGGGCCGGCCTCTGGCACGATGGTTGAGTCGAACCTGGGTGACGCCCAACCAGATCTCGCTGGCCTCGATTGTTCTGGGGGTGATGGCGGGAGTCCTGTTCGGGGTGGGGCAACGGGAATGGGCCATCGCGGCCGGGCTTTTGTTTCAGCTGTCGGCGGTCCTGGACTGCGTGGATGGCGATGTGGCGCGGATCGTCTTCAAGGAATCGCCCCTGGGGAAATGGCTGGATTTGATCGGCGACCAGGTGGTGCATGTGTCGGTGTTTGCCGGCATCGCGGTGGGATTGGCCCGGGACGGTTCGGAGGCGCCGGTGGGCTGGCTGGGGTTGGCGGCGATTGTGGGGGCGCTGATGTCTTTCCTGATGGTGTTGCGTGGCATGCGCCGACCAGCGGGGAAGGATGGGAACCGCTTACTTGGGCGCTTTCTGGATGCGGCGACCAACCGGGATTTTTCAGTGCTGGTGTTGGCGCTGGCCTGTGTCGATCGGCTGGAGGTGTTTCTTTGGCTGGCGGCGATCGGCAGCCATGTGTTTTGGGCGCTGCTGGGGTGCCTTCAGTGGCGTGAGGTCCCGGATCGGCGGGGTGCCGCGTGAAGGGTTGGGGCAGGTGGCTGGCGCTGCTGGTCGGCGTGTTGGTGTTTTCACTGTACCTCCGCCAGACGGATTGGGTGGCGGTAGGGGGCGCTTTGAAGGGGCTGGGGTATCTCGGGGTGTTGCTGTTGGTGCCGTACTTTGTCGTGTACGTGGTGGACGCCTGGGCTTGGCGCATGTCGTTCGGGAGCCCGACGGGGGTTGGCTTTTGGCGGATGTTTCGAATCCGGTGGTGCGGCGAGGCGGTGAACAACCTGGTGCCGACGGCGTACGTCGGCGGGGAAGCGGTCAAGGTGCTGCTGCTCCAACGGGAGGGGGTGCAAGCCTCGGAGTCGACAGCCGCCGCCCTGATTTCGAAGACGGCCCAAACGATCGGGCAGGTGTTGTTTCTGATCGCCGGTGCGGGCGCCTACCTGGTGATCCGGGGCGAGGGGCGGGAGCGGGGATTGGCTTGGGGGCTGGTTCTGGTAGTGGCGGGAGGGTGCGGGGTGGTGGGGCTGTTGCTGTGGCTGCAGCGTCGTGGTGTGGCCTCGACGCTGCTGGGCTGGATGGAGCGGTTGGGGATTCGGTCGCGCCGTGTGGCGGCCAGGCGCGCCGGGTTGGAGTCGATGGATCGCATTGTGGCGGGGTTCTATCGTGCGCGCCGACTGCGGTTCGCGGTCTGCACCGCCGGGTTTTTCGCGGGATGGCTGCTGGACACCGTGGAGGTGTATCTGGCGGGGCAGCTTTTGGGCATGCCGCTGAGTTGGAATCAGGCGCTGGTGCTGGAGTCGTTCACCGGGGTGGTCAAGGTGGTGGGGCTTTGGGTTCCTGGGGCGTTGGGAGTGCAGGAGTCAGGCATTGTTCTCATCGGCAGGTGGGTGGGGGCTCCGGCGCTGTTCGGTCCGACCTATGCGGTGCTGCGGCGGGTGCGCGAACTGCTGTACGCGGCGGTGGGGTGGGCGCTGCTGGCATTCTGGGGAGGGGCACGCCCGGCGGTTGACGGAAATTTGTCAGGTCGGGACTGGAACAGGACCCGGGGCCAATAGTGTAATCGTCGTTCGTATGGATGCGATTGTGTACGCCGCTGGACGCGGTTTTCGATTGGGACAACTCTCCGCCGAGTGCCCCAAGATTCTGCTCGAGATCGGGGGCAAGACGCTGCTCGAACGTCATGCCGAACTCCTGGTGTGGGCTGGCATTCGCCGCCTCCACATCGTGACGGGACACCTGCGGGAGGTGGTGGCGGGGGCCATTCAGGCGGTGTCCCGGAAGACGGGACTGGAGATCATCGAAATCTTCAACGACGCCTACCTCGAAGGCAGCGTCATCAGCATGGCGGCATCGCTGCCCCTGATCCGCGCCGCGCGTGAGCCCATGCTGCTGATGGACGGCGACGTGCTGTATGATCATCGCCTGATGGGCCGGTTGATGGGGTCCGCCCACGGCTCCACCCTGCTCATCGATCGTGGTTACTCGACAGCCGATGATGATCCGGTTCTGGTGCCGGTGAGTGGTGGAAAACCCGTTGAATTCCGCAAGAAATGGACGGGGACCGCGGAACTTGTGGGTGAATCGATCGGGTTCTTCAAAATGGATCGCGCCGGCCTGGATGGGATCGTCCGCGAAACCGAGGCCCGGATGGTGGGTGAACGCCGCAAGGAATCGTACGACGAAGTCCTCCGGTCGCTCGTTCTCGCAGGGGTGTTCGGCTACGAGGACGTCACCGGCATTCCCTGGACGGAACTCGATTTTCCCGAGGACCTGGAATTCGCGGAGACGACGACGCTGCCGCGGTTGGAGGCGATCCCGGCGCGGCACTAAGCGGGGAGTGGGCGATTCTCCGGGGGCGCCAGGCTTGCCAAGCATGGCCTACGTGCGTAGTCTTCGTGTGTCACCATGGAACGCATCGAGGCTCACAGGCCGTTGGGACGGTTGATTGCGTGGTCGAGGGGACGGCAGGCATCCGACATTCATGGGAGGGCGGGGCATCCATTCATCATCCGGGTGGAGGGCCGGTTGGAGACGGTGTCGGAGGCGGAGTTTCCGATCCCGGACGACGTGACACTGACCTCGTGGTTCATGGATGTGTTCACGCCGGAGCTTCAGGGGCGGATCTTGCGGGAGAGGGAAGTCGACACGGCGTTCTATTTTGGCGAGGAGCGGTATCGGGCGAATTTCAGCAAGCAACGGGGGCGGCAGTCGTTTTCGTTCCGGGTGGTTCCCCAACATCGGATGCGGTTGGAGGAACTGCACTTGCCGTTGTCGCTGGCTGGGTTGGCGGAGCAACCGCGCGGGCTGCTGCTGGTGACGGGGCCGACGGGCCAGGGGAAGAGCACGACTTTGCGGGCGTTGGTTCAGGATCTCAATGCGCGGCGGGCGCTCCGGATCATCACCATCGAGGACCCCATCGAGTACGTGTTTGAGGATGCCTTGGCGCACTTCGAGCAGCGCGAGGTGGGGGTCGACACGGGGAGCTTCGCCGACGGCATCCGGAACGCGATGCGTCAGGATCCCAATGTCATCGTGGTGGGTGAGCTGCGGGATCGGGACAGTATCTGGGCCTGCATGCAGGCGGCGGAGACGGGGCACCTGGTGATTTCAACGCTGCACGCGGATTCCGTGGCTCAATCGATCGCCCGCATCCGGGAATTCTATCCGGCAGGGGAGCAGGACAGCGTCAGTGCTCTTCTTGCACGGAACCTGATCGGGGTGGTTCAACAACGCCTGATCCCCAACACGGGCGGAGCTCGCACGCCGTGCCTGGAGATTTTGAAGCGGGACGCCGGGGTCCAGGAGGCGATTGCGGGGAACGAACTGCATCTGCTGCATGGGATCATCGAAGCCTCGACCCATGTGGGGATGCACACCTTTGACCAGTACCTGATGGAGCTGCTGGTGGCCGGGGTGATCACCGAGGAAACGGCGAAGCATTACGCGGTCAACCGGCATGCCCTGGACATGCACCTGCGGGGCATCGTCAATCCGCAGGCCATTCTCCGACCTGACCGGGGACGCTAACCATGCTTGCCATCCTTCGAGTGCTGTTCGGCTTCGCGTTGTTTGTTGTGTTCGGCAAGGCGATTGAAGTGGCTGGCCCGTTTGCTCAGACCGAGGGCACAACGGATGCCGGCTACCTGGCGCTCGCGGTGATCGTTGGCATTGCGAACGCCGTGGTTTGGGCGCCGTGGGTGGGGCATTGGATGGCGGAACCGCTGACGGGTGCCTTCACGACCGGCCACCCGGCGGATTTCACCAATTCGACCCTCCAATTCGCGCACAAGCTGGCTCTGCGACGCTGGCGGAGGTTGGCCTTGTTTTTTGCCTTCCTGGAGGGGGTGCGACATCCCGATTTGCCTGGGGCTTTCGTTCTGGGATTGAACCAGGCACGGCCGGGTTCCTGGTTGGAGAAGGTGTTTGCCCGCGAAGTGTGGCGCTTTGAAAACGCCGAGAATTGCCTCCGCGCCTGGAAGATCCTGCGCCAGCACGGTCGGGAGCCCAAACTCCACTCCAGGGCGGAGGTTCAACTCCTGATTCTGTCCCAGCAGCGGGAAACGCCTCCCACGCCACAGATTCTGGCGGTTCCTGCGGCGCCTCCGGCCCCACGGCCCGCGCGAAATTCAGGCATTCGGATTTTTGAGGGAACGTCGGCAGCGACTCCTGCACCGGCTGCAGGATCGGCGAGCCCTCGTGTGGCTCTGGATCGACCGACAAACACCGAGATGGAACCGGCCTTGAGCGTCCCGGAGGCAGCGATCGACACGCCCGACCACGCGGCATCGATGGTCATCTCCGAGCCATCGTCGACCCAGACATCACCGGCCCCGGCCTTTCGAAATGAGGAAGCCGCGGCTGCCGCTCCCACGCTGACCGCCCGGCGCAAGCTCCGTTGGTCGGAGCGCTTGAAAGTGTTGTGGTCGGGAACCTTGGAGGACTGACCCGCATGTTCTGGTTTCTCCATTATGCGGTGAAAGTCGGGATCGGCGCCGCGCTCATCGCTCTGGGGGCGTGGCTGTATGCCAACCGGGTATGGTTCGCGCCGGCCGAGGAATGGATGGAGACGTTGCGACGGGCCGAGACGGAGACGCTGCCGATTGTGGGTGAAGCGACGGGCCGGGTGATCCGGGTGCCGGCGGGCGATTCGGTGATCGTGCGCAACGAGCAGGGGGCGACGGTGACGTTTCGCATTGCCGGAGTGCTGGGGCCGCCGCCTTCGAGGCATCCGCGGAGCGAACGCGCGGCGGTCTTCAAGCGGAGCCAGGGTTTCCTGAAATCGTTGGCCATCTCGAACGACGTCCGCATCGCCTACACCTTCATGGTGCCGGAGGGGAGTGGGTTGGGCGGGGTGTATCTGGCGGGGACGAACCTCGGGATCGCGCTGCTGCGCGAAGGCATGGTGATCGTGCACGATTCCTCGCTCAAGAGCCTGCCGGTTCAGGACCAGGTGCAATTGCTGGCGGCGGAAAAGGAGGCCCGCGAAGCGCGCCGCGGGGTGTGGGAGGGTGAATGGGTGCGGATCGGGGGTGGGCCCACAGGAAGATGATCCCGCGGGTGTCGGGTGTGGTGGGTTGTCTTTTGCCCGGACGGCACCCATTCTCCGGGGACCATCCATGCGAGCCGTCTTCCTGCCATGTCACGGAGAGTTGTCGACGGACCTGACCGTCTCGAGGTGTGGTTCACCCGAGGGCGTCGTCGGCGGCTTCAGGAGCGGAGCAACGCCTGCGCGACGTCGGGGCGACTCATCCGCGCCGCGACCCGGATCCCTCCGTTGTTGGCCTGGTTGGGTCGTGGCAGTTGCGATCCTGGTGGGAACGCTTGGTGCCTTGGATGTCGCGGAAGCAGCAGCAGCCGGGGAACCCATCGACTTCAACCGGGACATTCGCCCGATTCTTTCCGAGAACTGCTTTTATTGCCATGGCCCTGACGAGTCGGAGCGAAAGGGTGGGCCGCGCGGCAAGGGTGGGCTTCGGCTCGACACGCTGGAGGGGCTGCGGACGGACCTGGGCGGGCATGCGGCGGTGGTTCCGGGCAAGCCAGATGAGAGCGAGTTGATCCGGCGGGTGGTGACGACGGACGAAGACGATTTGATGCCGCCGAAGCGCAGCGAGAAGCGGGTGACGCCCGAGCAAGTGGCGTTGCTGCGGAGGTGGATTGCCGACGGCGCGAGGTTCTCGAACCACTGGGCCTATGATCCTCCGCAACGTCCTGAGCTGCCTGAGGTTGCGCGGCAAGGTTGGGTGCGCAACGGAGTGGACCGTTTTGTCCTGGCGCGATTGGAGAAGGAAGGCTTGGCGCCGCAGCGCGAGGCGGATCGTCGTTCCCTGGCGCGTCGGGTGGCCCTGGACCTGACCGGACTGCCACCAACACCCGAGGAGGTTCGGGCGATGGAGGAGGACACGCGGAGCGACGCCTTCGAGCGGTTCGTCGATGGGCTTTTGTCCAAGGAAACGTACGGAGAACACTGGGCCCGCATGTGGCTGGATCTTGCCCGCTACGCGGATTCGGCCGGATACGCGGACGATCCGCCGCGGACGATCTGGCCGTATCGGGACTACGTGATTCGCGCGTTCAACCGAAACCTGCCTTTCGACCAGTTCACGATCGAGCAGTTGGCCGGAGACCTGTTGGAAAATCCCACGGAGGAACAACTCAAGGCGACCGCCTTTCACCGGAACACGATGACCAACAGTGAGGGTGGCACCAGCGACGAGGAATTCAGGAACGTCGCGGTGGTGGACCGGGTCAACACGACTTTTGCGGTGTGGATGGGGACCTCCATGGCCTGCGCCCAGTGCCACACGCACAAGTACGATCCGATCTCGCAGAAGGAGTATTTCCAGCTGTTCGCCTTCCTCAACAACACGGCGGACGCCGACCGGCCGGATGAGGCGCCGGTGTTGGAATTCGATTCGGAGGAAGTCCGGGCGAAGAAGGCGACGTTGAACGCTGAGATTGCCGCGTTGGATTCGAAGTTCCAGTCGGCCCACCCGGACCTCGGTGAAGCGGCTCGCCAGTGGGCGAAGATGTTTCCGACCGATCTGCGATGGCGGACGCCGCGGCCGGTGGGTTTGTCGGCGAAATCAGGGGCCACGCTGAGCGTGCTGGACGACGACAGTGTGCTGGTGACCCCGAAAGGGACGAACGTTCTGAGTGACACCTACACTGTGGAACTGCCGTTTGACTCGGCCACGGTGATTCACGGCGTGCGGCTGGAGGCGTTGATCCATGAATCCCTGGAGGGAAAGGGACCAGGGGTGGGCGGAAACTTCGTGGTGCGCCAAGTGCGGGCGAAGATTCTGCCGGTGCCGAACCAGGCGGGACCTGCCACGCGCTTTCTCCGCCTGGAGAAGGCCCGCGCGGGTGGGCTGACTTTGGCGGAAGTCCAGGCGTTCAGCGGTGGCGAGAACGTCGCCAGGGCAGGAACCGCGATCCAGAGCAGCACCCGGGACGGGGCGGTGGCCAACCGGGCGGTGGATGGTCGAACGGAGGCGGGTGATTCGGCTGGAACGGCGTCGTTGACCTTGGAAGACGCGGGAGCCTGGTGGGAGTTGGACCTGGCGTGGGTTCGGCCGATTGAACGGATCGTGATTGTTGCAGCCGGGGACAGCGGGGCGGGCTTGGAAGGTGTGCGGGTGTTGGCGCTGGACGAACACAGGAAGTTGGTCTGGGAAAAGCCTTCCGGTCGGGGCGCGATTTCCAAGCGGGAACTGGCCCTGGACCTGACCGGCCCGCGCGACGTGGATTTCGTGAATGCCTCCGCCGACTTCAACGAGGAGAAGCTGGATGCGGCGCTGGTCGCGACGGACTCCCCGCAATCGATCCGTTACCGCAAGCGAGGTGAGAAAGGGTGGTCGGTCAGCGGAGCGACCGGTCGTGATCACGCGCTGTTTCTGGCGACGGGACAACCGGTGGAGATCCCGCGGGGTGCCACGCTTTCGGTGACGATTTCCCAGCAATCGGGCGCGGACCGGCAGACCCTGGGACGTTTTCGGGTCGGGGTGACTGGGGAATCACGGGCGGTGGAGTATGTCGACACGCCTCCGGCGATTCGATCTGTGCTGGCTCTCGATGAGTCGGTTCGCGATGCGAGGCAGCGGGAGGCGGTGGTGGAACACTTCGTGAGGGATGTGGCGCCGGGGCTGCGGAACGAGCGGGAGCGATATGCCTCGGTACTGCGGGAACGGGACGAGCTGAAGCCGCTGGTGGTTCCGGTGCTTCGCGAACTTCAGGGGAAGGATCGGCGTGTCACCAAGATCCAATTGCGGGGCAATTTTTTGACCACTTCCGACGAGGTGACCGAAGGGGTGCCTGCGATTTGGCCGCCGTTGCCTGCGGGAGCCCCGATGAATCGGCTGACCCTGGCCCGATGGCTGGTGAGTCCGGAGAATCCGTTGACCGCGCGGGTCGTGGCGAACCGGTTTTGGGAACAGATGTTCGGCAACGGCATCGTCAGGACCAGCGAGGAATTTGGCTCCCAGGGTGAACCCCCGGTGAACCAGGCGCTGCTCGACTGGCTGGCGGTGGAATTGCGCGATGGCGGCTGGGACGTGAAGCGGTTCCTCAAGCTCCTGGTCACCAGTGCGGCCTACCGGCAGTCGTCGAAGGTGACCCCGGAAGCGCTGGAGAAGGATCCCGACAATCGCTGGGTTTCCCGAGGGCCACGCTTCCGGTTGGCGGCGGAAATGGTTCGCGACCAGGCGTTGGCCGCGGCTGGTTTGCTCAGTGGCCGGATGTACGGACCTTCGGTGCGGCCTCCCCGTCCCAACCTGGATTTGCGGGCGGCATTTGGGGGGAACCTCGATTGGCAGCCCAGTCCGGGCGAAGACCGCTACCGCCGCGGGGTCTACACGGAATGGCGGCGCACCAGCCCGTACCCGTCGATGGCGACGTTCGATGCGCCGAGCCGTGAAGTCTGCACGCTGAGGCGAGGCCGATCGAACACGCCGCTTCAGGCGTTGGTGACCCTGAACGACCCGGTGTTCGTGGAGGCCGCGCAAGGTTTGGCCCGGCGCATGTGTGAGGCGGGATCGAGTACGGAAACTCGTTTGGGTCGCGGCTTCGAGGCCGTTCTGTCCCGGGAACCCTCCGGGGCTGAGGTGGAGGAATTGAAGGGCATGCTGGAGGAAGTCCGAACCGTGTTTGCGGCGGATCCGAAACGAGCCGGGCTCATGGCTGGAGAAGGGAAGGGGGCATCCGCCGCGGTGGTGGATCCCGTGGAACTCGCCAGTTGGACGGTGGTGGCGAACGTGCTGTTGAATCTCGACGAAACCTTGATGAAGCGCTGAACCAACGTGAATCCGCACATCGAACGACTCCGGTCCCAAACCCGCCGCCAGTTCCTGGCCAGCGCCGGGCAGTTCAGCCTGGGCGCGATCGCCCTGCAAAGCCTGATGCGGGGCGGTGCTTCATCCGCGCGTGCATCGGACATCGTCACCGACCCGATGAATCCGTTGGCGGTGCGTCAGCCGCATCATCACGCCAGGGCCAAGCGCGTGATCTACCTCCACATGTCGGGCGGACCGCCGCACCTGGATATTTTCGATTACAAGCCGGAGTTGGTGAAACGCGACGGCCAGGACTGCCCGGACGAATTCACCAAGGGCCGTCGGTTCGCCTTCACCGGCGGAACCCCGAAATTGATGGGCACGCCCCGTCAGTATGCCCAATACGGTCAGGGTGGCACCTGGATGTCGGACGCGGTGCCGAACTTTCAGAGGGTCGCCGACGACTTGTGTGTGATCCGGTCCATGAACACCGACCAGTTCAATCACACGCCTGCGGAGTTGCTGCTCTACACGGGTTCCCCGCGCCAGGGCCGCCCGAGCATGGGGGCCTGGGCCACGTACGGTCTGGGTTCCGAGAACAGCGATCTGCCCGGTTTCGTGGTGTTGATTTCCAACGGCGTCCAGCCCAGCGGTGGGCAGGGATGCTGGGGCACTGGCTTCCTGCCGTCCGTGTTCCAGGGGGTGCAATGCCGATCCAAGGGCGATCCCGTGCTGTATGTGTCCGACCCTCCCGGCATGGATCGGACCATGCGTCGGCGGACTTTGGATTCGTTGCGCCGATTGAACGAGTTCCAGGAGTCCGAATTGGGCGACCCGGAAACAACGACGCGGATCGCGCAATACGAGTTGGCCTTCCGCATGCAAGCGAGCGTTCCCGAGGTGATGGATATCTCCCGGGAATCGGCCTCAACCATCGAGGCTTATGGGGCCAAACCGGGGGAGGCCAGCTTCGCCAACAACTGCCTTTTGGCGCGGCGCCTGGTGGAGCAAGGTGTCCGGTACGTCCAGTTGTTTGATTGGGGCTGGGACTTTCACGGCACCGGTCCGGGGGAGGATATCCGCGGCGGATTGACCGAGAAAATGGCGCGCACCGACAAGCCGGTGGCCGCCTTGATCGAGGATCTACGTCAGCGCGGGCTGCTGGACGACACCCTGGTCCTCTGGGGCGGGGAATTCGGTCGGACGCCGTTTCGTGAAGGCCGAACGGCGGCGTCCACCAACCTCGGACGCGACCACTATCCCGACTGCTACTCGATGTTCCTGGCGGGCGGGGGGATTCGTGGCGGCATGACCTACGGCGAGACGGATGAGTTGGGCTTTGGGGTTGTGCAGGACAAGGTGCATGTCCACGACCTCCAGGCGACGATCCTGCATCTGCTGGGGTTCGATCACAAACGGCTGACCTTCCGCTTCCAAGGTCGCGACTACCGGCTGACCGATGTGCATGGCGACGTGGTGAAAGGGATTCTGGCTTAAGCTGGCGCCTCCGCGGACGGCTGCGCCCCGGGCCGGCAATTCCCTTGAGTCACCGGGCGCAACCGAGCCTTTGGAAGCTGGCGATGGTTTGAGCCGCTGCTTCCTCCCCGGAAGGTTGGGGAAGGATTTCAGCGGAGAGATAACCCCGGTACCCGATCATGCGGAGCGCTTCCACGATGGGCTCGACGCAGGTGTGTCCGAATCCGATGGCCCGACGGTTGCTGTCGGCGAAGTGAACGTGCCCCACCCATGTTCCGGCGCTGGCGAAAGCTCCGGGAATCGAGGCTTCCTCGATGTTCATGTGGAAGAGGTCGGCGAGAATGCGAACGTTGCGGGTGAGCAGGGGATCGAGGAATTCGACCGTCTGGTCGAGGGTGTTCAGCAGGTTCGATTCGTAACGATTGAGCGGTTCGAGCAGGAGCGGAACACCGTGGATATGGGCGCGGGAGCCAAGTTGTTCGAGGGCCTCGCCCAGCCAACGGAGCGCTTGGTCTCGCGAGACCTGTCCCTCGGCGCGGCCTTGCATGGAGCCGATGATGGCCGGAGCTCCGAAACTGCCGGCGAGATCGACAATGGCTTCGATGAACTGCCGGGCCTGATGACGAATGGCGGGGTCGGGACTGGTGAGCGTCAGCTTGCGGGTCAGCCAGCCGGCGCCGGTACCGACCGCGGCCAGCTTGAGTTGGGTGCGGTCCAGAATGCGGCGGAGTTCCCGGGCATCCAGAGACTCGGCACCCGGTGGGAACACCTCGACGGCATCAAAGCCGAGCGCCTGGGCCCTGGCGCAGGAGGTTTCGAGGTTTCCGTGGAAAACAAAGGGGCCCGCTTGGGCTTCGGGAACGAGACTGACCGTGACCGCGCTCAGCATGCAGCTAGGCTGCCGGGCGGGCGTGGCGGATGGGAAGTCCCGTGTTCAGGATCATGACCGAGGCGGTACTTTGATGCTCGGTAGGATTTCACTGAAACCCGGGTAAGCCACCGAGTAGGGAAATCCTTTCCCCGTGCCCGCGGCGCCGTACTGACCCTGCTTGTTGACGGCCAGAAAATTGATGTCCAGCGGCGCGCCGGAGGCGTGTTTCTTTTGTATGCGGCGGATGGTTTCCGCGCAGGCCTCACCGGGGGAGGCGCCGGCGCGCATGAGCTCCACGACCTGGAAGGAACCGCAGAAGCGCATGATGTTTTCACCCACTCCGGTGGCGCCTGCGGCTCCGATGTCGTTGTCGACGTAGAGCCCGCTTCCGATGATGGGTGAGTCACCGACGCGGCCTGGCAGCTTATAACCGAGTCCGCTGGTGGAGCATCCGCCGACGAGGTTGCCGTCGGCACCGAGGATGACAAGGGCGATGGTGTCATGTCCCTGAGGGGGAGCTGAGCCGGCGGTGGACTGCTTCTGCTTCCAGGCCAGCCACGCCTTGTGGGCGGAGTCGGTGAGGAGGTTGGTGTCCTGGAAGCCTTGCTGCAGGGCGAAGCGTCGGGCGCCGTCGCCGACCAGCAGGACATGCCGGGTTTTCTCCATGACGGCCCGGGCGACGCCGATGACCGGGACAATGCCTTCGACACCGGCGACGCTGCCGCACTTGTGGGTGGGACCGTCCATGATGCAGGCGTCCAGGGACACGACGCCCTCGGAGTTGGGGGTGCCCCCGGCGCCGACGGAAGTGTTGCTGAGATCGAGTTCGGCAACGGTGATGCCAGCGACAACGGCGTCGAGCAGGGAACCGCCGGATTCGAGGGTGGCGAGGGCCTTTTCGTTGGCGGGCTTACCGAACTCCCAGGTGGAGACCACCAGCGGGCGGGAGGCGGTCTTGGTGGCGGGTTGGGAACCTTGGGAGTCGGAGTAGGAAGCGCAGCCGGTCAGGTGGGCAGCGGAGGACAGAGCAGCGAAGGCTGCGCCGGAGGCTTTGAGGAACCCGCGCCGTGAGGCTCCTGGACGTGGAAGATTTTGCCCGGTGATCGTGAAGGATGGGGTGACGGAGGAGGTCTGGGGCTTCATGGCAGGAGCGACAATGATCGGTTGGGGGAGGTTGCCCGAAGGCCCTGAAGGAATGCGAGTCAGCGATGAAAACCGCGTGCCACAGGATAGATGGGAAGGAAAACGTCGGGGGAATTGACGCTTGACGGTAGTTTCTCTGCCTACCTAGCCTGCTTTGCATCTTGGACAACTGGCTGGTCCACCAGCGAGCAAAGTCGGTTATCCACCGACTTTTTTGTTCTCTGGGGGGACGTGCAGCCGACGACCTATGAACGCAGAACTGCTGGCAGTCCTGGAATACTGGGAACGGGAGAAGGGCATTAGCCGCGACATCTTAGTGCGCGCGGTGGAGGAGGCCCTTGTCTCGGCGGCCCGGCGTGCAGTGGGACCCGCTCGGGAACTTCGCTGCAGCATCGATCCTAAGACGGGCACCATCAAGGCCTTCGCCCGCTTGATCGTCAGCGATAAGATCATTTCGAAGCACGACCAAATCTCGGTGGAGAATGCGCGTCGGCTGAAAGCCGATGCACAAATCGGCGACGAGGTGGAAGTCGAGGTCACACCCTCCGATTTCGGCCGGATCGCCGCTCAGAACGCGAGACAGGCTGTGATGCAACAGCTTCGGAAGGCGGAGAAGCAACTCATCCTGGAAGAGTTCAAGGATCGAGTCGGGGACATCGTGAGCGGCGTGGTACGGCGGTTTGAGCGTTCCGATGTCGTGGTCGATTTGGGCCGGTATGAGGCGCTGCTTCCCAACCGGGAACGGGTGCCCATTGAGGAATACCAAACCGGGGAACGGCTGCGTGCGTACGTGAAAGCGGTAGAAACCACCGCTCATGGGCCGGAAATTATTCTCAGCCGTTCCGACCCGATGTTCGTGATCAAGCTGTTTCAGCTGGAGGTGGCGGAAATCTCGGACGGGACCATCGAGATCAAGGGCATTGCTCGCGAGCCAGGCTACCGGACCAAGCTGGCCGTGCATTCCCGTGACCCGAAGGTGGACCCGGTCGGCGCTTGCGTCGGGCTCCGTGGTCAGCGCGTGAAGAATATCGTCCGCGAGCTGAATAACGAGAAAGTCGACATCATTCCCTGGTCGGCTGACGTTCGGTCGTATGTCACCGCGGCGCTCTCACCTGCAAAGTTGAAGCACTTCGAGGTGGACGAAGCGAACAAGCGCGTCAAGATCGTCGTCTCGCCGGATCAGCTGTCGCTGGCGATTGGAAGGCGGGGACAGAATGCCCGTCTGACGTCGAAGTTAACGGGTTGGTACGTTGACATCGAAGAGGAAGTTCAAGCCCCGGTTCAGGGCTTTCAGGAGAAGGTGGAGGAAGCCATCCAGAATCTGGCTGGCATCCCGGGCTTGTCCGAAGCCCAGGCCAGTGTGCTGGTGCACATGGGCTTCCATGCGTTCGAGGACCTGGCTCAGGCCGAGGTCGATGATTTGCAGTCCAATCCGGAGATTGGCGATCAGGCGGTGGCGATTCTTGCAGCCGTGCAGGCTGAAGCGGTCCGCCGATCTGGTTCCAACGGAGAGGGAACTGCGGGCGTCTAGCCCGTGACGTTAGTTTATCTCTGGTGGAAGCGGCCTCTTCGGGAAAGGGGAGCGCCTCCGGTGCCGGAGTCAGTTGAATACCTATGCCCGTTCGTATTTACGATATCGCCCGAAAGCTTGGTCTCGAGAGCAAGGTAGTGCTCGCGAAGGCGAAGGAACTGGGCATTACCCACGCGAAGGTCGCTTCCAGCACGCTCGACAAAATCACCGCCGAGTTCTTGGAAGAAAGCCTCCCGCATCCAGCTCCCTCGGCGACTTCGTCGACCGAAGTCCATCCAGCCGGCGAATCGGTTGCCACGACTTCCGCTGGACCCGCTTCGTCGGAGTCCGGGTCTGACTCGCCACCTTCCGTGTCGGTTCCCGGCCCCACCGATGCGCCGTCCACCGTAGTCGCCGAGGCCGCGGCGACGCCCTCCGCTCCCGCCCACGCTCCGACTCCTGTGCCTGTGCCTGTGGACGCCCATGCGCCAGCCAGCGTTGCGTCGATGCCATCCGCTTCGTCGTCGCCGGCAAGTCCGGCGACCGAGCCGGCCGCCTCCGCGGTGGAGGCTCGATCACATGAAAAGGGTGAAGAAACCAGGCCCCACGAACCGGTGGTTATGATTTCCCCAGTGTCGGCAGCTTCGGCTCCGACCTCGACGCCTGCTACGGCGGCGCCCGCGGTGCCCGCCTTGGTGGATTCAATTGTTCCGGTGCCTGCGCCTACTCCTGTTGTGACCGCCGAAGCCGTTTCGCCGCCCCCGACCTTGGTCTCGTCGACGGACACGCCGGCTCAGCCCTCAGCGGCAGCGGCTCCCGTGGCTGAGGAAGTTCCAACCAAACCAGCGATGGGTGAAGCCTCAGCGATCCTGAACGAGCCGGCCAAGGAATCACCACCGGTCGCATCGGAGACACCGGTTTCGGCCTCGGCTGCACCCGCGACCCCCACCGCACCACCCGCTCCCGCGGTGCCTGCGCCACCGGCCGCGAAGTCCCCGGCCATCGGTGAACTGGTGGGTCGGATCGAGTTGCCGTTTCGTGGCCGGCCGGGAGCGCGTTCCGCCCCGACCCCGCCTCCGCCGCCTCCGCCGCCCCCGGCGCGGCGCGTCGAACCTCAACGAGGACGGCCGCCGGGTGGGCAGCCGTACCAACAGCCACGGGGCACTGGACTTCAGGGTGGAGGGCCAACGCGCTATGGGACGCAAGGTGGGCAGCAGCGCTTTTCAACGCCGCCTCCGCCACCTCCCCCGAAACCTCCGGGTGGTGCGGGTAAGTCCGCGGTTCTGCCGGATTACGTTCCGCCCGCCCAGGGAAAGATTATCAGTCTCAAGCCGCCGATCATCGTGCGTGATCTCGCGGAGAAGGTCGGGGTCAAGGCTTACAAGATCCTTCATGACCTGATGGAACTGGGTGTTTTCGCGAACCTGAATCAGGCGGTGGATGAAAAGGTGGCTGGCTTCCTGGCTGCCCGGTACGGCTTCCGCTTCGAGGTGGAACGTCGCGAAAAAGGTGCCGGTCAGGTTCATGCGCCGGTTCGAAAGGTCGAGGTCGACCTGGAAGACAAACTGGAGGATCTGAAACCGCGCCCTCCGGTCATCACGATCATGGGGCACGTCGACCACGGCAAGACGACCCTGCTCGACGTCATTCGAAAGTCCGACGTCGCGGCTCGGGAAGCGGGTGGCATCACGCAGCACATTGGCGCGTACACCATCATGGTTCCCCACCCGGAGCGGACCAAGGAACTGCAGCAATTGACGTTCCTCGACACTCCAGGTCATGCCGCCTTCAGCGCGATGCGCGCCCGTGGCGCCAACGTCACGGACATTGTCATCTTGGTGGTTGCGGCGAGCGAAGGGGTGATGCCTCAGACGGTGGAGGCTCTCAATCACGCCAAGGCGGCAAAGGTTCCGATCATGGTGGCGGTCACCAAGTGCGATTTGCCCGCAGCCAACCCGCTGCGCGTGCGTCAGCAACTTCAGGAACATGGATTGGTCGCTGAGGAATGGGGTGGGGAAACGATCTTCGTGGATGTTTCGGCCCAGGCCAAAAAAGGCATCGACCAGCTCCTCTCCATGCTCGTCCTCCAGTCGGAGGTTCTGGAGCTGAAGGCCAACTACAAGCGCCGGGCCAAGGGCAACGTGGTCGAGTCCGGACTGGAACCAGGCGGGCCGACGGCGACGGTGTTGGTGCGCAAGGGCACGCTGAAGCTCGGCGATATTATCATTTGCGGGGAGTATTACGGCCGCACCCGGGCCTTGATCAACGAGGAGGGGCAGCGGTTGAAGGAAGCGGGGCCGTCCGTGGCGGTGAAGGTGCTGGGATTGAACGGGGTTCCGGAAGCGGGTCTGGAATTCAGCGTGGTGGAGAACGAGCGCACGGCCCGCGACATGGCCGAGGAACGCGAGCAGCAGAACAAGATTGCCGGCCGGGAACGCGGACCGCGCGTCACGCTGGAAAACCTGCTCTCCGTCATCGAACAACAGAGCGCCAAGGTTCTGAAGGTTGTGGTGAAGGGTGACACGCAGGGATCGGTGGAGGCGATTGTCGAGGCCCTGATGAAGATCGAGAGCACGAAGGTGAGTCTCGAAATCGTGCACAGTGCGGTGGGCACCATCACCGAAAGCGACGTTCTTCTGGCGGCTTCGTCGAAGGGCATCATTTTTGGATTCCACACGCGGCAGGACAACGGGGTGCCTGCGGCCGCCAAGCGTGAGGGCGTTCAGATCAAGCAGTACGAGATCATCTACGAGCTGATCGACGAGGTTCGAAGCGCGATGGCCGGTCTCCTGGATCCGGAGTTGAAGGAAGTGACCATCGGATCGGCCGAGGTTCGCCAGATCTTCGATCTGTCCAAGGGTGGCCGGGTTGCGGGTTGCATGGTTCAAAACGGCCGTATTGTAAAGGGCAAGGCCCGTATCGTGCGGCGCAAGGAAGTCATTCACGATGGCATCCTTCAGACCCTCCGCCGGTATCAGGATGAGGTCGCCGAAGTCCGCTCCGGTTTGGAGTGCGGTATCCGTGTGTCGAGTTTCGAAGAGATCCAGGCGGGAGATATCATCGAGGCGTACACGGTGGAGAAAGTGGCGCAGCAGCTCTGATCCCGACCGTGGCGTTCACAGGAACGCCTCCTCCGGGTCGTTTTGGGAGGCCGATCTATGCGTCGAGTCCGCTATGAGCGTGTTCGTGAGCTCCTGAAAAGGGAGCTCGGTGAGATTATTCGCCGTCAGATCCCCATCGCCCAGGGCGGGGTCATCTCGGTGAATGACGTGGGTCTGGCTGGAGACCTGCAATCCGCGAAGGTGTTCGTCAGTATCGTGGGAACCACGGAGCAGCAAAAGCAGGGCGCCTCGCTGCTGCGTCAGTACACCATCCTCATCCAGAACATCCTGGGACAATCGGTGGTCCTCAAGCACACCCCCCATCTTCTCTTCGTCATCGACGACTCGATCGAGCGGGGAAATCGGATCCTGGAGATTCTGGACGAATTGGACAAGGGCACGCCCGGATCATGACCGTGAGCAGCACATCGGACACACTCACTTCGATTTTGGACGCACTGCGCCGGGCGGCTTCGATCTGCGTGATCGGGCATGTCCGTCCGGACGGCGACTGCGTGGGATCGCAACTCGGATTGGGCATGGCGCTGAAGGCGGCCGGCAAGGATGTCCAGATCTGGAACGAGGACTCCATGCCGCGCAAGCTTGCCTTTCTGGACCCGAAGGGGCTTTTCCAGACGCCCAAGACCGGCAAGTCCTTCGACTGTGTGGTGGCGACGGATTGCGCCACCCTGGATCGCTTGGGAACGGCGGGAGCCTGTGCCACGAATCGGAAGCTCCTGATCAACATTGATCATCACGCCAGCAACACACTCTATGGCGATTTGAACTGGGTGGTTTCCGACGTGCCCTCCACGGGGGAGTTGATCTTGCAGCTGCTTCGCCGGGCCCAATGGGAAATCACCCCGGCCATCGCCGATTGCTTGTTCGCGGCGGTTTCCACGGACACGGGATCCTTCCGGTATTCATCGACCCGGCCCGCGACATTTCGCGCTGCAGCCGAGTTGGTCGAGAGCGGGGCGGATCTGGGGCGTATCGGACATCATGTGTACGATTCGCATCCCATGTCCCGGTTTCGGCTTCTTCGGCATGTCTACCGGCAATGCCGGCTCACCCACGATGATCGGATCGCCTATTTTTGGCTGCGGCGGGCCGACTATGTGCGGGCGGGGGCGGAGCGGGAGGAGAGCGAAGGGTTGATCGACCATATTCGTTCGATCGAACCGGTGGTGGTGGCGTGTGTGTTCGAAGACGCCGGGGAAGGGTTGATTCGGATCAGCCTTCGATCCAAGAGCGACAGCGTGGATGTGAATGCGGTGGCCCAGCAGTTTGGAGGCGGCGGACACAAAGCCGCAGCCGGTGCAAAAATCGTGGGGACACCCCTGGGTGTGCAGCGTCGGGTGCTGCGTGCGCTACGACGGGCCCTCGACGCGGCAGTGAAGTGACGATGCTTAACGTGACCGATTCCATGGACGGAGCCCTTCTGGTCGACAAGCCGACGGGCATGACCTCGCATGATGTGGTGGACCGGTTGCGCCGGCACCTGGGGATCAAGAAGGTGGGCCATTGCGGCACCCTGGATCCGGCGGCGACCGGCCTGCTGATCATCGTGCTGGGGCGGGGCACCAAGCTTTCTGAGCTGCTGATGGCATCGGACAAGGTTTACGGCGGGGTGATGAAGTTTGGGGAGGAGACCTCGACCTACGACGCCGAGGGAGAACTGGTGGCATCGCTGCCGGTTCCCCCGATGACGTTGGAGGAATTGAACGAACTGGCCGGAGGGTTTGTGGGGGACACGATGCAAACGCCCCCGATGGTCTCCGCGGTGAAGGTCAAGGGCGTGCCATTGTACAAATTGGCGCGCAAGGGGCTGGAGGTGGAGCGGGAGGCCCGGCTGGTCCACGTGTACAGCTTCCGGTTCACCTCGTACGTCGAACCGCGCGGTGAATTTCGACTGGCATGCACCAAGGGCACCTACGTCCGGTCGATCGCCCATGATTTGGGAGCCAAAATCGGTTGTGGCGCGCACCTCGCGACACTGCGCAGGTTGGATTCCGGAAAGTTCTCAATCTCGGAAGCCACCCCATTGGCCGATCTGCTGTCCATGAACGTCAAGCAGGTGGAGGAGCGTGTGGTTCCATTCTCCAAGCTTGTCCAGGCATGAGAATTCTGTCGGAAGCCGCCCCACTGGGGGAAACATCAGGACCGGTTCATCTGGCGCTCGGCGTTTTCGATGGCGTGCATTTGGGCCACCAGATGGTCATCCGCCAGACGCTCGAGGACGCGAAGGCCGCCGGAGAATCGTGCGTGGTGGTGACGTTCGACCGGCACCCGGCGACGGTGGTGGATCCGGCCAATGCCCCCGGCATGATCCAGCCATTGTGGCGACGGCTGGAGACAATCGCCGAGATCGGCGTGGATGCCGCGCTGGTGTTTCCCTTCGATGAGGATTTCAGCCGGCAATCGGCCGAGGCGTTTGTTCGGCGCTTGGAGGACGGCTTCGGGAAGATCGCGGGAATCTGCGTGGGTTCAGGGTTTGTTTTTGGTCATCGGCGATCCGGCAATGTCGAGGTGCTCACCCGCATGGGGGAGAGTGCGGGGTTTGGGGTGCAAGGCATTCCGCCACTGCAAATCGGAGGCGAGATCGTCAGCAGCAGCCGGGTCCGTGAGCGGATCGCCGGCGGTGATTTTCAGGCAGCGAGCCGGCTGTTAGGCCGTCCCTATGATCTGGCTGGCAAGGTGGTGGCGGGGGATCGAATGGGGCGAAAGCTGGGGTTTCCCACGGCCAACCTCGAATCGGCCGGGATGCAATTGCCTCCCAACGGGGTGTACGCCGCCGTGGCGACCGTACAAGGGGGGCGCAAGCCGGCGGCGGTGAATATCGGGGTGCGGCCGACCGTGGACGGCCATCCTGGGCCCGTGCGCGTCGAAGCTCACCTGTTGGATTTCGACGGGGAGCTGTACGGCGAGGGGTTGAGTCTGGAGTTTCAGCGCCGATTGCGCGGCGAGGAGCGATTTTCGTCGGTGGAAAAACTGATGGCCCAAATCGGGCGCGACGTGGAGGCGGTGCGGCGATGGGCCAGAAATGGGGGATTGCCTTGAAGCGACCCCCTTCTATAGTGCCTGTCGTGAAGCGATACCGCGTTCAAATTATCGGGGCCGTTCTGGCAGGTGCAGGAATTGTCTCGACGGGCTGCGGTGGTGTTCAGGGAAGTCACAGCGTTTCTCCGGCGTCGTTTTTCCTGCCGGGTCTGATTCATCACGAGGTGACCGTGCCTCGCCCGGATGACGCGGCCCCGTTGCCGGTGGATGTTCCGGCGGCGCCGACGTCTTCCAAGCCCATCGCCGGTTAAGCAAGTTGGTACCTTCACGATTTTCGATTCGAAGAAGCCATGCGATTCCCCCTTGCGCTGTCGCTGAAGATCACGCGGCACATCGTCAAACATAAGATTCTGCGGACCCCGAAGTTCGCGATGGTTCTCCAGCTGGAACCGCTTCACACCTGCAACCTCACGTGTACGGGTTGCGGTCGCATCCGCGAGTACTCGACCAGTCTGAAGGACATGGTTCCGCTGGAGCAGTGTCTGGCGGCGGCGGTTGATTGCGATGCGCCGATGGTCTCGATCTGCGGCGGAGAACCCCTGATCTATCCCAAGATCGAAGAGTTGGTGGCCGGGTTGCGGGCTCAGGGCCGGATCATCTACATCTGCACCAACGGCGTCTTCATGCGGAAGAAGATGCGCGAGTACCTGGCTGCCCACTACGTGGCATCCATGGAGCCCATGCTCGCCCGGTTGGTTCAGGAGGAGCTGATCACCGACAAGGAGGCCGACCAGATTCGAAAGGCGGATGCCTCAGCCCGGAACAAGCCGACGATCGCCCCGTCGAAGTGGATGTACTGGAATGTTCACGTGGACGGTCTGGAGTTCACCCACGATCTCATCGTGGAACGCGAGGGGGTCTTCAAGGAGTGCGTCGCCGCCATCAAGATGGCGAAAATCCTGGGTTATCAGGTCGCGACCAACACCACCGTGTACAAGGAGACCGATGTCCAGGAACTCGAGGACATGTTCAAGTACCTCTCCTGGCTGGAAGTCGACGGGCACACGATCTCGCCAGGCTACGACTACGATGCCGCCAAAAAGGACATGGCGAAGCGGTTGGGGCGCGATCCCAAGGACTTCTTCCTCACCCGCGAACTCACCCGGGCGAAGTTCAAGGACATCCAACGATGGGGCGACATGTTCACCATCTTCGGAACCCCGGTGTATCAGGAGTTTTTGGCCGGCAAACGGGAGTTGACCTGCACCGCTTGGGCGATTCCGACGTTCAACGTCAAGGGTTGGAAGGCTCCTTGTTACCTGATGACCGACGGTCATTACGGGACTTACAAGGAGATGCTCAACCAGGTGGCCTGGGAGAAGTATGGGGTCGTGGATGGAGTCGCCCGGGACCCGCGCTGCGAGAACTGCATGGTCCATTGCGGGTACGACCCGAGTGGCGCCCTGGGAACCAACTATCAGAGCGGCGATAACTGGAAGAATTTCCGCTACAATTTCTGGCCGAAACCTGCGCCGTACGCCGAAGGGCACAAGGTGAAGGCGTTCAATGGTTTCTCCATCGGCAAGGGCCATCTGGCCGAGGCCAAGGCCGTGGTGAACCGGGAACTGGCCGGTGCCAAGTCGGCGTACGCCCGCGGCGGCAACGACGTGGCCGCTCCCTCCGCTACTCCCGCCGCCGGCGGTGGTTCGTGTGGCACGGGTGGCGACACCTCCCAGCGGGATGAATTGCTGGCCAAGATCCGATCGAACACGGACAAGTCGGTTCCCGCAAAGTCCGAGTAATTCAGGATTTGAGCTTCAAGCAGACCACGTCGCCTTTGGCGTTTCGCACATAGAGTCGGCCATCGGCCAGGGAGGGTTGGGTCCAGCATTTTCCTCCCAGGACTTGAGCCGTAGCGAGCACTTCCCCGCGCGTTGGAGTGGCGCGGACGACAGAGAGTTCGCCTTGGTCTGAAAGCACAATCAATCGGTCGCCGGCCGCAATCAGGCTGCCCTGGCCGTACCCCGACAGCGACCACGCGATGCTTCCGTCGTTCACGGAGACGCAGCGGAGTTGTTGGTCGGCCCGTTTGTACGCGGCTGCATCCAGGCCGTACAAATAGCCGTCCCGATAGACCGCGGTGCCGGTGAAGGTGCCCAGGTTCGGATTCTTCCAAATGCGTTGGGCGCTGGTGCCGGCAATAGAAAGGCGCTCCCCGCCGTCGTCTCCCGAACTGATAAACACACCCTGAGGTAGCGCCACGGGATCGGCACAGTGCGTTTCGAATCCTTTGCCGAAGGAATGCTTGAACACCCGTGTGCCGTCCCGCGGACGTACTCCAATCAGTTCCTTTTTCATGTGCAGGAGCAGGATGTCCGCTCCCGAGTCATCGACCAGCACAGGTGTGCAGAAGCTGTTGCGGTCGCCTCCTCCCATGGTCCAGAGCACTTTTCCGCTGCTGCGCTCCAGTGCGGTGGCGCCGTTCCCGTAGTTGATGAACACCCGGTCGCCCATTACCAGCGGAGAACCTGAAACGCCCCAGTCGTTCTTGGTCTTTCCCACAGTCGAAGGCAGATCCACCTGCCAGCGCACGACCCCAGAGGCTGCGTCGAGGGTGTGAACCTTGCCGGACCGGCTGACTGAGAACACGAGGTCGCCGTCAATCGTTGGCGTCGAATTGGGGCCGCCCTCGTACATTTTGGAGTTCAAAGCTTCCGGGTAGGCGAAGCGCCACAGCTCGGCTCCGGTGGTCGACTCCAAAGCAATGACGCTGTCGTGGTCGGCGGCATTCCCCATGGTGAAAGCCCGGCTGCCTGCGACGCTCAAACCCGAAAACCCAACCCCAACCTGTGCCTTCCACGCGATGGAGGGACCGTCGACACCCCAATCGTTGGACCAGTCGGTCTCCGATGAGATGCCGTTATTGAGCGGTCCACGTCGCTGCGGCCAGGCATCGCCGCAGCTGTTCTGCATGTTCAGAACGCCTGCCGAGAGGACGATCACCGCCAAAGTGGAGTTGTTGCGCATGGTTGTTGGGGCGACGACCCGCCATTCTATCCTGGGATTTGTTCCCAGCAACTGTGTCTAGGAAGGCGACGAACGTGTGAAGGCTGACTATGGGCTGGCCAAGTCCAATGTTGGCCGCTATGGAGATGGAGTTCCCTGAAGAAGACTATTCATCAGGGTGATGCCTTTCCGTTCCACTCCAAGACTCGCCAACCCAGTCCATGAATCCCCAATCCCCAGGAACGTCATTGCCGCCTTGGTACGGGCGCGGTTCGAACAGGAATTCAAACGGTTTCACGCTGATCGAGTTGTTGGTGGTCATCGCCATCATCGCGATTTTGGCCAGCATGCTTCTTCCGGCCCTCGCCAAGGCGAAGGAGAAATCGAATCGGATCAAGTGCCTGAACAACCTGCGGCAGATCGGGTTGTTCATGCACCTCTACACGGACGACAACAACGACACATTCCCAGGACATCGAAACGAGGGATTGCGAACCGATGATGCCAATGCGTCGCTGACCAATTGGTGGGGGCGAACCATCGTTGGGTATGGCGACACTTCAGCCAGCAATTTTTTCCGTTGTCCATCGATCAAGGGAAAGCGCACGGACCAGCGCGTGACATGGGACTGGAAATTCGACCCACACAAGGTGGGCTACGGCTACAACGCCTTTTTCCTCGGAGTCCATCCCTACGCTGCCCATTCAGTGAGCGTCGGGGGTGTGACATTTGCCACGGTGCCCAACTTCAAGCGTCCTGGCATTCTGAGTCCTGCCCAGAACGTTTGCATCGGCGATGGCATGCCGAAGCCGGATGGCACTTGGAGCAGTAGTCTGTGGTGGCCGACGGGTGGCATGGGCGACATGCCGGGCACCAGCACTTTGGAGGGCGTCGATAAGACCCGCCATGGAGGGACTGGCATCGTTGTCTTCAACGACGGTCATGCTGAAGCTCGCAAAAGCAAACTAATCAATCCGCCTGCGGATCCCATTTCCAGCGGCGCAAATGGTCTCATCAATTCGCGATTCTGGGACCCGCTTCAGCGCGGTGGGGACCGTTAATCCGTCTTGGAGGCGGCGCCGCTTACCTGGTCACCGTCTTGAGCGGCCCATGGTCGTCGCAGTGGTTTCCGTGGGGATGGTGGAGGTGGCCGTTGACCAGGTAGTCGACATGGTCCCCGTGCGGAACGGCTGGATGACCGCAGTCCGGTCCGTGCACATGACCTTTCTCATGCCCGCCGCAGTCATGGGTGGGGGTGCAACGATCGGGGTGGGTGGCATCGACCTTCAGGATGTGTTCATCGACGTGGCCGGCATGCGGATGATGCAGGTGGCCGTCGTGCAGGTAGTCCACATGTCCTTCGTGCTGCACGGCCAGGTGGCCACAGCCAGGTCCGTGTTGATGATCGTGGTTCGCGTGGATCTTGCAGTCGCTCATGGCGTGTCCGTGGGTCTCTGGGTTGTGTCGGTTTAGGCGCTTGTCGCCATCCCTCAGGATGGCCGGCGTCTGTTACCGTTCGCCGGAATTCTATGTCATTCCCTGGGAAATCGCGCAAGTGAGCCCTCATCGGCGCAAGACGTTTGCAGGTGGGCAAACCATGGCGCCTTGAATCGGGCCATCTATCGGGCGCCCATATGAACTCAGGGGCGTTCTTGGCCCCTGGACATCGTCCAATCGAGAAGACCTTCGAGGACGAGTTGATTGTCCGACGCGGGCGCATCCCATGCCGGGCGCTTCAGCCATTCCGCATCCCCAAGAATCACGACCCGGCCCTTGCCGAGTTCCCCGAGGATGATGGCCAAGCCTGCGTAGTCCGGCGCCTTTTCCTCGAACGGCTTTTGCGCGAGATCGTTTGGAACCAGCACGGCCTTTCCGAGAATCGGGCTCTCTTCGATGTCCAACGGGGTGATGCCGCCAGTGGTCCAGGTCAGTCCGCCGGTCCATGGAGGCCGCTCCGGCAGTCGGAGTCGCTTGGCTCCGGTGCGGCGGTTTCCCGGAACAACTCCCAGCCTCGACAGGATCGCTTGAGCCCATTCCGAGCCTGGCGTACCGGCTTCGCCCTGAATCATCATCCAGAGCGACCCGCCGTCTTCCACGTACCGCAACAGCGTGGACGCAATGGTGACTGGGTCCGGAATTGCGCCATCGCCAGGGGGGGCGCTCATCGGTGAAACCAGCCAGACCATCCGGACGGATTTCAGGGAGTCGGCGGTTAGGGGGACTGGCAGAGCGCTAAGTTTCAGGGTTCGTTGCAGGTGTTGAATAGCTCCTGCGAAGGCGCTAGAGGACGAAACCTGGGCCGAGGTCAGTCCGTGGACAAGCAAGGGTTGGGGCGGTGGCTCCGCACCATCGCACGTCAAGGCCGTCAGACCC
The DNA here is from genome assembly GCA_963205105.1 of Verrucomicrobiota bacterium. GTDB lineage: Bacteria > Verrucomicrobiota > Verrucomicrobiia > Limisphaerales > CAIMTB01 > CAIMTB01. The sequence goes on along the minus strand of CAUJJW010000003.1, from coordinate 2,281 downwards.
ATGACCACGAGAATGAGGAACCGCCACCTTTGGACGGGAACCTTGTTGGGCATCTGACGTTCACAGGCCATTTGCCGTGGATGGTGGACCATGCCGCTTGGACCGCACCGCTCGCCTCTCCCTCCATGACAGGCGAGGGGTGATGCCGATTCTTGGGCTTCCCAGCCAGCGTTTCACGGAGGATATGCGTGAGTCGAGTGACGGATGTTATTCCACGGGAACCACGCGATAGAACAGTCGCGTCTGCCGCATCGCGTCCCGGTCGATGAACTCGAACTCAGCCGATGTGAATGTCTGGACCGTCTTCCATTCTCGCAGGTCGGACGATACCTGCACGGCGTACGTCCGAGCTTCTCCACGAACCTTGAAACGGAATCCGTCCCGGGCGCTGAACTCGGGTTTCGGATCGATCAGAGGAGCCTTCGAGATTCGGAGGTTGTCGCTGGCATAGCCATCGGCGTGGACCGAGATCTCGTTGATGTCATCTGATTTGATTTCCGGCAGCAGGAAGGACCCGTCACCGCGGGAGAAGCCGTTCACCGAACGGCCGTTGGCCAGAACCACGTTCACCAGGGCTTCCGCGATCGGAATGTCGCGCCCTTCGCGCAGCAGAATCACTGTTCCACTCACCAAGTTCGTCATGAACGCCGTGACCTTGAAGCGGCTCACAGCTTTCTTGCGCACGGTGAGTTCGGGGTCGCCGAGGAGGAGGTAGCAGAAGGTGTTGTTGTCCCAGGAACTGCCGCCGCCGGTGGCGGCGTGGGAGATGCGCTCGGCTTCGGCGAGGGCCGGGGCGAGGCGGGAGAAGCCGCTCTCGTAGAGCGCACGGAAGATGCCTTTGGCGCGTTCGTGGTTCTCGGAGGTGTAGCTGTTGACGCTGGCACCCCAGTGGGCGACGGCGCCGGCACCGGCTCGGCTCATCCAGGATTCGGCGACGGACTCGTTGTTGCGGATGCGCCCGTTCTGGCAGGCGATGGAGTAGACGATGGGGAAGGCGCGGTTGTTGAGACCGGCGATGTCGGTGGCGGTCCAACTGTCGCCGGAGTTGCTGGAACCATCCCAGCCGGAGACCCAGGAGGAGCCGCCGCCGTGACCGCGGTAGAGGACGTGGCCGCGACCGGCGTCGATGGCGTCGGTGACGTCCTGGTTGACCGCGCGTGGAGTGGCGTTGTTGGCGGCCCCGGCGTGGAGGCGCTGGAAGGTGGGCGGACTGTCGTAGCTGCCATAGGTGGCGATGGCGTTGACCGCGCCAGCGTACTTGGAGGGATGGGAAGCACTGACGCCGTTGGAGCCGTCGTCGTTCTCACTGTTGGCGGCGAGAGTGGCCTGGAGCGGCCAATCGCCTGCGACTGGATCGCGTTCGTAGGAGAGGATCTTGGCGAGTTGATCGGTGAGTTCGCCGGCGGAGTTCACCGAGAGACGACCGACGTAGAGGCTGGCGAAACGATCGGAACCGAGCACCTCGTAGACGTGGTCGGAGTCGCCATCGGCGGCATCGGGGCTGGCGACGATGCGGGTGGAACGGCCGGTGGGGATGACGTCGGTGTCGCCGACGAGGAGGGCGTAGACGCCGTGGCAGTAGTTCTTCCTGTAGTAGGCTTCGAGGTAGGCGTCGTGGGCGGCGCGGTCGGGGGCGACGTCATCACCGGCGGCGTTGCCGACGTAGGCGAAGTCGACGTTGAGCCCCTTGGACTGCTTCCAGAGGGCGAAGGCGTTGAGCTCATCGCGGTACTCGCGTGGGGTGACGATGAGGTAATGGGCGCTGCGCGAGGCTTCGATCCTGAGGCCCTTGGCGGTGAGAGCTGCGCGGATGGCTTCGCCGTTGATGAAGGGGAGCTTGAAGATCCAGTTGTCCCAGGAGAGCGGGCAATCGAAGTCCTCGGTGCCTTTGAGGTGTTTGATGTTCACCAGGACGGTGGTGAAAATCTCGATGGTGGAAGGATCGAGGACGGTGACGAGTGGGATGCGGACTTCCGCGGCGGAGAAGACGCCGGCGTGGCTGATGTCGCTGACGGGGTTCTCGATGCCGCGGTAGTCGCCCTTGAAGGATTTATAGAACTCCTCGTCGACGAGTTGGGGCGGAAGGTAGCCGGTGTTCTGGTCGTCGGGTTTGACCTGTGTATCGTCGGGCTTGGCCTGATCGGAGCCTTCGAAGCCGGCGGGCATGAGGGGCGCTTCGAGAGCGAGTTGCCGTCGGCCTTCGGGCACGATTTCGACGTTCAGGTCGTTGGGACCGGAGTCGCGGGCGACGCCGATGAAGCCGCGGAGGGTGGGAACACCG
>CAUJJW010000002.1 GCA_963205105.1 Verrucomicrobiota bacterium | reverse complement strand
CTCACCGCACGGTTGTTGCGACACCTCCGTCTGTACGAGTCCATCCAACCCAACATCGCGGTCCAGACCCCCACCGCCGACCTCCTCGTGAATCAACTGCGGGCCGGGGCCTTGGATGCCGCCATCGTGTACATGGCCAACACCAGCCAGGTCCGCGAATCACTCGAAATCATTCCCATCGAGGTCCCCGAAGCCCTGGCCGTCCAGCCCTACGCCATCGGGCAGTCGTCGCGCAACAGCTTCCTCATGTCACGGCTGTTGGAAACCCTCGTCTCGGCCGATTCCCGCCGTCGGTTCGAAGACGCGGGATTCGCCTGGCGCTCCCCACCGTCGCCTGCCGCGCCATGACCGCGGCCCGCTCTCCCCAACCTGCGTCCTCGATCCCACGGGACCCCACCGGTGCCGACCGCGCCTTTCTGGCGGCACTGATCCTGCTCGGCGGAAGTTACCTGCTGGTGCTCGTCGCCATGCTCGTGGCGGATGCCTCGTACACCTCGCCCTCCCACCTCTGGAAGGCCCTGCGCTCGCCCGAAATCCGGTTCGCCATTCACCTCAGTTTTCTGACCTGCACGCTGACCGCCATCCTCTCCATCTGGGTCGCCGTCCCGATCGGGTACCTCCTGGCTCGCTGGCGCTTTCCTGGCCGGGCGCTCGTCGATGCCCTGCTCGACATCCCCATCGTCCTACCGCCCCTGGTCATCGGTCTGAGCCTGCTCATTCTTTTCCAGACGCCGCCCGGCCGCGCCATCGAACGCATCATCCCGGTCACGTACGCCGTTCCCAGCGTCATCCTCGCGCAGTTCATGGTCGCCTGTGCCTTCGCCGTGCGAACCATGCGCGCCACGTTCGATCAAATCAGTCCTCGTCAGGAGCATGTCGCCCTGACGCTCGGTTGCTCACGGCCCCAGGCGTTCTGGTGGGTCGTCATTCCCGAAGCCAAACGCGGGATTCTCACCGCCGGCACCCTCGCCTGGGCCCGGGCACTCGGTGAGTTCGGCCCCATCCTCATCTTCTCCGGCGCCACCCGCATGAAGACCGAGGTGTTGCCCACCACCGTCTTTCTGGAACTCAGCGTCGGCAATCTCGAAGCCGCTGTCGCCGTCTCCCTGCTCATGGTCGTTGCCGCCGTCGCGGTTCTGCTCATCATCCGCACCTTCGGCGCCCAGGAATCGCTCGGACGCCCACTCTGACCGTGATCCATGTCCGTCAGCTCCAAATCCGCGCCGGCAGCTTCTCGCTGTCGAACATCTCCTTCACCATCCCCTCCGGACGTTACGCGGTGCTCATGGGGCGCACCGGCTGCGGCAAAACCACCCTGCTCGAAGGCGTCTGCGGCCTCCGCCGCGTGGAAGCCGGCTCCATCCAGCTCCACGACCGCGACATCACCCACCTCCCCCCCGCCTCGCGCGGCATCGGCTTCGTCCCCCAGGAAGCCGCCCTGTTCCATCACCTCACCGTCGCCGAACACCTCGCCTTCGCACTGCGCGTTCGGAAATGGCCCGACACCCACGTGCGCGCCCGCGTCGCCGAAGTTGCTGAATCACTCCGACTCACCCCCCTCCTCGACCGCCACACCCACGGCCTCAGCGGCGGTGAATCCCAACGCGTCGCCCTCGGTCGCGCCTTGTCCTTCCGGCCGGAAATCCTGTGCCTCGACGAGCCGCTGAGCGCACTCGACGACGAAACCCGCGAGGAGATCTGCTCCGTGCTCGGCGACCTCCATCGCTCCACCGGCGTCACGGTCCTGCACATCACCCACAACCAGCGTGAAGCCGATCGCCTCGCCAGCATCGTGCTCCGCCTCGAACAAGGGGTCGTCTCCTGCACCCAACGCGCCCCATGAATCCGGCCTCAAACCCTGGCTCCGTAGCGGCGGGCGTCCCGCCTGCCGTGGAGGGGGGCGTCTCGCCCCCCGGAATCCTTGTCCAAGCATCCCAGGGTCACCCGCACCTTCCGCCGGGCAAGATGCCCGGCTCTACGGCAGGCAAGATGCCCGCCGCTGCGAACCTCGCCCCTCCCACCCCACCGCCATCCCTCGACGACGCCGAACGCGAAACTTACGGCTGGCAGATCGATCTCGACGGCCTGGGTGAATCCGGCCAACGCCAACTCAAAGGCGCTTCGGTCCTCATCTCCCGCGTGGGTGGCCTCGGTGGTGCCGTCGCTCAATACCTCGCTGCTGCCGGCATCGGCCGCCTCATCCTCGCCCACGGAGGCCCCATCCGCCCCAGCGACCTCAACCGCCAAATCCTCATGACCCACGCCGGCATCGGCCAGAGCCGGATCGATTCCGCCAGCCGCCGCCTGCTCGACCTGAATCCGCGCCTCGAAATCGTCGCCATTCCCGAAAACATCTCCCCCGCCAACGCCGATGCCCTCGTCGCCCAGGCGGATGTGGTCGTCGACGCCGCCCCGCTCTTCACCGAACGATACGCCATCAACCGCGCCGCCATGGCCGCCCGCCGACCCGTCGTCGAATGCGCCGTGTACGATCTGGAGCTCCATCTCACCACCCTCCAACCCGGCATCACCGCCTGCCTGCGTTGCCTCTACCCTGAACCCTCGACCACCTGGCAACGGCGCTTCCCCATTCTCGGCGCCGTCTCCGGTGTCGCCGGCACTCTCGCCGCCCTCGAAGTCATCAAACTCATCACCGGCCTCGAACGACCCCTGACCCATCAACTGCTGGTCGCCAACTTGCGAACGATGTCGTGGCGCAAACTTCACACCCGCCGACTGTCGGATTGTCCCGATTGCGGTCATCTTCCCCACGCATGAAGCCAGTCCTCCCTTTTCTCGCGCTGTGCCTCCTCGCCGTGCCTGCCGCACTGGCGTGCCGGTACTCCGTCCGCGACACCGGCTTCGTCGACCTCGGCGCCGACCCTTACCGCCTGATTCTCAACCTCGCGCCCGACGCACCACCGACGTTGCGAACCGACTTCGAACAAAGCGCCGCCGCCGTGCTTCTCGACGCGAACGTCGCGTTCTCAACAACCCCAGCCGCCCCCGGCACCCCGTCCCGACTTGTCCTGCGCAGCCCCGACCAGCGCGAACACGGGCTCGCCGGCGCACCACAAACCGCCCTCCCCACGTCCCGCTCCAGCATCGTCGAACTCCTGGAACGAGCCGTTGCCTCCCCCGCCCGAACTCAACTCCACGACGACTTGCTCCGCGCTTACGCCGTACTCGTGCTCGTCGAAGGCCAGGACAACGCCGCCAACCGCCGCGCCCGCCAAACCCTGGACGAATCGATCGCCGCCATCACCCGGCTCCTGCCCGAGATGCCGAAACCCGTCGACGTCCCACCCCGCATCCTGTCCATCCCCGCCTCGTCCATTGCCGCGGAAGCCGTGCTGGTCTGGGGCCTCGGCATGAACCCGCAACCCACCCCGGACCCGCGGGTCGCCGTGGTCTTCGGCCGCGGCCGGCGCGTCGGCGAGCCGCTCGAAGGCGGCCTCATCACCCGCACCGTCCTCCAGGATCGGCTCGCCATCATTGGCCAGGATTGCGAATGCGACCTCGACCGCAGTTCCCTTCAAGGCCCGGTCATCCCCGCCCGCTGGGACACCACCCGTCAACAGACCGCCGCCAAAGCCTTGGGCTTCGATCCCGAAAACCCGCTCATTCGCGCCGAGATTTCCCGAATCGTCATCAAGGGCCCGGTGAAACCTGGCGCCGGACGCACCACCTCGGGCGCCTTCGACGCCCTCGCCCTGGGTTATTCCGAGGAACCCATCGAAGAGAACCTCTCTCCCGATACCGGAGCTTCTGAGGAACCCAGCACGCCAGAAACCGAGCCCGTAACGACCACCCAATCCTCGTCCTCCCCAACCGCCAGCCCCACTCCCGATCGCTCGCCCTCCGGCGTTCTGGCCCTCTGGTTCACCCTGTCCGGGTCAGGCCTGGTCGCCGCGCTCGCCGGTGTCTGGTTGTGGAACCGCTCCCGAAAGGACCGCTCATGAGTCCACTCCTGCTCATCCTCAAAGAGTTGTGGCATCACCGCTGGAACTCGCTCTGGACCGCCGCCGCCCTCACCGCCGCCGTCGCCCTGCTCGTCGCCGTCCGGCTCACCTCCCAGGCCGCCCAGCGCGAAACCACCCGCATCATGCGCGATCTCGGATTCAATCTGCGCATCATCCCCGCGGCCACCGACACCGCCTTCCTGTGGGCCAAAGGCTATTCAGACATGACCATGCCCGAGGAGTTCGTCCGGACCCTTGCCGCGCAAAAGGGCGTGTTCATGACCTTCAACCACCTCACGGCCAC
>CAUJJW010000001.1 GCA_963205105.1 Verrucomicrobiota bacterium | reverse complement strand
CCGTCCAAAATCAGCTGCCCGGGGGTCGAGAACTCATAACCGTCGGATGCCTGAACGCTGAGCGTTGCCCGCCCGGACGCCACCACCACGAACGCGAAGGATCCATCCCCCGAGGTCCACGTCTCACGCTCCCCCTGATCTCCCGAAACGAACCCAACCCGAATCCCGCCCATGCCCGATTCGCCATGGCTGAAATCACCGTCGCCGTTCTCGTCGTGAAACACCCTCCCGGACACGGTTCCCTGGGTTCGGTTGGGGAAGTTCGCCACCGCCGCTTGGGCGACATCCACGGAAACCAGGCTCCCCGCCGCCGCGAGGTAACCCGGGAGAGCCGTCTGGGTCAGCCGCAGCACCCGTCCCGCCGAAAGCGCCAGACTGTACCGCCCGTCCGGCCCGGTGATTGCTGCCGCCAGCGGCTCACCCGTGCTGGCATCGTGCGCGTCGATGCGAACCCCGGCCAGACCACGCTCGAGCAGGCTTTGATTCCGGTCACCGTCCAAATCCTCAAAGACCACGCCCATCACTCGGCCCCGCGGCAACACCCCAAAACGCACCGCCACCGCTCCGCCATCCTGCAACCGAACCGCACGCCCCCCCTCCGCTTCCGACGCCCCCGCTCCATGCGCCCGCAACGACGCCAGTGCCGGGCCCGGCATCGATGACAGCGTGTAGTCCGACGGCAAACGTTGTCGCACCACGTAGTCCCCCACCGGAACCCCTTCGAATCGAAACGTCCCATCCGCGCCGGTGACCTGCTCGCGCCAGGGCTCATCGTCCTCCGGATTCCCTCGGGCCAGGAAGAGTTCAACCTCGACTCCCAGGACCCCTTCTTCCCCGGAATCCCGGATGCCGTTTCCATTGGCGTCCACAAAAACCGCCCCGGAAATCGATTGCACCGGCAGATCCCCGAAAAACACAGAGGCCGCCCCACCCCGGCTGACGCTCACACTTCTTCGGTTCGCCGTCGTGCTGGCGTAGCCCGCCAGGTCCTCCTCCTCGATTTCGTAATGGCCTGGAATGAGCCCGGTGAAGCGGAAGAAGCCTTCCGCACCCGTCACCGCCACCTGCACCCGATCGCCACCCATCACCCGCACCGTCACCCCAGCCAGGCCGACTTCCTGCCCTCCGCGAAGCCCGTCGCCATCGGTGTCCACGAACACCATGCCCCCGACCGTCGCCACCTCCTGCAACCCGAAGGCGAGGTCGACCCGTTTCCCCACCTGTCCCACCACCGTGCGCAACACCGGGGTGGTTCCCTGGAAGCCCGAGGGGGCGATCACCTCCACCGTGAAATTCCCTGGCTTCAGCGCAGTCCATCCAAATTCCCCATTGTCGCTCGTCAAGGTGTCCGACTCCACATCCCCCTGCCTCAAGCGAACGGTCACGCCGCCCAACCCCGACTCTCCCGCGTCCTCCACGCCGTTGCCGTTGCCATCGACGAACACCCGGCCCGCCAGGGTGAATTCCGGCGGCGACAGCTTCAGAACGCCCGAGCCGCTGCCGCGGTAGTTGGGATGATCCACTTCCGCAGTGACCGCGTAGCTGCCCGGCTCGGCCGGCGGTTCCAAGCGCTCGTCGTACCGGAGAACCACCGGCAACCCCGGTGGATCCGTCGTCGCCACCGCCGTCACCGGAGGGCCTTCCGCAAAGGCTTCCAGCCGGCTCAGCACAACCCCAGCCACCGCCTTCTCCACCACGATGGACTTTTCAAGAGCCGCAGGCTGGAACCGCTCGTTCCCGTCCTGCGATGCCCCGATGCGAATCGTCCCCGCCCCACTCGCCTTCAACACTCCATCGGCGAAAACCGCCGGCCCGTCCACCACCTGCACCACAACCGGGAGGCCGCTGTCGGAGGTCGCCACCACCGGAATCGGCGTCTCACTGAACACCACCGAGTCCGGAGCCTCGATCGTCAGCCGTTGCGGATGGCGAATCACCTCGATCCACACCGACTCGCTGTCGGTGACCCCGCGCGCATCGGTCACTCGCGCCCAATAGCGCGTCGACTCCACCAGCGCATCCGTCCGCAGTTCCAAGCCGGGCTGACCCACCGGCTTGGAAAGGTCACCACTCGGTCCCGCAAACCAAGTGACCACGAACCCTGGCCGTCCGGAGGCTTCAGCGATCAGCGTCGCCGTCTCACCCACCAAAATCTGTGGTTTCTCCGCCCGCACCACGATGGCCCGCGGTTCCACCACCGCCACCGATCGCACCTCCGACGTCACTGTTCCCAGCAGATTCTCGAGTCGCACCGAATACTGACCGCCATCGCCAGGACCTACATTCTCGAGGGTGTAAACCAAGCCTGCGGCTCCCGGTATCGGCTCGCCATTCCTCAGCCATTGAACGGCGACGGGCACCGTGCCGGCGATGGAAGCTTCCAATCGCAGCGTGCCACCGATGTCGATGTTGGACGGCACGTTCAGGGCAACCACCGACGGTGCCGTGGGCACTTCGAGATGGAAGGAGGTTAATCCTTCCAAGGGAGGCGGGAGCGAGGGGGGCGTGCCCGAACCTCCGGTGACGATCCGGAGGATGGCACTGGCGCCGCCAGGGCCCATTTGGCGAACCGCTTCGTCATACGTGGCCCCCGCGGACGCGTTCCAGGCACGCAGTTGAACCCAGCCGGCCACGCCCGCAGGAACATTGGGCAGCCGCTGAGAGGA